>JASFLX010000019.1:0-22422 GCA_050117895.1 Desulfobacterales bacterium | reverse complement strand
TTTGTTCTTCTGGATTTTGAAATAAAACCTAAATAGATAAAATTATCAACAAGGTATTGGTACGTTGCTTCTATTCCATGAGAACATTTGCCGCCTCTAAGAAGAGATCTGAATCGCGAAGCACACCCACCAATTTGTCGCCTTCAAGTACCGGCAGAACGGTAACTTTATTACGGTAAATCATTTTCAACGCATCCAAAAAACCTGCATTTACATCTATGGTTCCTCTTAACTTTAGCATGACGTCACTTACCCGGGTTTGGGCGTTTTGCCTGACCCTGGACCTGAATCCGTGCGCTGAACTATCCATATCGTGTGCATCGGCTTCAGCAAATGCCATGGAAATTCCTAAAGCCCGCAACTTCCCGCTGATTCCTCCGGCAATCTCGGGAATCAGAACTTTAAGGATACTTTTAAAATCCATAATTCCGACAAGCTTACCCTGACTGTCAAGGACAAGACTGGTTCTATGTCCGGCCTCCGTACATTTTCCGGTCTCCACCTGACAATATATTCTCATCAATTCCGGAACAGCCTCTTTTAGTGTCTTATCAGCGGTTGTTACTGCATAATCGTCAATGGGCACCATCATATCTCTGACTTTTAATTTAACCGGCATATTATCTTTTCCTTTTTATAAATTAGGCCTGTTTAAAAACGATCAACCAGGAATTTTCACGGTTTAAAAAGCATTCGAGCAACTTTGTCTTAAATCAAAACACTATTTATAAGATCCTTGACTCTACTCTCTATTTCATCACGAACCGTTCGCATAAATTCCATGGATTGACCGGCGGGATCCGGCAAATCCCAGTCTTGTATTTCGGCACCCGGTATCAATGGGCATTCTTCCTGGCAGCCCATGCTGATGATCATATCCGGTTTTACATCCGAAACTGCTTGACTCAGGGATCGGGTTCTGCGAAAGGCCATGTCTATTCCCTTTTCCTGCATGGCTTTCATCATGTCAGGATTAACGTTATCTGCGGGTTCGCTCCCTGCGGAAATAGCTTCAATTTTATCTCCGGCCAAATATTGGATAAACGCTGAGGCCATCTGGCTGCGACAGGCATTTTCTCGGCACACAAATAAGATTATCTTCCGGGTCAAAAAAGGTTTTATAAGACCCGCCACTGCATCCCGCACCTCTTCATGCACTGTCTGATGCTTTTCCATATCCCCGGGATGTTCTATCCGCCAATAAGTTAAACTCCCCTCATTTTTTGCTGATACTGCATCAAAAAAATATTGGGCCGTGAGTTTAACCCCTTCGAAAAGATTTTTTCCTTTGGTAGCACCCAAGGCCAGCAAAAATCCACGCCTCATTTTCCCTCGTGGATCCTCGATATTTAGCCTGTATTTCCGGGACCACAGGGTTTGACTCCTGTCTATAAGCGCCTTTAGCTGTGCAGTAACATTGTAGAAATATATAGGAGAGGCTGCCACAATCACATCGGCTTCACGAAGCAACGGATAGATTTCAAGAGTCATATCGTCGTCTTTAGTAACACAGTAACCCTTTTTTTCGCAAACACCACAGCCTATGCATGGAATAATTTTTTTTTCAGCCACTTCAATGACATGGGTCCGGGCTCCTGATTTTTCAGCCTCGTTCATAAATGTTTTGATAAGATAATTCGTGTTTCCTTTTTTTCGGGGACTTCCTTGTAGCCCTAATACAAACATTTTAACGATTCCTATATGATTTTTTATGAGTCCATATGAGCGAAAATCTATACACCTCAGGTCTCCCTATGACGGGATCTTCGTTTCACTGCCACAAGGCACCAAGGCCGAAGCAGCGTTTTTCTACCGCAAGGCCTTGATAACGAATGAGATTCCCGCTTAAGGCGGGATTTCGCTTTGCTCAAGGCGCTTTCATCGGCGGTCCCGAGATGTGACCGGCGGCCATATCAGTTGTTTTGAAAAATGAGTAAAAACCGGGAAAAAGTTGATTGTACCAAGCCCTAAGCTTCCGCATCCAAAGAACACTGCGTGAAATCTATTTTTTTACCGCAGCTGTCGCACAAATGGGTCTTATCAAACTCATCTGAGAAAATCTCCATTTCTTGACCGCATTCGGGACACCGACATTTAAACGAGCTAAGATGCTTAAAATTCTCAAAACCCGGACAATGCTTTGGTGTGGTCATAATATCCTCCTTTAATGATATGGCTATGTAATTTTTCTATTACGCAGCTGCGCCGTAAAAAATTTAATAAATTGTACCGATAAATATTTCCTCGGCACCAAAAAATTAACCTGCGATTTCAAGGCCGTAATCCCGGGCTATTTGAAACGCCCTTCCGAATCATATTCGCTTGTCAATGCCTTCAATTTCACAGTCCGGTGTATAACAGGTGTTGTCGAGGAATTCGCATTTTTCTTTGCAGGACGGACACTTTTCAGGGGGGGTATCCGCTTCGAGCATATATCCGCAATTTCCACATTTCCAACTTGCCATATGATCACCTCCTTTATGCTTTCCAAAAACCATGGATATTACAATATTCACGTGCGGTAATCTGGTCTGCGGTCACATTGAAAATTGCCTCTGGTGCTTCTCCGGGATTTAGATACTGACGGTATGTCTTGCCGTCCGCTATAATTTCCACCCATTCAATCCAGTGTTTCTCTTCCATGGGATGGGCAACTTCTCCCACCTTAACCTTCACGCCGTCGTCAATTTTTTCAATCACCGGCACATGTTTCTCTTTAGCCGCATCAACCGTATTTTCGATAAGTAAGCTCATGGGTTTTCCGCAGCACACAAGGTTGCCTTTTCCGGCATGGAGCACTTCAACGATATTTCCGCATACACCACATTTATATACCTCAAGTCTTTTGGCCATTTTTTTAACTCCTCCTTTAAAAATATTGAACAAAGATTTTCACCCACCCCCCTGCCATGCGAGGCACACTCGGGCAGGTAACCTAGAACTTTATTTTATCACCATCCGGACAATCTGTATTTATCCGTGTCCCAAAAAAGGTTTAGCCGTTTTCCACCAACCTTTATTCAGGTGGTTTTCCTTTTCTTTTTCAGCAAGTCTTTGCAGTTTGTAGGCAGAGTCAAGTAACACACCGTACAGAATGCCGCAACCGGTATCTTCTCTTTCTTCGTTCCCTATTTCTGCAAGTTTGATCATTTTGGCTGCAATTTGAAGGGTGCTTTCAATGTTTTTGTCACAGGGCTTCATGGTATCCATATCTCAACTTTTATATATTTTATTCCTTATTCATATCAAAATTCGTGCCAAGGATGGATTCAGTTTTATATTTTTAGAAATACCTTTTTGTTTACGATCATTTAGGGTCAAAGTAAAATGTTTAAAATATATTAAATATACCTCCTGCATGATATCTCTTTTTGATACAAGTCTGTCTCACAAGACAAATCTGAGGAAATTTTTTAGGACTTCGAAAAGAAATTGGGTGTTACGTATCCGTCGACAGTTTTATGAGTTAGAAGCTATCTCAAAAAAGTCTTTTTCCCCAATCTCTGTGTTAGGCCCTCGTTTCAAGTCCTCGACACGCGCTATTTCCTGGATTGAAAACGAGCGAGAACGCGGCCGGGGGCCAAAAGATGCCGTTTATGGATGGACACGAGTTAAATTTCAGAAAAAAGTTCCGTGCTGATATACCGTTCGCCGGTACTCGGTAATATTACTACGACGCATTTACCGTTCGACTCTTTTCGTTTTGAAATTTTAAGGGCGGCGGCCATGGCAGCTCCCGATGAGATGCCGCAGAGTATTCCCTCTGTTTTTGCCAGCATCCGTGAGGTATCAAATGCCTCATCGTTAGATACGGTTACGATTTCATCTATAATTGAGGTGTCGAGCACATGAGGAATAAAACCGGCACCGATGCCCTGGATCTTATGAGATCCGGCCGTTCCTCCGGACAGTACCGGAGAATCTTCCGGTTCAACGGCAATAGCTTTAAAAGACGGTTTCCGTGCTTTTATCATCTGGGCGACACCGGTTATGGTACCGCCGGTGCCCACACCGGCAACCAGTATATCCACCCGGCCGTCGGTATCTTTCCATATCTCTTGTGCGGTGGTCTCTTTGTGGATTTTCGGATTGGCCGGATTCCTGAACTGGTCGGGCATAAATGCGTCTTTTCGCGAATCGATAATTTCTTCCGCCCGAGCAATCGCCCCTTTCATACCTTGGGAACCCGGCGTAAGAACGAGATCCGCGCCAAGATGTTTCAGCAGTTTTCTTCTTTCCATACTCATGGTGTCCGGCATGGTAAGACATAGATCATATCCCTTTACCGCACAGATAAAGGCGAGTGCAATACCCGTATTCCCGCTGGTGGGCTCCACCACGAGTGTATCCGGGCCGATCAGTCCTTTAGCCTCTGCTTCATCAATCATTGATGCGGCAATCCGGTCCTTAATACTGCCCAGAGGATTGAAAAATTCAAGCTTGGCAAGTATTTCAGCATCAAGGCTTTGAGTAATGGTGTTCAGCCGTACCAGAGGGGTTGAACCAATGGTTGTACCGATGTTGGAAAATATTTTCATAGCGTTATTTATAAATCAATTGGGGGGGGTCCATAATCACTTTAGTATCCGAAGGAACGGATTCCGTTATCCAGACATTTCCTCCGATTACGGAACGCGCGCCGATTACGGTGTCTCCACCCAAAATCGTAGCGCCTGAATAGATGATAACATCGTCTTCTATTGTGGGATGGCGTTTTTTGCCTCTCAACCGCTCCCCGGCATTTTTAGGAAGCGACAGGGCACCCAGAGTGACTCCCTGGTAGATACGAACGTTCTTACCGATGACCGTGGTTTCACCGATCACGACGCCCGTTCCATGATCAATCACAAAACTTTCTCCGATTTCGGCCCCCGGATGAATATCTATACCGGTTAAACTGTGGGCATGTTCCGTCATAATTCGAGGAAGAAGCGGCACTTGAAATTCAAAAAGCTTATGGGCCGCCCGATGTACGGTTATAGCAAACATACCGGGATAGCTGAAAATAATTTCGTCATAGCTATTTGCAGCAGGATCTCCGTCATATATTGCCCGTACATCTGTTGCCAGGGTTTTTCGTAAGGATGGAATGGATTCCAGAAAGTCAAGAGCAATTTTTTGTCCTTGCGCTTCACATTCTCTGCACGGCAGATCGTATCTAAAGCAGTCGTGCCTCATATTGTGGGTAATCTGCTCGGAAAGCATATCAAACAGAACTGAAACAGATTGTCCGATGTTGTATTTCAGGTTGACGGGATCAATCTTTTCCCGGGTAAAATATCCCGGGAAAAGAATTTCCCTTAATTTATTTATGATATGTACAACATATCCTTCCGAGGGAATCGGCTCATAGTCCACATGCGTAAAGCATTGGCTGTCATCACAATTGTCGATGATGTTCTCAACAATTCCCGGCAGTTTTTCCTTGTATTGGGAAAGGGATTCCACATCTGTTTTGCATGTGTGTTGGCTTTCTTTTTCACTCTTATTCATCTTATGAACCTCTCATAAAAAACGTCAACTCGGAAAATCTGAAATCACCCGGATCATTATTTCCAAAAGGGTGACATATTTCTAAGATTTTCGATAATCGGCGGAAGTTTTTCTATAATAAAATCTATTTCTTCTTCCGTATTGTAAATACCCAGGCTGAATCGTATGGAGCCGTGCGCGGCCGTAAACGGAACGCCCATTGCACGCAATACATGAGAAGGTTCGAGAGAACCGGATGTGCATGCCGAGCCCGAAGAAGCACAAATGCCCAATTCATTCATCATTAAAAGAATCGACTCCCCTTCCACATATTCAAAACTAATACTCGTGGTGTTTAAAAGTCGATTCTCTCTATCCCCGTTTATCATAGAATTGGGGATTCGTTTTAGTAATTCACCTTCAAGCTTGTCCCGTAACTTTCCGACATGGTTCGTCATTTCGTCCATGTGGTTTGCCGCCAGTTCGCTCGCCTTTCCAAGCCCGATAATGTAAACGACATTTTCGGTTCCGCCTCGCCGGCCGCTTTCTTGATGGCCGCCGATAAGAAACGGAGAAAATCGGGTTCCTTTACGTACATAAAGAGCGCCGATTCCTTTGGGGGCATAAATCTTATGCCCTGAAATAGACAGCATGTCTATTTCTGAATTTCCGACATCGATGGGCATCTTGCCGACCGCTTGAACCGCATCGGTATGAAAAACAATCCCTTTCTTTTTTATGACCTCAGACATTTCTTCGACCGGAAAAATCATACCGGTTTCGTTGTTTGCCCACATAATGCTGACAATGGCGGTGTCATCGGTAAGACTGCTGTAAAGATAATCCAGGTCAAGGATGCCCTTTCGGTCAACCGGAACAAAGGTGACGCGGTAGCCTTTTTTTGAAAGATACTCAAATAAATTCTTTATGGCCGGATGTTCTACCCGTGAGGTGATAATATGTTTTTTTTCGGGCACAGACGAGATTGCCGCATGAATAGCGGTACTGTCGCTTTCGGTTCCACAACTGGTAAACACGATTTCATCCGGTGATGCGTTAAGCAACGATGCAAGTTTTGCACGCGCTTCCTCGATCTTATGTGCAACATTCCCGCCAAAGGAATGCATACTGGAGGGGTTGCCGTAAAACTCGCCTAAATAAGGGAGCATCACTTCACGTACCTCCGGGGCGACCCGTGTCGTTGCGTTATTATCCACATATATTGTCTTCATTGTTTCACCTCTTCCACCACCAGTTCAGGAGAAACCAGTTCCTTTATCCGTGCTTCCACATAATGTTTCAAGGTCACCTGAGATGCGCTGCATGTCGAGCACGTGCCGCGCAATTCAACGAAAACCGTATTATCGGCAAAATCGACAAACTCAATACCGCCGCCGTCTTTTTTTAGTTCGGGTTTGATTTCACGTTCCAATGTTTCCTCAATAAGCCTGATTTTCTGGATATTGGTCATTCCCGAAGGTCTTATCTTATCCTTAACGGGAGTGCCGTTAACGGATTCAATAATTTCCTGAATTTTATCGTGGCAGCTTTCACAACCACCGCCGGCTTTAACATAATCCGTGACATCTTCGATGGTTTTCAGATGGTTTTCCTTAACCGCTCTTTGGATTTCATGATCGGTTACCCCAAAGCACTCACACACAATTCCACCGTCAACCTCTTTTTCCGGTTCGCCCCTGTAATTGGCTATTGCTTTTTCTAGAGCATCACGTCCCATAACACTGCAGTGCATCTTTTCCTTTGGAAGTCCTCCAAGATATTCTGCAATATCATTATTCGTAATTTTTTCGGCTTCATCTATCGTAATTCCCTTGATCATTTCGGTTAGAGCGGAAGATGATGCAATGGCACTTGCACAACCGAAGGTTTGGAATTTTGCATCGCTGATTCTTTTATCTCCATCAACTTTTAAAGTGAGTTTTAGAGCATCACCGCAGGCCAGTGAACCGACTTCGCCAACACCATCAGCGTTCTCTATCACGCCCACATTACGCGGATTTAAAAAATGATCTTTTACTTTTTCGGTATATTCCCACATGGTGTCCTCCTGTATTCGTATACAAAATGAACCCTGATAATTGTCATAAAATTTAATATCTAAAATCAATGTTGATTAACATTGATAATAATCACTAATACACCTTGTTCAAGTTTTGTGCCAAATGGAGAAAATTTTTGATTCAAACCGTCAGCTGACAACGAAAAGCAAAATTGTAAAATAACAAACAAGAAACCATCTCAAAAATTTTCATGTAATATTGGAGTTAGAGGCGGCACCTCAGTTCACCTCCACCCTGGAGGTTATAGTTGAAAAGAGAGGTCTGTATTGAGCGAATATGGGAAGATATTGGAAATCGTCTCATGTTTGTAATTGATACACACTTGTATCATGAGACAGGAATGAAGCTTATTTGCCCAGAGAAACAAGCTCGTTGCTGAGGATTCTGATATGTCCCATCTCCTCTTTGATGATTTTATCCAGCCGGTTCTTCCCCAGTCGATCCGGGACAAAATCCTTTAACCCCAGATAAAAGACGATCGAGTCTTTCTCGGCAACAATGGCCGCCTTGAGGATTTCTTTCATGGATGAGATATCAATCTTTTTCTTAAAGAATACTCGGGTGTCCGCAAGTGCACGAAGATAAAGGACAGATTCATCTTCCGGGTCAAAAACGGTTGTTGTTTTTTCGCCCACGGTCAGATCGGTTCTTAAAGAAGCAAATGTCTTTTCATGTTCATCTTCCATTTCCGCAAGTTCAATTAATAGCTTTTTTGACTTTGGATCGGAAACATTTTCAGCTGCTGTTCTGTAAAACTTGGCTCCGTTTCTTTCAAGCTGTTCGGCCATTTCAAATACGTCATTAGCTGTGAAATCGTATACCATAATATTGTCCTATACTTTTTTTAACCTAAACAGAGCGTTTCAAATTTTAAAAGGGGATTAAATATCTTTTTTTTTAATGAATTAAATTGATTTATATTTTTAAAATTTGAAACCCTTCCCGCTTTTAGCGGGATCAACCGTATCTACTGCGTCAGATGCCGTCCCGCATAGTTGACTATAGCAAAACGGCATCTTCCTTGTATCTGCAACAACCTCGACAATCGTTCAATTTAGGTTTAAATAAATTCGTAAAAAGTCAAAAAATGACTTTTTACGAATTCACCATTTTTTATTTTTGTTTCATCTTGCATTCCTTATCCCACTCAGGGCAGGCTTTCTCCATGTCGGTATGATATTTAATCATACATTCACTACATTCCATCTCAACGTTTGGAACATCACCGAATTTTTCTTTGATTTCCTCGGAGGACAGGTGAGAAACAGCGCTACACCCGCATTGAGGACATGATGTTTCAATTCTGTAATGTTTTTTACCCATGTTTTTCCTCCTTTTTAAAGCGTTAAAGGTTTTTCGTCAAATTTTTTCCTGAGAAAAATCGTTATTAAATCATATTAATATAATGCAATGCCCGTGCCAAAACATATTAGGGATCACTATCATAGAGCACTTGATTCTGTCTTCTGGCACGGTTATTGTATTGGTTCACTAAATAACGTAAGTAGTCGGGGAGTTTTTCTTTTAAAGCCCCAAATTAAGCGGAATGAATGATCAGCAACGAAATCGGACACTGTTTGAATTTATGAGTTTGTATGGTGTAGTTGCTGATTATTCATGGAGCGGTTAAGTTAAAAAAACTCCCCGACCCCTTGTATAGCATAACGTTCAAATCCAAAAAGGCATACAATGGTAACATACACCGGAATTAATCATTTGGTACTGGTCACCGGCAATATGGACGAAACCATTCGGTTTTGGAGAGATTTGCTAGGGTTTCGCCTTGTGGCCGGGCTTGGTGGGAGCAAGTACAAGCATTATTTTTTTGAAATATCCGAATATGATATGATTGCATTTTTCCAATGGCCGGATGCGGAAAAAATTCCGGAAAGGGACCATGGCGTTCCGGTCAAGGGTCCTTCTGCGTTTGACCACGTTGCATTTGGAGTGGAAAGTGATGACGACCTGTGGGAACTAAAGGACAGGTTTGAAGCAGCCGAAATCTGGGTATCTGAACTCATAGATCACGGCTTTATTCACTCGATTTATACATTTGATCCAAACAACATTCCAATAGAGTTCAGCGCTCCGGTGACCGGGATAAACCTGCGGAGATATCCAAAAATAAAGGATAAAAAACCGTCTGCCACAGCTCTGGAAGGACCTGATCCGAAAACCGGTCATTGGCCCCAAATAACAAAGCCCACGCCTTACAAGGATCGTATGATCTATCCGGGGGAGGGAAAAATTCTGGCTGAAAATAATGAAATTTGATGAATTCGTAAAAAAACAGGTGGATGATGAAACACAGAAAAGAAAAAGATTCGTTAGGAACCATAGATGTCCCTAAAGGTGCTTATTTTGGGGCAAGCACACAAAGGGCGGTTGAAAATTTTCCCATAAGCGGGCTTACATTTTCCTCACCATTTATTTATTCCCTTGCCCTTATAAAAAAATGTGCCGCCACGGTAAACCATGAGCTGGGTCTGCTGGATGAAAAGATATCCGGAGCTATTGTTGCATCTGCACAGGAGGTGATTGACGGAAAATTTGACGACCAATTTGTGGTGGATATTTTCCAGACAGGATCAGGCACTTCTACAAACATGAACATGAACGAAGTTATTGCCTCAAGGGCGAACGAGATCATTACAGGAAAAAAAGGAGGAAAATCTCCGGTCCATCCCAATGATCACGTTAATCTGGGTCAGTCCAGTAATGATGTAATCCCTTCGACAATTCATATAGCCGCCGGTACTTCAATTAGAGATCGTCTGATTCCCTCGCTCGTTATTCTTCAAGAAAGTCTGTTGAATAAGGCATCGGAATTTAAGGATATCAAAAAGATCGGAAGGACCCATCTCCAGGATGCCGTGCCCATTTTCCTGGGTCAGGAGTTTGGAGCATATGCAAGACAGGTGGCGCTTGGAATAAAAAGAATTGAAGCTGCTGAAGACGGTCTCACAGAACTTGCTTTAGGAGGTACGGCTGTTGGAAGCGGTTTAAACACCCATCCTGATTTTGCGAAAAGAGTTATTTCGCTTATTTCAGAACATTCAAAACTTGATTTTAAAGAGGCAGAAAACCATTTTCAAGCCCAGGGAGCCCAGGATGCAGCGGTTGAAACCAGCGGGGCTTTAAAAACCTTAGCCGTAAGTTTAGTGAAAATTTGCAATGACATCCGGTGGCTTGCTTCCGGACCCAGATGCGGGCTGGGTGAAATATCCATTCCTTCTCTTCAGCCCGGATCTTCCATAATGCCCGGGAAGATCAACCCGGTTATCCCGGAAGCCGTGATTCAGGTTGCTGCCCAGGTCATGGGAAACGATACAACGATTATGATGGGTGGACAGTCTGGCAATTTTGAGCTGAACGTCATGTTGCCGGTGATGGCATACAATCTTCTGCAATCCATAGATCTGCTTTCTTCCGGAGCTAAGCTTTTGGCTGAAAAGTGCATTAGCGGTATCACCGCTAACAGGCAAAAGTGCTTGGAAAACATTGAAAAAAGTCTGGCCATGGCTACCTATCTGGTTCCTCATGTGGGTTACGACAAGGCGGCATTAATTGCAGGCAAGGCCGATGAGACAGGAAAAAACATTAGAGAAGTCGTATTGGAAGAGAAAATTCTTACGGAAAATGAATTAGCAAAGATACTCTTTTCTGAAAACATCCGTGTAAAAGATGGAAAAGATATTTAATCCCCTTTTAAAATTTGAAACGATCCGTTTAGGTTAAAATTATTTTTGTGATTCAATGGATTGAAACTTTTTCATAAATTTACGGTCAATATAATCCTTTATTTTAAAGGCCAGTCTGCCTCCAAACACAAGCCATTTTTTTCGCAATACTCCGGTACCGTCTCCCATATTGAAAATAATCAGATAATCTCCGCCCGGATCAAAGGGCATAAGATTCGTTCCTTCCAGGGATGCCATAAGATTATGATAAAGTACCGGATTTTCACGCACCGCATAAACACCCACTTTATCCAGAGGCCGATCTTTAAAATAAATACAGTCACCGCCACCAAAGATTTCAGGATACTCTGTATTCTGCAGGTATTTGTTAACAAGCAAACCTCCGTCCGGGCCGGTTGGCAGACCGGATTCCTCAAATATCGGCGACGGCTTAACGCCAATAGCCAAAAATATTAAGTCGGTTTTAATACTTTCTCCTGATTCCAGTGTAAGTTGGCCGGTTTTGAGTTCTCTAATATAGCCGGGTTCCAGAATTTCAATGTTGCGTTTTGTGAGCGACACCCTAACCTTTGTCCTGACATTATCCGGAAAGCGCGACATGAAATTTTTACCTGCAAAAATTCGAATTTCGGGCGTGATTATGCCAATATCCCGGGTGAGACCCCAGACGTTTCCTGCTATTTCAGCAGCAGAAGGACCGCCGCCGATGATGCTGATAGCGATTTTCTTGTGTGAAACCAGCTCCAGAATTCTCGCCCGGGCATGGATGAGCTTTTCAATGGGCTTTACGGAAAAAATATCTTTGCCATCATCTGTAACCGTTGTTCCGGGTACAAAACTGCCGGTATTAAATGAAAGAACATCGTAAAAAATAGTTGCACCGGATTCCAGGAATACGGTTTTGTTCTCCGGATCCACTCGAACAGCCTTTCCCGGAACAAAAGTGCCACCCTGTTTTTCCACCATATGCTTTGTGGCGAAACGGATCTCGTCCGGTGTATATATGTTACCGAGCATTCCCGGTCCCATGCCTGAGTAATAATGGTATGGTGAAGGGCCAATAACGATAGCATTGTGACCTTTTTCAATGAATGTATTTAGATTTGCAAGTGTTACCATATGCGCATGGCCACCACCGACAAGTACGAGATGTTTTCCCATGGTCATATCCTATTCAGCCAAATACGCTCCAGCGAATTATAACCCGAATTTTCATACAAGATTCATGTATAATTTCCTGTTAAGTTACCTTTATCAACAATGAGGTGCAAGTCTATTTTGTTCATAATAAAAGTAATGGTTACTGTGACATCATATTATTGGCATAAAGTTTGCAGCAATATTTAGTATTTTTCTTATAATTTTCTATCGGGAGGTTGGGCAGGATATGTCTTTAAATTTTGAACCCATTACCTTGGATAAACAAAAAGAATATTCAAAACATTTTGCCTTGTGTTCGCAAAAGGCCTCCGATTACAGTTTTGTGAACCTGTGGGGATGGGCTGAAGAATACGGACTTTCCTGGGCATGGTCGGACAACCTTGTCTGGATCAAACAGACCGTTCCGGAAAAAATGCACTGGGCTCCGGTGGGTGCTTGGGAGAGCGTTGACTGGAACAAGTGTTTTTCTGAATATTTTAGCAGCGAAACTCTATTTGACCGCATGCCCGAAAGCCTGCTCAGATTATGGGAAGACAGCTTTAACCATTTAATTTCGTTTGAAGAATCAAGAGGTCACTGGGATTATATCTATTCCGTGATTGAACTTATAGATCTCAAAGGTAAACGCTTTCACAAAAAAAAGAATCTTTTGAATCAGTTCAGGAAAAAATATGACTTTGAATATGTTCCTTTTGGGACAGATATGATCCATAAAGCGATGATGATGCAGGAAGACTGGTGTACCTGGCGCGACTGTGAGTCGTCTGACTTGCTGTCTGCTGAAAACCGGACGATTTCAAAGATTTTAACCCAATGGGAAACTATACAAGGCCTCACGGGCGGTGCAATCATCGCAAATCAAAAAATGGCCGGTTATACCATAGCAGAGAGATTAACAGATGATACACTTTTGATTCATTTTGAAAAAGGAAACCCTGACTATAAAGGGATTTATCAGGCGATCAATCAGATGTTCCTCGAACGATCAGGAAATACATTCGAATTTGTCAATCGCGAACAGGATCTGGATATCCAAGGTCTTCGCAAAGCAAAATTATCATATCATCCGGTGAACTTTATCAAAAAATATAAAATTACATACAACATACAATAGATCATAAATGGAAATTGCATTCCCGCCTGCCCCCATGAGGCCATTGGTTATAGGGAAGAGGAATGACATCATGAGAATTGAAGAGGCAATCAAAACAGCATTTCTAAAAAGAGTTGACATTGCCACAATGTGTCACTATTTTCAAGATGAAAGATCTTAAGTCCTTAAGTCAATGAAATTTGAGATTTTTCGGATTAATTTAAGGAGACGAACATGGATAAAGATAAAAACCCGGTTCACAACAAAGGCTACAGAAATGTCTTTTGTCCATATTACAGAACTTGTCTGGATCATGCAAGTAAACAATACTGGGAATGCTGGACCTGCTTGGATTGCCCGCACAAACAGGAACAAAAATCACCCAGAGATGCCATGCTTTCACGGAAAGGCGATGATCCGTATTACTCCGTGTCACCGTCTCTTTGCAGGAAAAAAAGAAGTTCACTATTATAAGCTTCAACTTTTAGTTTGATGCTGTAAAAGGAGGTGGAGTCCATGAAGCGTTTTACGATACCAAGAGTAGCTCACTGTAGCGGTGGCTGCCATTTTTAGTCCTGGGTAAGACGTTAAACTGCCCGGACCCTCATTTTATTGCCATGAAAAACCTGGTCATCTGGGCCAAGCCTGTCCCGTCTTGCGGGAGTCAGAGTTTCCCGGCTTTGCCTTGGAATTTGGTGTGTTAAATCACAAATCCCAAGCACCAAATTACAAATTAACCTGCCTCAGGCAGGTAAATTTCAAATTCCAAAATACAAATTCCAATCCGACAGTGATATGTATCTGAAAGAATGAGTCCTTTGAAAAACGTTCAATTTTGTTCAAGACCAAGGACAATTCTGCAGGACAGCAGAATTGGACAGCTGTCAAGCTGCCCGCAAGGGCGAGGGGCATGGACGCCCCCGAGTCAACGCGAAAATTTTAACCACCCCAGAGAAATAGGCTTCGCATTTCACGGGGCAGGCACGAATACATTAAGTATTTCGAGGATTAAAATTTGAGCCTGTCGAAGCGAAGCGTAGATCCCGATTATCGGGGACGCCGGTATTGGGCAAAAGGGGGCGTTTTGCAAAGGTCTCGAAATACAAAATCTCTTGATCCGGATCACATAATTAAGGTAGAAGACAGAAGTCATTTAATAACAGAGCCCTAAAGGTATGGGCCTAAAACACCTAAAGGAGGATCCGAACCATGGATAAAAAAATATTAGTGGCGATTGATGATTCTGAAAACGCTATTCGAGCCGTTGAATTTATAGCTAGTTCATTTACAAAGGATAACGACATTACGTTATTTAATGTCGTTCAAGACACGGCGGCCTTGTGTGAAATGAATAGTCCGGAGCTAACCCCTTATTTTAAATCTCAACAGAGTTCCTTCTGTTTGCTGGAAGAGAAAAAACAGGAATTGGTAAATCAGGCAGTGGAAAAAGCCAAAGAAATACTTATGGATGCAGGATTTGATGAAAATAATATCACCGTAAAGTCAGAGCTTAAAAAAAGCGGTGTGGCCAGGGATATCGTTAAAGAAGCCGAGTCCGGTTATCATGTCATTGTCATGGGAAGGAGGGGCATGTCCGGAATTAAGGATTTTATCCTCGGGAGCATTTCACAGAAAGTATTCAACTCGGCAAAGAATATTTCAGTTTTATTCGTAAATTAATTGCTGTCCGGAAATATCTGTTCCCCGATAATTCAATGTCATTTTTTTGGATTGCTTTAACTTATATGAGGCGACGGGGAGTTTTTCTTTTAGAGCTCCAAATTAAGCGGAATAAATGATCAGCAACGAAATCGTACACTGTTTGAATGCATTAGGGATCGTTTTGAAAAAACAGCGCTTTTATAAATTCGTAATGAAAAGATAAAAAATGTTATCTACATAGTGTCCATCCAGAAATGAGGATTTTTGTTCAAGGTCAAGGCATGTAAAAAAAATAATCACAGGCATATGTATAATATTCCGAGGATTATTTTTTGAACATAACGCAGAGATTGGCCAAAAAGACCATTTATGGATGGACACTACCTGATCTATTTATATAACTATTGAAATACTGTTTTTTCGTTACGAGCCCTTATGCATGAGTTTGTACGATGGAGTTGCGGATTATTTATGGAGCGGTTACATTAAAAAAACTTACCGACCCCTCAATATATATAGGCATTATTTATCGAAATAAATTTTCCTTGACATTTTGGCCATTTTTACCCGATTATAACAATTTTGGGGCTTCGCCTCGATTGGAATAGCGGAATCAAGGAGTTTTTAAAATTAAAATAGTTAATTTCCGCTTTTACTCCCAATATTCCAGTATTCCAATATTCCATTTTTCCATTCTGATGTTATAAAGAAGTCGCCATTAAAAAAGGTTGCAGAAATTGCAACCCGTTAGAATTAAGTTGGCTTTGGGATTTAAAAAAAGATATCCGCATTAACACACAGGAGCACAAAATGGACTATATCAAAATACGATTCATTAGCGATTTTGATCAGCTCGATACCGAAATCGAAAAAACCATTGATGATATGTTTCGTCCGATTGGCCCCATGTTCATGCTATCCGCAAGGAAATGGAAGCCTCAAATGGACATTTATGAAACTCCTGATCAGATCCTCATTCTGGCTGAAATCGCCGGAGTCAATAAAGATGACCTGGAATTGGAAATAAGCAACAAAGCGGTCAGGATTTACGGGACCCGTGCTGAATTTCCTCGCGGAGAAAACGCAAAATACAGACTGGCTGAAATCCAGTACGGCAGGTTTGAACGCATCTTGTACCTTCCCGCACCCATAGATCCTGAAGTGGTTTCAGCGTCATATTCAAACGGTTTTCTCCAGATCCGACTGGCCAAACTTTCACTCGATAAAATACGCAAGATAGACATTACCTAAGGATAGCCGTTCTCTTTTTGATCCAATTATCCTTCAAAAAAATATAAATTGGAGGTATCTATGACACAGCCTCAGTCATCCATGGAAATCAAAACGGATAAATTGCCTGAAATTCTTCCCATTCTACCCATGATTGATGCCGTCCTTTTCCCCAAAATGGTTTTGCCCCTTCTGGTCATTCAGGAACGATCCATTCAACTGGTGGACGAAGCCATGTCCCAGAATCGGATCATCGGTCTTGTTGTGGCAAAAGAACCGATTCAGGAAGGAACCTATACGAAAAAGGATCTGCATAAAGTGGGAACCAGCGCGTTGATCCTTAAAATGGCAAAAACCGAAGACAACAAATTGCAATTGCTTACCCAGGGCATGGAGCGATTTCGGATAAAAGAGTTCATCAAAGGCAAGCCCTACCCCCGGGCCCGGGTGGAGTATATTAAGGATGAAGATAAGGAAGATAAGAAGGATAAGGAAATTACCGCCCTGACGTCCAACATGATCAGCCAGTTTACCCGTATTGCCGAACTTTCTCCGGGACTTCCCCCTGAAATCGTTACCATGGCAAAATCCATTCAGGAGCCCGGTATATTGGCCGATATGGTCGCCTCTACCATCAACTCCAGCCTCGAGGAAAAGCAGGGAGTTCTGGAAATTTTTGATGTCAAAAAACGGTTAAAAGAAGTGACCCGGCTCATTACCTATCAACTGGAAATTCTGGAACTGGGAAACAAGATACAGTCCCAGGTCAAGGGCGACATGGATAAAAGGCAAAGGGAATACTACCTGCGGGAGCAACTCAAAAAGATCAAGGAAGAGCTGGGCGAAAAGGATGAGGCCTCGGTTGAAATCGAAGACTACAGAGCTAAAATCGAGGAAAAAAATCTTCCTGAAGAAGCCCGCAAAGAGGCGGAACGTGAACTGGATCGTCTTTCCCGCATGCACCCGTCTTCCGCGGAATATACCGTGGCATCAACATATCTGGACTGGCTGACCACCCTCCCCTGGAATGAGAGTACCCAAGACAACCTGGATATCAAAATGGCAAAAAAGGTTTTGGATGACGATCATTACGGACTTAAGAAACCCAAAAAGCGGGTCATCGAATACCTTGCCGTTCGAAAGCTCAAGCCCGAGTCAAAAGGTCCTATCCTGTGTTTTGCGGGACCTCCGGGCACCGGCAAAACCTCCCTGGGCAACTCCATTGCCCGGGCCTTGGGAAGAAAATTTGTCCGTATTTCCCTGGGGGGCGTCAGGGATGAGGCGGAAATCAGAGGCCATCGACGAACTTATGTGGGTGCCCTTCCCGGCCGTATAATTCAGGGAATCCGGCGATCCGGATCCAACAACCCGGTATTTATGCTGGATGAAATAGACAAAGTGGGAAGCGATTTTCGCGGGGATCCGTCATCGGCCCTGCTGGAGGTTCTCGATCCCGAACAAAATTTTTCTTTTTCGGATCACTATCTGGATGTGCCCTTTGACCTGTCCAAAGTTATGTTCATCACCACGGCGAATATTCTTGACACCATACCGCCGGCGTTAAGGGACCGGATGGAAGTGCTCAAGCTTCTGGGATATACCCTTGACGAAAAGATTAAAATTGCATCCCGATATCTTATTCCCCGCCAGCGGGACGCTCATGGTCTGAAGAGTAACCAGATATCCTTTACAAAAGGAGCGTTAAAGCAGATCATTACCGGCTATACCCGGGAAGCGGGATTAAGAAATCTCGAGCGGGAAATCGCAAATGTTTGCCGGGGGGTAGCGGCCAATATCGCAGAAGGCGAGATTATGTCCGCTAAAATCAGAATTGATGATATTCCCAAGTATCTCGGGCCCATTCGCATCATCTCCGACGTAAAATCGAGAATTTCAACACCGGGCATTGCGTTGGGGCTTGCCTGGACACCCACGGGGGGAGAACTCCTTTTTATTGAAGCCACCGCCATGAAAGGAAAAAAAGGACTGACCTTAACCGGCCAGCTCGGGGATGTGATGAAGGAATCCGCAACTGCAGCGTTAAGTTTTATCCGGGCAAATGCGACATCACTCAAAATAGATGAAGATTTTTTTGAAACCAGTGATATTCATCTGCATATCCCTGCAGGGGCCATCCCCAAGGATGGGCCTTCCGCCGGTGTGACCATGCTCACCGCCCTGGTATCGCTGCTAACCCAAAAAACCATCCGAAAGGATCTTGCCATGACCGGTGAAATTACCCTGAGGGGCCAGGTACTGCCGGTCGGCGGAATAAAGGAAAAAGTTCTGGGTGCCCATCACGCAGGCATAAAAACCCTGATTCTGCCAAAGCAGAACGAAAAGGATCTCGAAGGCATCTCCGAAAAGGTTAAAAAAGAAATCGATTTTCATTTTGTCAACAAAATGATGGATGTATTAAAAATAGCATTGTAATAAAATTCGGATCTTCCCAGAATAGCATGGTCATTACTTATGACATATTCTGATCCTCTGAAATCTCGATCACTGCTCTTAATGATCGCGGGCGCCAAAGGAGCAGTGGCTTCCACCGTGGCCGTGGCCGTGGCCAAATTACAAAAAGACCCGGATACCCTCCTACCCTGCCTGACCACCCACAACCGTTTTCCCTACCTGGGGCCGCCCCATGCCGTACACATGGCGGGCTGGGATACGCAATCGGCAAAACTTAGCGATTGTGTTAAAACGTACGGGGTGGTGCCGGATAATTACTGGAAACCGTATCGGTCGGACCTCGATGAAATCCTCATATTCCAGGCCCCGTCCCCGAATCTGAATCTCGAAGCTCAGGTCCAACACCTGATCAAGGACATCCAGGATATCAAAAAGCAGCATTCCCATGCGCTGCCGGTTTTGATCAACCTCTTGCCGGCCGGCATTCACCAAGATCTTGACCATTTGAAGAGCCTGTCGCAGCTCTATTCCAACGTTGATCCTGCGGACTTCCCGGATTTGGCCTATGTCCTGGCATCGATTCTGTCCAGAATCCCGGTAGTGAATTTCTCACCCAACCATCTGGAACTTCCCGTTATTGTTCAACAAGCCGTTAAACACCACGTTCCCCTATGCGGACGTGACGGCAAGACCGGTCAGACCTATTTTAAAGTGGTCCTGGCTTCGGCCCTAAAAGCCCGATGTCTCCGGGTGGATGGATGGTACAGCCTGAATATCCTGGGAAACGCGGACGGGAAAAACCTCATGGACCCTGATCGGGCCGCGGACAAAGTGGCCAATAAAACGCAACTTCTGGATGATATTCTGGGGTACCCCGTGGGACAGAAATACGGAGAACCTTGTCACAAAGTTCATATCGATTACTATCCGCCCCGGGGGGACGCCAAAGAAGCCTGGGACGTCATCGATTTTCAGGGCATGTTCGGTCTGCCCATGAGTATCCGTTTGAACCTTCAGGGCCGGGATTCGATTCTGGCCGCCCCGTTGATTCTGGATCTTTCCCGCTGGATGGCCGTTTTGAAATCGGCGGGCCGATCCGGACTGATTCCGGAACTGGGATTTTATTTTAAAAAACCGCTGGGAAAAAATCCGCCCCTGAATTTTCAGGATCAGGTCCATTGTCTTCGGGAACTGGAGAAAGCATGTGATATCCTGAACGCCTATCAACAAAATGGAAGAAAAACATGATTTTCGCTTACAGCACCAATGCTTTTGTTCGGTTTTCCCTTTTCGAATCTTTAGAAAAAATCGCGGAACTGGGGTTTCGAGGCGTTGAAATCATGGGAGACAGACCTCACCTTTATCCGCCCGACTTTACAGCCACGGATCTGGACCGGATCAAAAAAACCCTCGAAAAACATGAGCTGAAGGTCACCAACATAAACAGTTTTACCCTTTTTGCCATTGGAGACACCTATCTTCCGTCCTGGATCGAACCCGAAAAAGAAAGACGCGACCTCCGCATTTGGCATACCCGAGACTGTTTGAAAGTGGCGGACATGCTGGGATGTAAAAACATTTCCGTTCCCCCCGGAGGCCCGTTGAATAATATGTCACGGAAAGAAGCCATGTCTTTGTTTCATCAAGGCATGGAACAGGTCATTCCCCTGGCGGAACAACTGGGAGTAAAAATCCTGGTGGAACCGGAACCGGACCTGTTTATAGAAAACACGGCGGAATTCAAATCCTTTATCAGGGACGTAAAATCACCCGCCGTGGGATTGAATTTCGATATCGGCCACTTTTTTTGCGCGGGCGAGGACCCGGCAGCGGCTTTCGAGGAACTCTTTGAGTGGATAGGACACGTTCATTTAGAAGACATTGCCGCCACCCGGGTTCACAATCACCTGATTACCGGGCACGGTGTTATTCAGTTTCTGGATATTTTTAAAACCATGACCCGGTTGAATTACCAGGGCGACATCAGTCTGGAGCTCTATCCCTATGTGGACACCCCGGAATCGGCCGGCCGGGAAAGCCTCTATTACCTGCGCCCCATTTTTCAAAAAGCCGGGCTGAACATCCTGGATTAAAGAATGGCCGGAAATCAGGTGACCACCGGCGATGCATCCGGGTCAAAAGGGTTGACACGGAGGGCAAGGTGAAAAAGATACGGATAATTGTTTTTCAGATACTTCATATAATCGATCCATTGATAAACCAGAAAGCGATATGCCCTCTGAATGTCTTTGGCAATATGTCCGTAATCCGAATCCGGCAGTCGATTCAAATCTGTTCTGTACAGAAATTCATCCCGCAAATGGATAGACGCATGAAGAAGATCGGTAAAAGACTTACACTCCAGCAAAGCCGGATTCTCCAGATGGCGCAATAGACTATTACCCTTTTCTTTTAAAAAACCGCTGAGATGCTCCAGGTCGCCCAGATGAGTATCTATCGAAAAATCATAGGAATCCACGGATATTTTTGCCGCAGAAAAATCGTTTTGAGACCAGTTGCCGGATATCTTAAGGTCTTTGCTTAGAACGTCTTTCTGGGGATCGAAGGAAGAAAATATCTCCAGAAGATGGATGCCGATCTCGCTGAAAAATGTTGCCATAATGGCATTTATTTTCTCCATTCGGGTCCGTTTTTCCCTTTGGTACACGATGATCTCCGTTGCATTGGCAACCACACCTAAAAATATACCCACACCGCAGAGAATCAGGAACATGGCCAGAAACTTACCGGGTTCGGATGACGGGTGGATGTCGCCGTATCCTACCGTAGCAATGGTAACAATACTGAAGTAAAAAGCATCAACCAGCGAAAGCCCTTCCGTAAACCGAAAGCCCAGTGTACCCATGATGATAATGACAATCAGAAGTCCTATAAAAATCCTTAATCTTAACCGCAGATCAACCATAGCTTAATTTCCTTGATAATATTGAACAGCTCTTATTGTTTTTGTAAAACATAAAATTTTTTCCCGTTTTATTTGCGCTCAATTATAGTTATATTAAAATTCATCATATCGTGTTGCAATATTTATTTTACCCATGCAAAATGTTGCAGATTCATACAATTACTCAATTGCTTACTAATAAGAGCATTAAAATTTAGACAGGATCACAGGAGAAAGAATAATGTTGGAAATAACCGTTCATGATATAAAAGGCAACTGTCCGGTTCATAAAGTCGGAGATAGAATCATCATCCAAAATCCGGAAATAAACTTAGATGAAACCGACGCGTTATGCACCCATGCCCTCCCCACCATATTACATTATGTTTTGATATTAGAATATAACTGGTGTCCCTTTCAACTGGGTTTAACCAAAGAAGATGACCAAGACAACGCCTATATTCAATGTCTGGACCCCGGGCAACCCTATACCGAAGGCGGTACGGTTATTTTTAAAATAAAAAAAATCAGTTTCCATCCATAAACGGCATCTTTTGGCTCCCGGCGGCGTTCTCGCTAATTTTCAATCCTCAACATAGCGCACTATGCCTGCGGTTAAAAACTCGCTCGGGCCTTGCCGAAAACCAAAATCTACCGTTTATGGATGGAAACTAACTCATTATTACAATTGCGTTATGTTCAAAA
>JASFLX010000018.1:0-23224 GCA_050117895.1 Desulfobacterales bacterium | reverse complement strand
CGCTTAAACCGTAATATGTAGAATTCGCCAATTTCAAAACTCTGGTGGCGATTGCCTGTTCTATTTCTATCAGACTCGAAAGCTCCTTCAAATTTGAATCCGGGTTTGCAATAATCTCTTGGGCCTTATGCACAATATGAGGCATGGCCGGTAAATCACCCAATGATCGTAAAATACCGTATTTTAGAGTCATGCCGCTGGGACGCTTTTGGCCCAACGATACGACCGCCTCCTTTTTTTCAACGGATTTTGATGTTTGAAGAGATTGTTTTTCCTTATGCTGAGACTGCAAATCGATTACGATACGGTTTTTGCAGGCCGGACATTGAACGGCACACTTTTTCCCGGCCGGAAGTTTCTCGTCTGGAATTTTATATGCCTTGTTGCATTTCGAACATTTTATTTTCATGGCATTTTCTTATTCATAATATTTACGATGATATTATGTGCATAATTTAGACGATCAGCATTTATTTCTAATAACTTTGTCGTGATATCCGGATATTTTTCGATGATTTCAGGCAGCTTATCACCCGGAAAACGTTGAACAACCGAATTACCTCTTGACATTACCGTTTCAGACCTCGGCTTGCCGGTTATGGCGGATATTTCTCCGAAATATTCTCCGGGTTGCATAATATCGGCGATTTTTTTGCCGTTTCTCACTACAACTAATTCACCTTTGATTAGTTTGAAAAAGTCCGATCCCCTATTACCTTCCCGGAAAATGACGGCTTTGTTTTCATATTGCTCTACTTCAGGATCAGCAAGATATGCGGGAACGGCGCTTTTGGTTACGGTTGTCCGCTTCAATATTTCCTCGACAGAAGTCACCCCCTGACGTATTTTTTCCAGACCTGCATCTCTTAAGGTAACCATGCCTTCCAGTAACGCGGTCTTTCTCAATTGGTCTTCCGACACCTGGGCACTGATTATATTGGAAATCCTATCGGTTACCTCCATAAGTTCAAACAGTCCGACGCGCCCTCTATATCCGGCACCCATACATTCTGAACACCCCCCAGGTCCGTATATTTCAAGCTTGGATATTTCATCTGAGGAGAATCCCATATCTTCCAATTCGGCCGGATTAAAATTTTTATCCTTAACCTTACATTTGGGACAAAGTTTTCGTGCGAGGCGTTGAGAAAGAACCATTGTCAATGAAGATGCCACCAGATAGGACGGTATGCCGATATCCAAAAGACGTCCAACAGTTGAAGGACAGTCGTTTGTGTGGAGTGTACTGAAAACCAGATGTCCCGTCATGGCAGCCTTTATGGCGATCTCGGCAGTTTCCAAATCTCTAATTTCACCCACCATAATAATATCAGGGTCCTGGCGTAAGAAGGCCTTGAGAGCCGAAGCAAATGTCATTCCCACATCATCTTTGACATTCACCTGATTGATTCCCCTGAAGTTAAATTCTACTGGATCTTCAACCGTAAGTATTTTATTATCCTCTCTATTCAGTTTATTTAGAACCGAGTATAAAGTAGTTGTCTTACCGCTTCCGGTGGGGCCGGTAACAAGCAGCATACCATAAGGTCGGAAAATACAACGTTCAAGTGTATTAAGCGTTTCTTTTTCAAACCCCATCCTAGTGAGATCTACACTAAGTGAGCTCTGGTCAAGGACACGCATGACAATGCTCTCGCCAAAAAGGGTCGGCAATGTAGAAACGCGAAAATCGATGGTCTTTCTTTTCCCGAAGTTCATTTTTATCCTGCCGTCCTGCGGTACACGACGTTCGGCGATATTAAGTCCAGCTAAAATTTTAAGTCTTGAATTTACAGCATTTTTTATAGTGGTGGGCAGGTTCATGGATTTAAAAAGGTAGCCATCCAGTCTATATCTTACCTGCAACATCGTCTCAAAAGGTTCGATATGAATATCGCTAACGCCCTCATTAATGGCTTTTACCAGAATGCCGTTCACAAGTTTTATAATGGGAGCATCAGATGCCGTGTATTCATCTGCAGCTTCGATGCTTCCTGTATCTACTAACTCCAATTCCCCCACAGCCTCGGAAACCAGTGAACCGAAGTCATCGACAACTGCAACATGTTCTTCTTCTTCTTCGGTGACTACCTCTTTTTGGCCAAGTAAACTGTTATACTCTTCATCCTCTATTTTATAATGAGTTCTGTATGCCTCAATGATATCTTTCTCGGTAGAAATACTGATACTGATGCTTTTTTGAACTTCGTTCTGCAAATCAGCAACAGCAGAGGTGTCGGTCGGCTCCGCCATGGTAACGACAAGATCTTCTCCTTTGAATCTAATAGGAAAAGCCAAGTATTTTTTAGCCATTTCATACGGTACGAGCTTGATGGCTTCGGGATCAGGCGTTGTTTTTGATAATAATACGGCTGGATAGTTATGGATACGACTCAGAACACTTACAATGGTATCATCTTCGATATATCCGAGTTTAATCAGTATGTTTCCCAGGCGCCCCTTATTTTTTTTCTGATAGTTTAGAGCATCTTCCAGTTGGGTGCCGGTAATGTAGCCCTCTTTGCATAAAATCTCTCCTATCTTGACCTTTCCAGCTCCGGATTGATCCATGATGGTCGATTTCAGGCTTGATTTCCTTGACGGGGTCGTCTTGGCAGGATTATTATTTTGCATGGGTATTGTTTTTGCCATTTATTATTATTTTAATAAAATCGCTTCGCAATTTTATATATCGCGGCTGTAAGGCTTAACGGATAATTTATAAATGAGATTGAATTTGATTTTTATATTTGTCTGCAACATATGTGCCGATTTGTAATTATTTCGACGGAATTAAACGGAAATGTTAAAAAATATATGATATCAATAAGATATAACATATATTACTCATAAACTCGGGCTTTTAATCGGGTAGGTTTGATGGCAAATTATTGACAGATAATAACAATAAACTGACAGGCTATTTGTATCATCTGAAAAAAATTCTGGTGCTGGTGTATTAAATGATGATATTGATTCGCTCTTAACGGGGGGCCTCAATTGGGCAACGTGCCTTTCATTCTTTGAATAAACTCCAGATCTTCCTTACTTCTCATGGTCATCCTAGTTTCAACTTCTTGTTTGTCCAGGCCCATCAATATCTGATAAGCATTATATTTCGTCTTGCAAAAATATATATCAAAAGGATCCTTTTTGTTTTGAACCCTGTAGATTCTAATGCCCGGGACTTCTTCATTCTGGATATATTCATATTCTGTGTTTATTAAAAGGGGTTCTGTGTCGTGCTTGTTCTGCCAAGGAATGCATGCGCCTTCCATTCCAAGAACAGGATCCATTATGGATATAATTTTTTCAGCAACTCCTCCGACAGCCAGAATAATATCACCCGTCAGAGAGCCGGTTACTCCTATTTTTTGATTGACCGGCTGCTTTATATAATCTGATATAATTGCAATATCCATGGCAACGGAAGCACTATCCCCCTCCACACCACTATGGGCCTGTATATACTCCACATGCATTTCATATCCCACATAAGGTGCTCCGATTTTCTGCAATACTTTTTTTATTGAAGCTCTAACATTCTGAGCAGCACCCTTGGCAATATCACCGATTCTGCCGGGGGCAACAACCGTATCTGAACCTCCTGCATTAATTTGGCAATGGATCGGCAACGGTTGGCCGAACATTTGCCCGCTCGATTTTGAATAATTTACTGCCAAGCCCACAACATAACCGATAGAATCCGTCATTGCGCCGATGTATTTCTTAAGATCCTTCTTGTGCTTAACCATTTCTTTGGAGATTTCTCCCTCAAGGCTTAAATGCTTATCCAGAGCACGCCTAACATGTTCCGGCAAAACCAGTTGGGCATTATCGAGTATTGCCTCAAACTCGGCAGTCTTGATTATACCATTTATCGGTCTTAGGATACTGCTTAATTTTTTATCTGACGCACGACATCGAAGCTCCTTTATTATTTCCAAAACAGCATCTCTGGAAAACTCTCGCTCCTTCAATTTGTAATCATCAGGAAGACGTTTACCGAATATGTGCTCACTTCTTTTTCTGACCCCTTCGTAACCTTCCTTTTCTATTACCCCTTCCCAGGCATCCTTGAATTCTTCCCCAAGATTAAGTATTTCCTGCTTTACATATTGTACAACCTGCTCGATATTTTTCGATGTTTCAGGAACTGCACTCTCCAAATGGATAATTTCTCCTTTGTCTTCTATTCTACTGAGAAAAGCACCATCTCCTTCTTTCTGGAGAAATTCCAGAGTATCATGATTGCAGCAGGCAACGATTATATTATCGGCTTTTAAATGATTTTCCGACCGATCCGCAGACCCGCTTCCCGTGTTCCTGCCACCTTCAAGAATAAACTTTTTGTTCTGCATTATCTCCAGCAGGTCAGACATATACCCCACCTTAATAAGTGTTTTTAACTCATCAATGTAAATAATCGGAGATTTTGCGTGGGCGCCCAAATACGCCCGCTTATGAGCCGGGGTATGAAGATTTCCCGACTGATAGGGATCATGTCTGAACCCTCCTTTCATATTTCTGGAATCCGGTTCGGATATTCTAGCCATTAACCCATTATCTTTTCTGGGATCGTATAAAACCTCCGGAACCATATCATATAGATGCTTGACAGCGTTTTTTTTACCGGTAAAGGCCTCATTTTGTATTTTCTCCTGCACTCTGTAATTACTCTCCTGCATGTACATGAATATTGCACCGATACCGGTTAGACCTGTGGCAATAAATGCCGGAGCAAAGAAAAAGCCGGCAACAACGCTAATACCTGTAGCCCAGAGCAGGTATTTTTTTACTTTCCTGGCAGCATCTATCTGATTAGAGAGACTGAAATCATCCATACTTTCTTCTACAGATACTATCCTGTTAATTATCTCTGCAATCCGGTCATCTATTTTTTCAGAATTTTCATAGGCAATGCGTATGTTATTTTTATCTTTCCCCGGGTAGGCTACAATGGACTGTTTCGGCCTTAAATAGTCTCCGAGCGACTTTTCAATAACCTCGTTAAACATATTCGCAAGCATCGATTTTCCAGTACCCGGTCTTCCGACCATAAGGATATGCCCTTTATTTTGCGCAATTTTCCTTATTGCCATTTTGGCTTTATCCTGAAAGATAACCTGTTCGATGGGGTCTTTCGGCACTGAAATTTTGGAGGTATCCTTAAAAAAAGAAAGCTGTTGTTCCAGAGTCCGAGGATAATGCATCAACTCCTTTATCCAGGCATAATCATTTTCTTTATAGTCACTTGTCATTTTTGTATCCCCTGAAAGAGTCCAACAAATAAAATTTTCCTGCTTCGGTCACAGAAGCCATCTTATTAATTTCTGAATATACCTGAGGCAAATCATTTTTTATAGGCTCAAGTGCTTTAAAATTATGCATCACAGAAAAATTGACAAATAATTTTCTTTCATCATAAGCGGATTTAGGAACATAGTTGAATGAAATTCCAACTTGAGAATTATTTAACACACGCTTAACAACATCTTTTTTGTTTGTCCCTATATTAAGCTTCTCAAACACCCCTTTATATACTTCAGGCAGATGAGCTTCAGAATAATCGATCTCAAGGGGTTTGCTAAAAAGGAGTTTTAGTGGTTCTGCTTTTCCGGCAGTACACAGGCTAAGAGAACTATTCAATTTTGAATCTATTTTTATTAATTGATCAAACAACTGCATGTATTGCACCAGTTTAATGTCATCAATCCAGAATTCGACTTTATTATCAGAATCGAGGACACAGGCTTTTGATTTGCCATTTATTGAAAATCTGATTAACCGGTATGATTTATTTTTATCATAGGATTTGAAATTGAATCCTTTCATCTCAAACAACCCATCGGCAATATAAGCTTTTTCAAGGATGACTCCGACATCTTTCGAGATATTCGCTCTGATATAATTAAGCTTATCCGTTATACTCCCCGGGATATTTAAATATGAAGGGTGTCCTCCAATATCCTCACAGGTTCCGATCACATCAAATACCTTACTTGGATCTATTTTGTTTAGGCTTTTTATTATAGGATTATAAGGTCTTAATAATTCTGTTATTTTGTTTAAATGGGACTCAAAATTATCGTCTTTACCAGGACTGTTGTCTGTATCCCAATCTGATTTGAGCACTTCAACTGGAATTTGATTATCTTTTAACAGTCCGCGCAATTTTTGTGGTAATAGTTTCCTGATTTTTTCTTTTACGTTATAAAGAGGCGTGCGATAATGAATTTCACATCCAACAAGCTTTTTTTTTATTTGAATAGGATTGGGATTAAGCAAATACCTGGCCAACTCAGATATGTTATATACCATTGCCGTCTGTTTTTTAACTCCCTCCCAAATCCTGCTCAAATCAAAATTTGTATATCTACCTTTAGATATTATCCATATTCTATCCGGGCACAATTTATCTTTTTTCTTATGTAAGGTTATATTTGTTGCTGTTGGTCTATCATTCATAACCATATAATCCTTATTGAAGTCGAACATTTTAGTAGAATGTTTTATAACAAAATAATTTGTAACCGTTTAGATTTTCTAACAATTCGATTTCAAACAAACTTTCGGTATGATCATTTTTTTTTACAAAATACTTTTTAAGCGGTTATATTTTCACTAATCAAAAGATGTTCAACAATCTTAAGATAGCAAAAACCATGCACAGTTTAGCTGTTGATATTAAACGTATAGATTTCAGTTTGTTATAAAAACAGCTAAGGATTTTTAAAAGGAATGTTATGTAATTTAATTATCAATTTTATGTAATACACTTCACATTTCAAAAATCTTTAAACCTGAATCTTGCATGAAAACTGATGAAAATCTTTATAATCTCTAATTGAATCGGATTTAAATAACATCACAGCATCATACATTTTACCCAAATGGTAAACCCGCCTGCCACTGCGAGGCATGAGCGGGCAGGTCGGATGATGTTCTGTTTTTCTCATCAATTTTCACCCTAAAGGGCGAGCCGGAGGCTTTCATCTGCTGCATTATTAAGGGCTCGAAATCAGACTATGGATTTTTCTTGACTAAAATATGCCTGTATAAGGTAGGGTAAGGGAGACTTCAAGGCAAGTTTTGTATTCCCGATTTGTCCAAATTAATGGGCAACACACCTGAATCCAAGGATATTAGAATGAGATTCAGGCGTTATTTTGAAGCGGCTGAATAATCTGATGTCATCTCCTGATATCCAGCTTCCGCCTTTTGCGATTTGGTATCTATTTTTATTATCTGACAGCGCTGTAAAATCGTCCAATGTCCATTCTAAAATATTTCCGATGGTATCAACGATCCCAAAATCGTTTTCAAATTCTGCGTATTTTTCTACTGGGGTTGTGTCGCCGGTACAACTCTCTTCAATGTTGCACGAATGTTTTTTCCATTGTTTTCCCCATGGTAATATCCATCCCTTTGTAGTTCTTGATGCGGCCTCCCATTCATTTTCGGTGGGGAGTCTTTTACCGGTCCATGCTGCAAAAGCCATAGCATCCTCAAGGCTGATTTGAACTACGGGGTGATTTCTTTTATTATGAACCGTGCTGCCGGGACCAGACGGCTGATACCAGCAAGCTCCTTCCACGGTTTCGCAATGCAGAGAGGAATTCCATGTAGATGTCATTAAACCGGTTGTCTCATCTTTTTTTCTTTGAAAACGCCCATAATAAACGTTTCCATATCCAACTTTTTCGGCCGCAGTTTTATATCCTGTTTTCTCAACAAATATTTGGAAAAGTCCGTTGGTTACCGGGAATCTACCCATATAAAAGGGGGATAAGGAGATCAATTGCTCGGATTTTTCATCCTTTCCGGGATTTTTAGCTCCGACAATATATTCACCTCCGGGAATCAATATATAATGATTGTAATATCTGTCCATTACACCAAGGTAACCGTCAAATTTTTCGGCAAGAAGTCTATCTTTTTTTACTTTACTGCTCACCTCATCAGAATACTCCTGACCTAAAGAGTCAACAGGAAGTCCTATTCCTTCAGTTTCTTTTGCACCTTCTGCCTTTTTTATGCCATCTTTTCCATTATCTTCATTAAAATTCTCATCAACCCCTCCAAGACTTCCGTCAAAACCAGTTTCCTCAACAGTATCATCTATATCAACATCCTCGACCTCTTCCAAAACATCATCTTCTTCTAAAACCTCATCATCCTCTAAATCCTCGATTGCTTCAAGATTCTCTTCAATCTCATCTTCTTCAACTATTTCGTCTGTGACCTCCTCTAAATCCTCAACCTCTTCTAAAACCTCATCTTCCTCAAGTTCATCAACTTCTTCAACCTCTTCAATTTCTTGAGAATCATCCATCTCCATATCTTCATAGGGCTCATTTTTTTCAAGAAGCTCAGGCCCCATACCACCATCTGAACCGGCCCCATCACCAACAGCCATATCGCCGTAACCGGTATCCCCGGACTCAAATCCCGTACCGGAATCCTTTTCCGAAGCCCCAACCCCATCCGGACCATGCCCTGAACCCGATTTGTCTAAGCCTGCGCCAATCCCGGCGCCTTGCAGATCGCCTTGATCGCCAACCGCTCCACTATCTTCCGGCCCCTCTGCAGGCTCATCCAGATCAACATCCTCGACCTCTTCTAAAACCTCATCTTCCTCAAGTTCATCAATTTCTTCAACCTCTTCAAAAATCCTCTCAACCTCCCCTTCTCCGGCAATCTCATCTGAGACTTCTCCTAAATCGTCAACCCTTTCATACTTCTTAGAATCATCCAGGGCTCTTTCGGTTTTTTGATCCGTTTCTGGCAGTTCCGGAGAGGGCAAGCCCACCTTTTCCGATAATCCCTTGATAAGGCTCTTCAACTGATCTATTTTACTTAAACCGTCTCTTCCAATTTTTTCTTCAACAGCCATTGATCCGGATACGGTTTCATTTGCCAGCCTCAGGATATCCAATATCTGATCTAATTTAAGCGTCACATCCGGTTGCAAATCATATCCGAACTCATTAAGGATCTTATCCTTTGCATCATCTAACATTACAAAAATATTTCCCGATCCTATTTTTACACCTTCAGGATTTCCTCCTTTGTCATAAAGCTTTTTAAAGTCAGCGTTCACAGAAGCTCTTAGGCTGTTCAGATTTTTCCGTTTACTCTTTATCGCATCGGGACTGTCACCGGTATTCCAAAGTATTTTTATCAGCTCTTCGCTGCCTATCTCATCCACCGACTCAACGGGATCTCCATCGCTGTAAAATTGTCGAATATGGTGGACATATCTATATTTTAATGTGTTTTTATTGCTGTAATTAAGGTTTGATATGGCGTTGTCGACACCTTTCAAGGTTAGTATGAAAGCCACAAGAATCTCCTTTTCAAACTTTTCTTTTATAGGTTTATAGGTTCTGCAAAACTCATTCCATTTCATGGATGATAAATGGTATATTTATTGCATAATTTCATTTAGATAAACTAATTGTTGGAAGACTTTCTGTTTCTTATATGCTTTTTATATAAATTTATTTCAGATAGTTATCAAATTTTGTGACATCGTTTTATTCCCGGTATTATATTTATTAAGCAAATCTTCTATATTACCATCTAAAAAGTTGATGTTGGAAAAACCACTGCCGCCGTCAATCTTTTAACGGATTTGGTGATGACTGAAGAAAATCCTTGCTGGTCGACTGGGACTCACAGGGACATGCAAATTCAGGCATGGGAATCAGAAATATAAAGATAAAGAGGAAGGTCAAATGGCATCGGATACCGATAACAGCAAAATTAAAGTGCTCGATAGCTTCGATAAGATTCTTATTAAGAATTTAGAACGTTTGATCGGCAGCAGCAATCTGTTTAGTGAGCTGACTCTGAATTCTGTAATCATATCATGTCTTATTCTTTTGATGGAACGTGAAAACGAGATAGAGAATTCTCCATCCGATTCATCTGCTCGTTATACTTCCGAAAAATTAATCAATGAGTTGGAAGAAATGGGCTTCGAACCGGAGCGTTGTAAAAACAGTGTTGTCCAGGATATGGTCGAAAAAGGTTATATCCATGTTGAAGAAGAATATTTTATCCCGGGAGAGCCTGCCACAAGCATGGTCAAACTTCTTGATCGGACTTTCCCGGGTATGCCTGGAATGAATCTTGTCGCCTACTTCATTCAGACCATGGATGAGGTTAATTCGGGACGAAAAGATCTGGATTCCGCTATCAGTCAATTTGATCAAATTTTAAACATGCAAGGCGTTCCTTTGAATAAAGAACAACCCGATTCAAAGCCGGCAAAAGTTCCAGAACCATCAGAGGGTCAGGAAACTCAAATTAAAAAGTCGGACATTCTGGGTCGTCAAAAAGTTGACAGTCGGTACAAAGACTCCGGGGTTTCTCCGTCCGCGCCTAAAGTCTTATCTTTAGCGAATTATGAGGGAAAGCTCAGGAAGGTGGATTTTGGCAAGTCTTTTCCCGAGGAAGATGAAATCGATAAAATTACTCCGGATACAGATCTCATTGAATCTGGGAGACCAGAAACGAGAGTAAATCCCGTTGAAACCAAGCCACACGATGATATTGAGTCAGAAAATATAGAAGCCTTGTCTGAGGTTCTCTCAGAACAATTGACAGAAACAAATAAGGATGTGCAAAGTCTGACCGAGGAAATAGTTGATACAAAAATACCCGATGATGATTCCACATCTTCCATCGAAACCCCTTTACAAGACAATAAACCAGTTGAGCCAAATAAAGATCAGTTTATTAAAAAGAATATTGCAGAAGCAAAAGAAGCAATCATTGATAAAACGCACACAACTTCTGAAAAAAATAATTCACTTAACATCGTTGATTCCATAGAAAGTCAGATTGCAGCTTTTGAAGAAGATCTGGCACTTCAATGCCCCCTATGTAAACAGTCGAAAGTCCAGGCCGAGGAGACTTCAATGGGAAAAACTTTTTATAAATGTTTAACTGAAAATTGCAATTTTATTAGTTGGGGCAAGCCATATCATATTCCCTGCCCGCAATGTAATAATCCATTCTTAGTAGAAACTTCCGACAAAACTGGAAAAACGATTTTAAAATGCCCCAGATCAACATGTATATACCGGCAAAACCTTCCTTGGGAATTAGAAGAAAATAATACGGAAAGGATTAAATCGGTATCTCAGGGGACCAATAAAACAACTCCTATTTCCAAAAAGCCCCGCAAAAGAGTAAAAAAGAGAAGAGTTGTTCGTAGAAAAAAGTAGACCTCAAACAAAATCGATTAATTGAATTTTTTCAATCATTTTAGGCGGTTTTAATGACTGTCGCTCTTTCAACTTCCGCTCCAGGCCGTTCAGCCTTGTGATGTCTCTGATTACCATAACCGCCCCAAAAACTCTTCCTTCACGGTCTTTCAGGGGTGATCCGGTCAACAGTGCGACCTGGTTGGGATGGTCCTTATGCCTGCATTCCGTGCGAAACTCTCCAATACTGTTATTTGCTTTCAGGATTTCTTTTAAAACATTTTGGCACGATTTACTGCATGAAGTTTTAAATTCCGAAAAATTTTTTCCGATGATCTTTCGCGCTGAAATATTGCATATATCTTTTATTGTCTCATTAACCTCCATCACTCGCATGTCACGATCTACAGTGATAATTGCATCTTGTAAACTTCTGAATATGGCATCCAGATTGAGACGGTATCTTTCATTTTCTGCCTCCATCCGGTTCTTTTCTTCTATAATCTTTTTGTGGCGAAGGGCATGTGAGGTAACCCTTAAAAGAGTTTCCTTTCGAATAGGTTTGGGAAGATAATCAAAGGCACCAAAACGCACCGCATCCGCCGCAGTTTCTATATTCGGTTCTCCGGTTATCATAATTACCGGACACTTCATACCCCTGTTCTTAATTTCCCGCAGGATATCAGTGCCTTTCTGACCTCCTAATATTACATCCATTATCACGAGATCGAATTCATTTTCAGAAAGCGCTTTGATAACAGAAGAATAGTCCTCTGCTGCCATTACCTCATGTCCTTCATTTGACAGATGGGTCTTGAATGCAAACTGTATGCTTTCTTCGTCGTCGACGATTAAAATCCTCGACTTCATCTATTCCTCCAACTCATTAAGTTTGTTCCCTCCGCCAATCCCCCTATATAACGGGAGTATAATGAAAGACCGGGGTATTGGCCCCGGTGAATTTGTTTTTTCTCTTTCCCGATATAAATTTTTTTTCGCTATTGTGTTTATTGTTAACTCTTTCTTATTATTATATCTTATCTGTCTGCAACATATGTGCCTATTATAAATAATTTCTGACGATTTGTATGCATACGTCATAAATTGATATGATATCAATAAGATATAAACTTATTAATGATGTGACAAGGCCTTTTGAATTTGAAATTTATTTGAATAGAATTTAAGGATAAAATCCCTGCCAAATTATTGACACATATAAATAAAATATTGACGGTTGAATCTCCTTAACGCATGGTGAAATAAATTGAGATGCGAATTTAAAGCCAGATTTTCAACACCTTGACAAAGTTCCTTTCTTTAACGCGGATTACGATGTTTCCTTATGTAAAAAATCATTGACACGGGCGATATAGGTTTGAGTTTCTTGCGGTAATTTTTCGGGGTGCCTTTCAACATTACCCATCCCCCAGTTATAGGCTGCAAGAGCAAGGGAAACATTGCCATCATACCTGTCAAGCAGCTTTTTCAAATAACAGGTTCCCGCCATAATATTTTCAACGGCATTATAGCAATTTTTGACGCCCAGTTCCTTGGCGGTTTCGGGCATAAGCTGCATAAGCCCCATTGCTCCTTTTGAGGAAGTGCTGTTTGCATCAAAATTACTTTCAGCTCTTATAACGGCTTTTATTAAAATAGGATCAACATCGTATTTCTTTGAGGCATGATCAATGATATTATCGATATGGGTTTCCGATTTGATCGCTTCCATTTTTTGTAAAGTATGTTCGTTTGTTGACACAAAAGGCGCCATCTGATTTTCTATCCCAGAAAAATCAACCGATTCGAACTGAAATTCGGTAAATTCGTTTTCGTTATCACTTTCAGAAAGCGCATTGAATAAATAATTATTCATCTGAATTTCTATAATCTCTATCAGTTGTTGCAATCGGTCTCTTCCTATAGGTAATTCCGTATTATGTAAAACACTGTCAGACCTGATGCCTTTGATCCTATTTCCTAGTAGTCTATTAAATGAGATCGAACAGTTGTCCTTATTCAGCTCTTTTTCGGATAAATTCTGTTTATTGATAGCAGCCGTATGATTACGGAACTCAATGTTTGTCCAGATATTAAATGGCTCTTTCATCACCGATCTCCCTGGTAAATATCTTATCTTAATTAATTCAAAGTTCGTGCCAAAATAAAATGGTGACGTAATTTTTTACAAATCGCCTTCGCCGTTTAAATAAAAAAGGCAGGGGTTTTTAAAAGCCCTGCCTTTTTTCGCCTTAACTGCTACTATATTTTATTCAAGGCATTTATTTTGTCCGGTTGAGTCATCCCTTTTAATTGAGATACAGTCCACCGAACCGCTGGTTTAATTATGCATTAGCCACATTTTTAATGCACACTTAGTTTTTAAAATTTAAAGCTTCCCAAAATGCCGTTATTAACGCCGGAAGGCATCTTTTCTTTTTAATTTCTTTTTTTATGTTTGAAGATCCCCGGCTGAAAAGATGCACGCACATCCGAGAAGCCTTTAAGCAATTTATCGGTATGTTATCTTAGAAACTATGATATGCAATATCCGTTCCAGAAACTTCATTCAGACAAAAGAGGAAAATTATGGGTATAGGAACTGTCGGAAATTACAACTTGCAACGCCTGGCGAACCTTATTATTTACCAGTATGGGTCCAATAAAATTTCCGGTCATCTTTTGAGGTAATCCCTTTGGAATATTAACGACAATATATATCTCTAAATGATCGGTTTTTCCGTCTCCATTCCAAGACATCTCCTTTAAAGCATCTTCAATATCTATCTTATAGTCAGGCTTAAATAGAAACGGGCTTGTAATGACAAATGCAAGCGTGGGATCTTCGATCGACTGATACCAGAAGAAAGGTGAATTTTCCCGATGTTGAAGTATAATAAATTTCTTTTTATCCGGAAATCCAAGCATACCAAAAGGCATGTCGATAGTCTTTTCTTTTTCTATGCGGATGGTTCCGAATCTCGTTGTATTAATTTTCAATTTTATTCTCTCAATGCTAATGATTCACAAAAGGGCGGCCGCCTTTGAAAGGTCTGAGTCGCTAACATTAGAGGACCTCAGATTTTCTTCCCTGATTTTCTCATATATCTCGTGGCGGTGAATACCGATACTTATTGGTGCTTGAATCCCGAGCTTAGCCTGTGCCCCTTTTATTTCAAGCAGAGTAACCGTAATATCATCGCCGATATTAATCTTTTCACCCAACTTCCTTGTCAGTATAAGCATCGCCTTTCCCTGGCATATTTTATTCTATTATTCCATATAATCCATCAAAGTCAGTGTCATAAGTTCGGCCGAAGAAGAGAGAGCCGCTTGGTAGGCCAATTCTCTGGCCTTTAACTCCATGATTGCCTCGGCCAAATCCGCATCTTCAATTTTAGAAAGCCTGTCCGTATTGGCAAAGTTAAGATCCTGTAAGATTTTTTCCTTTACATCCATGCGGTTCATTTTAGAGCCCACATCAGAGATCTTGGCGGAAATATCATCAAAATGACCGTCAAGGTTGCTCATGGCATCTTGAATACCTGCCACGTCATTGTTCTCAAGTGCGTTTTTCAAAACAGCCATCGTCGTGAAGATATTTCCAAATACGGCATCACCATCGCTTCCTACTTCAACGGAAGCATCTTTCCCGATCTTTATTGTAAACGCCTTATCATTTCCATTATAAGTGCCGTTGCTGCTAAATGGAGTTATATCGGTTTTAGACCCGGAAAAAATATAATTTCCCGCCACATGAGTATTGGCCAAAGAAATTATTTCATCAAGCATGTTCTGAACGGTTCCGGCTGCGGATAATCTCTCTCCTGAGCCGGTGGTCGCATTGGCCATCTGAACACACAGAGCTTTTGTGTCGGAGATAATATCCTCCACGTTAGTTAAGGCGCTTTCGGATGAGGCAAGCCAGGAGTTCCCCAGGGAGATATTCCGCTGCATCTGCTCAATGTTAGAGATAGCAGATCTGACGTTGAGTGCCTGAGTAAGTCCGACAGGATCATCAGAAAGGTTGTTGATACGCTTTCCGGTGGAAACGATCTCATTGGCCTTGTTCATCTCCTGAGTGCAATTTCTAAGATTATACGTTATGGAATCGTAAATTGTTTTATTGGCAACTCGCATATATAAAACTCCTTATGCATGTAACTTATCAATAGACTATGGATCCGGGACAATATCATCAATTAACGCACCATAACGTATTGAAAAATTATTTAACCATAGCCTATCTTGTGGAAATCAAAGTATCTAACATTTCATCTGAAATGGTTATCAGCTTGGCCGCCGCTTGATAAGCATGTTGATATTTTATTAGGTTTGTCATCTCCTCGTCAAGAGAAACCGCCGAAATACTGTCTCGCAAGGTATTCAATTCCTTAACCATCATCTCATTAAATTCCGTGTCTCTTGAGATGCTTGAAGAGACGATTCCTAAAGAGCCGACCATGGAATGATAGTAATTTTCAATTGTCGTAGTGACACTCCCTTCTGTGTTGCCATTGATCCTGTCACAGGTCCATTGTGAAATATCCATGGATGCGTATTGCAGATCGGTCATTGCCAATGCGTTGGTATTGTCTCCTGCCGCATAACTGCCGTCTGTATCTATCTGAGCGGCTGCGATATAGTCCTTATCGTTTAACATGGCATTTAAACCAATAGACCCCGCCCCAGTTCCTGTAAAAAAAGTATTTATCCCTAAGGCTGCTAGGATATTACTATTATCATCCGAAAAACCAAAAGCATAATTATTTCCCGCTATAAGACTTAGGGCAGATCCTGAACCGTCCACAGTGATCCCTGTTAAACCAGCCCCTGTTATTTGGTTGTTTATTGCAGTTGCCAAATCAGGAAGTGATGAAGAACTGTCAAGGCTGCTTAGATCAACTGAGACATAGTCAATAGTGGGGTTTGCGGGATCTGTTCTGTCCTCAATCCAGAGATTAAAACCATTAGCAATGAACTGAATTTCACTGCCATATTCTAGCTCACCGAGGTCAGTGTTTGTTTGATAGTCGCCGGTGATAGTACTTCCGGATTCAAAAAGCTTCAGCCCCACCCCCTGACTATGCTGCTGGTTGACAGACCAGATAAATTCCTTGGCTATTGCGTCAAGATCCAGTTCATATTTAGCAATGATTTCATCTCTTAATTCGAGCCATCCGCCGATCTTTCCGTTGCTTATATGGTTTGTAATATCAACATAATTGCCGCCGGAATCCTGCCATTTCACTCTATCTCCGTACATTTCCAATTCATAGTTTCTGTCATTGTGAACCAGCGTACAGCCCTTGGCCGCAACAATAGTTAGAGAGTGATTGCTCTGTTCAAATGTCTTAATGTCCAAGTATTCGTTCAGTTCCGAAACCAGGGTATTGCGCTTATCTCTGAGATCATTGGCAACGTTATTATTCGCTTCCATACCCACAATTTTAACATTGATCTGTGAAATTTCGCTTGTAATTTGGTTTATCCTTTCAATCCCGACAGTTATAGCATTGGTTATATCGGTTTGAATCTGATTCAAATCAGGGCTCAAGGAGCTAAATTGCTCTGACATAAGCAGGCTATGCTCATAAAGTGCAATCCTTTCCGAGGATCCTGACGGATTGTTGGAAATATCGTGCCACAAATTCCAGAAATCGGACAGCGTGGCACTAATACTGGATTCAGAATTCTCGCTGAAAATACCCTCGAGAACCTGCATATATTTCTCCATCTCTTGGAAGGATGACAAGTTCGATTTTTCCTGCATGAGCTTGTTTTCGACAAACTGGTCAATGGATCGGGTAACTTGTTCCGTTTTCACACCAAGTCCAAGGAGCACACCTTGACTCAAAACAGCCTGTTTCGATTGAAGGGCAGGTATTTGTCGAGAATAGCCTTCTGTATCAACATTAGCGATATTGTGAGCGGTAACATCTATGGCATATTGCTGGGCTGCCAGAGCACTGGTTGCAATATCTAATACCATTCCCAAACTTGACATGCTCAAATCTCCCTGTTTAAAAACAAATTGGGGCCCGATTTGCTAAACCGGCATTTGTCATTGTAAATAATCTTGGATTCAGCCTCTCCGGTTATGATTGATATGATCTCATCCATAAAAGTCAATGAATCATCTATAAAATTCATGTTTTGTATCCTTAATACCTCAATCTCACCTTTTATTTTCAGAATCCGAAGGTACAACTTTTGAAATTCCGCCTTAAATTTTAAGGGGATAAATTTCATTATTCGGTTAAGATTAAAAGATTTTTGATCTTCTTTTGAGTTCACTGCAGAAATTATCTCCTGTCGTGTCGATTCTATATCTGAGCAGGTTTGTTCTTTTTCCTTAGATATTCTCCACAGTTTGTCCAGATCTATGCTAATAAGAGATTCTCTCTCTTCCTTCAAGTAATGAAGAAGATCATTATAAAGCATAATCTTTTTATAAAAAAGCTTTTCAACACAACGAAAGACTTCATCTTCCATGAATAGACTCCCTTTTCTACTTATCGGTAATTCATGATTTTATCTGTAGAATAATTTCTATCTTTCAAACTCTCAAAAAGCATATTTCCCAGTCCCATGCCCCCACCTATAGCAATTTCCTGTGCAAGATTTTCATTGAACATTGCTTTAATGATTTGGCTTTCATTCGTATTCCCCAACAGGGGGTCATCATCTAAGGTTGTGGTCATGGATTTTAACATATGTGTTATAAATATCGACTCGAACTCCGCGCAGGTTTTTTCAAGTTTTGTCTGGTAGCCGTCTTTGTGTAATTCTGTTCCTTCAGGGCCTGCTGCGACCGGTTTTATCATTCTTTTCTCTCCTTTATATAATCTCCAGATCCCCCTGAAGAGCACCTGCCGCCTTTATGGCCTGTAAAATGGTGATGAGATCTCTGGGAGTCACACCAATGGCATTTAATGCCTTGACCAGCTCTCCGATAGTCTCTCCTTCCGGGATCAAAAGAAGACGATTATCCTCCTCGGTGATTCCTACCTCGCTCTCCGGAGTAACAACGGTACTCCCCCCCGGTGCAACGATTGTTCCCCCCTTCATTTGGGTGGCCGCACCGCCACCTCCTGACGGGGCAAAGGCAAGTGGCTGTGAGATTTGTCTTGTCTCTTTTATCTGAATACTCAAATTTCCATGAGCAACGGCAACTTTTTGTATTCTGACATTTTCTCCGACCACAACGGTTCCCGTCTTCTCGTTGACGATAACCTTTGCCACACAATCGGGCTCAACTTCAAGATCGCCGATTTGAGCAATCAGTTTGACCACTTTGTTTTGAAACTTTTCAAGAACTTTCAGATTTAAGGTTCCCGGATCTATCGCTCTTGCAATGCTTTCCCCTTGTTGCGAGTTAATTGCTTGGGCTGCCCTTATGGCTGTATTAAAATCCGGATTATTCAAAATAATCGTCAATTCTTTTTTATCCATTATCGACAGAGGGATCTCTCTTTCAATGGTCGCCCCTCCACTGATCTTTCCCACCGTGGGATGATTTTTTGTGACACCGCCTCCGGCGGCGCCCCCGGCGCTGTAGCCGCCAATCACCACAGGCCCCTGTGCCATCGCGTAAATTTTTCCGTCAACCCCTTTCAGCGGTGTCAGCAAAAGGGTGCCTCCCTGAAGGCTTTTTGCATCACCAATGGAAGATAGCGTTGCATCGATTTTTTTCCCGATCCGTGCAAAAGGAGGATAGGTTGCACTCACCATAACTGCGGCAACATTTTTTACTTTTACATCCTCAGCGCTGATATCAATACCCATATGTTCAAGCATATTGGACAGCCCCTGGGTCGTAAAACTGGTTCCTCCTTTGTCTCCGCTGCCGTTCAGACCGATAACCAGTCCGTAGCCAAAAAGCTGATTAGGTCTGACCCCCTTGATCGAGGAAATATCCTTTATCCGTGCTGCCATAACTGGCCATGGAAAAGTGAAACCGAAAACAAAAATAATCAAAATTATAAATTTAAAACGGCCAGACATAATCGACGATCCTCCCTAACCATCCCGGTTTTTGTTTGTCCGCTACAGGGCCGATACCTGCATAAGTTATCCTGGCGTCAGCCACATATGTAGAGGAGATTTCGTTAGTTGGACTTATGTCCTCAGGCCTTATTATGCCTGACAGAGTTATATATTGTGTTTCATTATTGACCTTGATCTCTCTTTTTCCAACCACATAAAGATTGCCGTTGAAAAGAACCTTTTGTACCACGGCGGAAATATATGCCTTTAAATGTCCGTCCCGGTCACTGGTGCCTTTACCGTCAAAGTTCATGCCTAAGGATGCCGTGAATAGATCATCTTCCCCGGGATTCTGGGCAAGCCTCTTATTTTTTTCAGCAAGGGCCTTCATATAGCCAAAAAACTTTAGTTTGGCTGCGTCTATACTTGATGATCGACTGGTTTTGGTATTTGCATTTAATTCCGCCTCCGGATCCTCCACAATCCTGATAATAACAATATCGCCTATCTTTCGTGCCCTCCTGTCGGGGAACAGGCTGATCCCCGTGCCCTCTGACCACAAAGATCCCTCCACCGGCCGGGGAGGTTTATAGGATGAAAATTGGGGATGATGAATAACTTTTTTTCCGGCCATGCCGGTAGCAATATTTTGCCGGCCTGCACAACCGGTCAGAAAAATTAATGCCATGAATAATAAAATGTATTTTCTTTGCGCCATCTCTGTCTCCCGTCCTTTAAAATTCTACCATTACCGTCGAACTGTTAACGACCTTTGCGTAAATATACTTTTTGCTCATCAAGTTTTGAACCTTTATAAGATCTCCGGGGCAACCCTTCATCAAAACCTTCCCCGGCACCGTCACCCTCAGATCGCCTGATTCCGCGAAGATCGTTATAATATCTCCCCTCTCTACAACGGGAGCTTTTTCCAGCATCCATTCTTTAAGACAGGTATCTGCTTTTATATTATGTTTCGCCCTTAGTCCTTCCGCCTTGTCCATATGGGTGAAAACCTTTGGAGATAAGTGAGAACCATTTCTTTTTGTTAAATAAACATCCTCCTTTCCTATGACCTCTCCCCTTTTTAAATTGCGAGACGTGCAAACCACGGATTCAAACACATCAACATAACCGGAAAGAAAAACTTTATATTTTAACTGTCCGCTTACGTTAACTTCAGCAATTAATCTTACATGCCCTTGCAGTCTTGTCCTGCCTTTTTGAAATATCTTAAAATTCACAGTTCCGGCGGAAACCGGTCTGTTTCCTTTAACTTTAAATCTGGAAACAACGACATCAGACTCTGTTTTTCTTAAATGACGGCAAACATATTCTTTAAAGTGCTTCCGGAATATGGACTCTGGTATGGATTGGTCGCTTGGTTTTATTACTCTTTGAATATCCTCACCGGCGACCGGCTGCGCCATGTTAGGCATACAAAGCCCCAAAAATAAGATCATAAAAAATATACTGCGCATTGTTTTACCCATAATCATTACCTTGAAATATTATTCACGATCTGCATCATGTTGTCTGCGGTCTTTATTGTTTTGCTGTTGGCCTCATAAGCCCTCTGGGCCATAATCATGGAAACCATTTCTTTAACAACATCCACATTAGAAATCTCTACAAATCCTTGAACTATTGTTCCCATACCATCTGATCCGGGAGTTCCGGAAACGGCCTCTCCGGATCCGTCGGTAGCTCTGTATAAATTATGTCCCTGGCTGAAAAGTCCCGCAGGATTGGGAAAAGAATATAGTTCTATGGCACCGAGAGAGGTTCCTGTTCCATCAGGATCAAATACTGTTACGGTTCCATCGCTGTCAATAGCAATGGTAACCGTATTTTCCGGAATGGTCATCTCTGGCTGTAATTTGTCTCCATTTGCTGTGACAACATTTCTATCGGCATCCAGTTTAAAATTACCGGCTCTTGAATAGACTTCCTCTTCATTACTTATTACCTTGAAGAAACCTTTTCCCTCGATAGCCAGATCGAGTTCATTCTTTGTTTCTTCAAAATCTCCCTGTTCGAAAATCTTATGCACGCCAACAGGCATGGTTCCCATGCCAACCTGTATGCCCACAGGAATCTGATCTCCGGTCTCTGTTGTGGACCCGGCCTCACTGATCGTCTGATACATCAAATCCTGAAAATCGGTTCTGCTCTTTTTAAAGCCGGCGGTATTTACGTTTGCCAGGTTATTTGCAATAACATCAATGGTCAATTTTTGGGCGGCCATTCCTGACGCCGCCGACCATAATCCTCTTAACATAATTATCTCCTCCTCTATGGAACCAAACCATAATCGTTAACCATTTTGTCAGTGACTTTATCTATCGATTGAATCGCTTTTTGCACGGACTCAAATGCCCGGTATGTCTCTATCATCTTAATCATTTCTTCTGTGGAATTCACATTGGAACTTTCTAAATAACCCTGCTGGACACTGACATTTTCGACGGTGGATATCCCCTTTTCTTCTCCGGAGTAGAAATACCTTGACCCCCCCTCTTTTTGAAGCAGTTGAGGATTTTCAAAATCCACAACCATTAGCCTATCCACAGACTCATCGTCAACCTGGACCTGACCGTCAACTCCGATGGTCACTTTATTTCCGTCTATTGTGATAGGTCCGTTTTGCCCGAATACGCTCTCTCCATTCAATGTTACCAGGGTACCTTTCTCATCAAGTGTAAATGCGCCGTCTCTGGTATATCTTATCCCTTTGCCGGTTTGGATTTTAAAAAATCCTTTAGAATCCAATGCAACGTCAAGTTCGTTGCCGGTATGCCTGACAGGGCCCTGCATAAAGTCCGTTTTTGATATACTATTCATCTCAAGCGCCTCATTAAAAGAAATGATATCTTTTTTAAAACCATTGGTATTAATATTTGCCATATTGTTGGCAACAGTTTCAAATCTAAGCTGTTGAGTTAAAGAGCCGTCAATTAAATTATAGATTCCTGATATCAATCTTTTTTCTCCTTTTTTAATAAGGTCTGATTAAGTTTTGATGATAAGCGATTATCTTTTCTCATGTTTGCTTTTGACATATTATTAGCAATCTTTATGCCAAAAAAGGTTAATTTTTTTTGTTATTTAATATGCTGATAATATTTGATAATATCCGAAGAAGGAGAATGTTTTTACAAAAGACGGGAGGAAATAAATGCCTATTGGAAATTTTTTCCGCTATTTAGTGTCCATCCATAAATGGCAGATTTTTGTTTCCGGCAAGGCCCGAGCAAGTTTTCAACTTGCCCGAAAACATCACGGGATCTCCGACAGGCATAGCGCGCTATGTCGAGGATTGAAAATGAGCGAGAACGCCGCCGGGGGCCGAAAGATGCCGTTTATGGATGGACACTATTTAAGGAATACACAAACGCCAGCAATTCTGCAGCAACAATATAAAGATCCGGGGAGATCTCATCATTTATATCGAGTTGTGATAAAACCTCAATCAAGTCAGGATCATTGTGTATGTAGATGTTGTTTTTCTTGGCAATCTCAATGATTTTTTCAGCCACTTTGCCTGTACCCTTTGCAGTGACTCTGGGAGCGTTATCCAATTTCGGCCGGTATTTTAAAGCCAGTGCCGTGTCTTGTCTTTTTCTTTTCGTCATCTAAGCAACCAGGCTTATGGTGCAGCCATCCTCCTTTATAATTTCCCTAATAAGAGATTGTGTTACGATCTCAGGCTCTTTAATTTGGCACTCCATCTGCAGAACAAAAAAACCTCTTTTTTCCAGGGTATTGATAAACGCCGGTAGGTTTTTTTCAATGACCATTTTTGTTTTTTCATTTGCCAGCAAAAATCTTCCATAGATCTCTTTTTCTTTGATAGTCAGATCGGATCTTAGTGGCCCTAAACTTGACAATTCCAATAAAAAACTAATTTTGAAAAAATCGTTATCCTTTTTTTCCTTTTCATGATCTTTATTTTTCTTTTGATTGAGTTGTATTAATAATTGTCCGACTGTAAAAAGTCCGTCAGGAAATTGAATAGGCAT
>JASFLX010000017.1:0-23431 GCA_050117895.1 Desulfobacterales bacterium | reverse complement strand
GTTGCTGCAGAAAGGTTATAGAGATAACATTCCAATTATTAGAGGGTTTTGCTATGAACAGGATGATAAGCAAGGTTTCAAGGTATTTACCTATGTGAGAGGTCGAGAATGGCAGGAACTTGAGCATCTGGTTTCCCCGAATAATTTGCCCCAGGATCATTTTGATGATGGCGTGCTGGATACGATTATTGCCGGCATCGTACTGGAAGAGACCAAAAACATTTTGATGGCTCAGAAAGCGTCAGAAGATCTCATATGGTACACAAGGAAAAAAACGGACGCTTCAACAAAAAGCCAGCCCAGCATACTGGTGATCGGTTCCGGAGCGCTGGGTATTTTCGTAGGGCTGGGACTTGCTCATTTGGGATGTCGGCACAGCACATTTATGGACCCCGATATTGTCGAGGAAACCAATTTAAATCGGCAGGTCTTTTTCTATGACGCGGTTGGCAAGGGTAAGGCGGAAACACTGTCGATAAGATTGAACCATCTTTATAGAACGAACAACAAAGCGTCAATGGCGTACTTTGATAGAGAAACGGGCATTGGGCCCTATGATATTGTTTTCGACTGCGTGGATAATTTCGAAACAAGAATTGTGTTGAGTGAAAAATGCAAGGCTCATGACAAGACCCTGATCAGCGGCGGAACCAGCGCAGATGCAGGCCAGGTTGTTATCTATACACCCGGAAAGAATGGGCCCACTCCTGCGGAATTACTGGGATTATATGATATTTTCGGCAAACGAAACGTTGATTCCACCAGGCGAGAAAGGACCTCGTGCAGGTACCAACCTGATCCGTCCGTTATCATGACCAATCAGATTGTCGCCGGCTTTATGGTCGATGCGTTTCGAATGCTTTTAAATGGTCAAGAACCTGTAAACGTTTTCTATGATGCAACAAGTGATAAGAAAATTTAAATTAGTTCGCTTCGCTTACACTTGGAATATTGGAACAGTGGAATATTGGAATAATGGGTTCTTGGAAAATGGAAACATGGATTATTGTAAATTTAATCTGAAAGAGAATTAAATAAATGAAGAGCATTATTATAAGATCAACATTCCAACATTCCATCATTCCAATATTCCATACACGATTAAATATTTAAGCTTGAAACTCCTATTATTTTCAACAGATTAAAGAAATTCTGAGACATTAAGTTAACATGTATGTCTAAAGGAGGAATGGCAAGATGACCGATGTTGAGCGAAAAAAGGCTCTCCAAACCGATGAAGACCAAAAACTGTTGCCTCTGGTTCTTGAAATCATGCCCGGGCATGCTGCTGAGGGATTGATCGATATATATGAGCCGGGCAGCTATGAAGGCAAATCACTTCGGAAATTGTGTGACCGCACGCTAAGCAAAAAGAAGTGGAGCATCGAGGAGCAGCTCATCGTGGAAGATGTCATCAGACAACGGGAAGGCGGGAGATTGCTGTGCCGGGGACAAGAAATCGACGGAACAGCTTTGGAATATGCCGAGGCAGAGCAAACCGAAGCCGGTGAAAAATATTTGTATGTACCCATTCGAGCCATTAAACCTCAAGAAGGAGGTATGGGATTGATTATTTTCGATTGACGATTTAAGACATTCTTTCAACCCTGATGAATTCGTAAAAAGTCGAATTCATCATCGGAGTAAAACAGGGGGAGTTAAATAATGAAACAGTTGCTTGATTCCGACCTGGAACTTGTGGTTGAATCAGGTTTCATTCATGTACCTCTTTTGCTTGATCCGGCCATAGACAGAGAGCTTCAAACACCATTAAGGACCGAAACAGTGCCGGAACGATCCGGATCTCGAAAGTCAACGGCCGTTATCGAGGTCCAGGGCAGACACTTCATCCGAACCCTGAGCGTGCAATCCCTGGTGACAAACTTCGAGAAAGTTAGTGCAAATTCATACCAACAACTGAAAAACGACTGTCTGCGGGAATATTTTTTAACTCCGGAACTTGACAGCCTTTCCGTAGATGGAAAGCTCAGAACCATACTCTTCCAGGTAATGACGTATTTTATCAAAAAAAACAGGGGGCTGCATAGAAGAAGATGGAGTGAGGAAGAAATGCTGGATTTTATCGGAGAAAAGATTAATATTCCAGCAGAATATTATGAAGGGACACAAACATTTCTCGATACCGAACCCCTTAGAACAACGCTCAGTGATTTGGAAAAAAAAGAACCCACTTTCGAATCCCTGCATAACGGTCTGATTTCTGCTCAGGAGCTTCGCGCATGGCTTCGTAAAACAGTGTTCACCAAAATTGTGCAGTGTAAAAGAAAAAGTTTGAGAAATGCGCTGCACGTGCGAGAGCAATTCAAAAATACAAAAAAGAAACACCTTGCCATACTGTTGTATATCGCAGACAAAGGATCCTTGGAAATAGATGGTTTCGGTTTTTCGAGAATAAATTCCAGCGATGAGTACCTTGTATATAAGCGCACGGGGGAATACATCCTCAAGGATTACCATGCTCGCAGTTACTTGTTTCCGGATTGCAGAGTGGCGGTTCCCACTTTCGGCACTCTGAGGCCTATCGTGATGGAAACATACAAACATCCCTTCCTGCTCGGCCACGAAGCCGGACAGGAAATCTGCCTGCGGCAATTCACTCCTCCAAATAAATTCACTGCCGGCAACATCATCGGAGGCGTGGAAAAGGGCATTAATGCATTGATCTATGGCTACGACAGCCGGCGAAGAAATGGCATCCACGGTCTGGATCGGAAACTGTTGCATGTCAAATCCATTGAGTTTGATGATTATCGGATCTGACGGGGAATGTCGCTTGGACACCGCCATAAGAAAAAAATGAAAACCATTTCATGAAATTATGGATCTATTGGAGCACATAAGGCACAAACGGACTCGGAAAAGAAAAAAACAGATTTTTGAGCGAGAGGTCTTTACTCAAATCAGTGCGATGGTTCGATGGTACGGACTGAATGAGAGCTTTCTGAAAAAACTTGATAATGTTGAAGACTTTCCGTCTTTAGAGAAAATGGATTTCATCCGGGTGAGAACAAAAAAGCCTGTTGATTTCCCATTATTTTCTTTATCTCCCCAGGATGAGTATGATCTGACCCGAGCAATTTTAAGGAAAGTGAACAACTCCTATGTGTCGTTTGCACATTCCCCGGAAGAAATCCTTCTGAGCGGGATTCTGTATCGCATGAATGCTGAACTGCGACCTGAACAGTTGAGGCGTTATGATTTTGAGACCCTCCTGATGGTTGAACACGCTAAAAAAGTTCTCAAAGATTCAGCAAATCAGGCAGCTAGGATCGGCAAAACGATAGATACAGGTTGTGAAAAGGAAAATATCGAGGATGAAAAATTACCATGTGGCACCTTAACCGAACATATAAAAATGCTTCAAAACTTTATTACAAAGATTGAAAGCACCGCATCTTAGTTAGTGCCCATCCATAAATCTATATTGGACACAAATTAAGTTTCCAATGCAGAAATAAGCAATTTTTCGCAAGGTCAAGGAAATCAAGGAATTACGCGTCCCGCCCCAAGGCGGGAACAAGTTATTCCGCAGATTGACCCCAGAGAAATAGGCTTTGCATTTCACAGGGCAGGCGCAGAGATTGCGGAAAAAGGCCATTTCTGGATGGAAACTAGTCAAAGTGAAACATATGGAAGACAAAGTATCCGGGCAACGCCGCCAGCGTATTGAAGAAAAAATTGCACAGCTCAGGGAAGAACAAGAAATTGAGGCTGTGGAAGAAATCATTGCATTTGACAAAACGCCGTCCCAACTCAAGGCAGATATGGACCGGTTTGTGATTGGACAAGAAAAAGGCAAGAAAATCATGGCCACTGCCATAGCATTCCACTATCGAAGGCTGGGTGACGCTCTCAAAAAAAGAAATATCAAGAACAACGGAGACATTGACGATATCCTGAGAAATACCAGAACTCCCAAGGCCAATATATTGATAATAGGTCCTACCGGCTGCGGTAAAACCTATACCAGCGAAACGGCTTCTCAGTTGGTGGGGGTATCCTTCGTACATGAAGACATTACTAAATTTAGCGAAGTTGGGTATGTGGGGCAAAACGCCAGTGACATCCTGGTGGATCTTCTTCTGGTGTCCGGCGGAAACCCGCATGTAGCGCAGATGGGAATCGTATATCTTGATGAGATTGACAAAATTGCCACCGAGGTCATCGCCTACAAAGATGTTTCCGGCAAAGGGGTTCAAAAAGGACTTTTACATATGGTGGATGGTACGGAGAACACCGTTCACATTGGAAAGGAGAGAATATCCCTGTCCACGAAGCATGTCCTTTTTATTGCGGGAGGTGCTTTTGAAGATCTCGACGGCATCGTCAAAAAACGTATGGCCAAGCAGGGTCTTCAAGGCCATTGGCACGACTACCTGATGACAGACGACCTGGTTGCCTTCGGTATGGAAAGACAGCTCATGGGACGATTCCCTGTAAAAGTCGTATATGATCAATTGACAAAACAGGACCTCAAAGACATCCTTATAAAAAGCGAAGGCAGTGCACTGCTGTCATATACCAACGACTTCAAAGCATGGGGGATCGATTTGGCGTTCACCAATAGTGCGCTTATTGAAATCGCACGGCGGGCTGAAAATGAAGGAACTGGCGCCCGGGGTCTAATTAACATTATCCACCGGGTGTTGCTGGAAGATATGTACCGGCTCCCGGGATGCCATACCGGGGAATTCGTGGTGGATCAAAATTATGTGGAGGAAAGATTGGGGTGAGATTCAAGAGTCTTTCAACACTAAAGCGCCCGAAACCGCTGGAAATAGCATTTGCAGATTTACCTCAGAAAATAGCAATGGCGCATTACGCCCGAGTGAAAGCTTATAAAATCAACGAGTTGGTTCACACAATTCACGGGGATAGTTTTGAATGGTATGGGTATACACTGGCCAAAAGCCATACGCCCGAACTCATCGAAGATATCGGATTGCCAAAAAATGATCAGAACCTTCAAGATTACACAACGATCGGTCCTTCGAGGATTGCCGAATTTCAGGAATTGTTGCCCAGGGAAACCATTATCAATGGCTGGATACACTCTCATGGAGGTCTGAATTACCGGCATTTTTCAAAGACCGATGAGGAAAACCACCTCACCATGTTAAATTTTGTTGCTGCAAGATTAAGAAAGCCTGTGGCAAAGAGGGAGATAGCCATACAAGATTCCGTAATGTTGGTAAAAGGGCAATATGAAAATAAAGACTTGGAAAAAGGCAGTGTTTGTTTCATTACCGATGTGCCGGTGTCAACGGCGACGATCATGGAAACCGTTTATGGCAATTTCTGTTATGGCATCGTAATTGGCGATGAAGGCTGGCACGAACAGGTGATTTATTATCAGGAGAGAGGCATCCTTTCAGGCCATACCACCATAAGAAGCAAACCGGCGAAGGTTGTGTTCGTGGATACGGGCAGGTCCTTATCCCAATCTGATATCAGCGCCTTAAGTGACGAGGTTGAGGTAAAGATTCAGCCCAACACCGACCCGCCGCCGGAGATCATCGAAAGAATGTAGGGTTTCCGACCATCCTTTATCCAGATGTTTTTCCTGCAAAGCTGCAATACCATTAAAATGAAAAGATACCCAGAATTTACCTGCACCGTCTGATGCTTATGTTCTCCTTTTACCAGAAATAGGGATAATGGCGATATCGGTGCCAATAGTAGGGATATGGATAAAACCAGGATTCATAATAAGGATCGGGGTAATACGCTTGATCTTCCGGCCAAAGGTATATTTCACGGCTTTGAATCTTGAGATATGGCTGGGAAAAATCATCGATTTTTTCGACCCCGGAGCCGACCACCGTTCCCGCCACGGTAATTTTTCGACCCTTACTGTAAACCTCCGGGTCCAAAAAGCCTTTTTCCGAAATTATAAATCTTCCTTCTGAATAATCCTTTGATTTGGGCTCTTCGGTAACCCCCAGCGGTGCTTGCAAAACCTTAATACTGGTTTGGTCCGTCAAATTATTGGTTTCCAGGATGTACCCTCCCAGGATCACGGTATTTCCCAGATATTTATCCGATTCTTGGAGAAGTATTTTAAAACCCATCGCCGGTATCGCATCCGACCGGATTTGTTGAGAAATAACCGAACAGGATCCGGCAAATAGCATCATTAGTATTGCCAGTAATACCCTTTTTAGCCCCCTCATACTATATGAAAAATTTAGGGAATAACTTCCTTTGGTTAAATAGCATAATCGCATGACTGAAAGCTCCTTAAAAAATATAAAATAATACAAATAAAAATGAAATCAATATAAAAAGCCCGGAAAAACGTGCAGGGATGTGCAGCTTTCCGGGCATCCAGTATTCGATGATCACTATTTGATCAACTATTCTTTTGGATAAGTCCTAACAACGTATTTTTGAATTTTGTTCCCTTATTTTTATCTTTGACATCCAACGAATCGTTTTCAGCATAACAAGCAAAATATTCGTGCGGTGTTTTACCGGGCACAATATAGAGAGATAAAAAAACATTTTTCTCGCATCCGGAGTCTTGTGGTGCAGTATTAATGTTATCTGTCGGTGCAGGCCAGTCATGGGTCGCAAGCATTTCAAGATATTTCATTAATTCATCCTGCCATGTTTCTAAGGCTTCACCCCTTTTGTCAACCACCGGTATGGCGTCTAAAACAACCACAAGTTCCGCCTCGGGCGCGCTGTCGATCAAAGACTCAAAAACAGACTTGCTGGTGGTAACAAAAAATCCGGAATCTTGTCGATCCTGTTGCATAAGACGGCTCCATGCGTGTATCCGCTCTTTTGTCATGTAATGTCCCGGGTCATAATTTTCCAATGTTTTTTCCAGAGCAGTTTCTTCATCAAGAACCTGGTTTTCGCCTTTAAGATCTCTCATGAAATCCTGTTCAATGGCTTCTATGGCCTGAAGATCCTGACTTAATGTGAGGTTCTGAATGTCATATTCCCGGGCAAGATGAAGAAACAATCCGGCATTCAGCAGCGGGTCGGATTTTTTTTGCGAACGGTTTTGTCGATCCCTCTTGCTTTTGATATCAGCCGTTATCTGTCTTGTCGAGTTTTCATCAAAAAACGGAATTTCATCGGCTCTGAATTTTAAAAAAGCGATTTCGCTTCCCTGGTGGGAAGTTGCCCAGGAACGGTATTGTTTGACAACTGCATCAAGTTTGTCTCCGTCATATTTCACGGGTATCCGAATGTCGAGAATGCCGCTTTCCCCCCAATGTTGCATCTCACCCGGTATTTTTATGCTTGAGATTTGATACACGACGGTCTGCCTGAAACAAGCCGCAAGTGTTTGGCAAACAGGTTTTGAAATAAATGTAAATGGAAAATAAACGGGTTTCATAGTTCCTCTCTATGTATGAGTTTGTACGGTGTCGTTGCGGATTATTCATGGAGCCATTACATTAAAAAAACTCCCCGACCCCTCAATTTGACAACTTCTTATCTTTCAAAGTAATCCCCATGGCTTTTAACTGGTCCCGAATCTTATCGGCAAGATCCCAATTTTTCTCCAGCCTGGCGTTATCTCGTTGTTTGATCAGGCGATCGACCTCAGGGTCATGAAATTCATCTTGAAAATCGAATATTTTTAATACAGAATCTATATTACGAAACGCATCCAAAATATTTGCCGCACCGTCCGGATCTATTCTTTTTTCCTGAGTCAGGATATTCACCTTCTTTACAATTTTAAAAATCGAGGCCATGGCGGCCGATATATTCAGGTCATCATCCATCGCACTGACAAAACCGTGTTTTAGGTCATACAAAAGCTGGTCCAACTCGGGATAAGGAGAAGCGCCCGATTTCACGTGAACCAGGGAATAGATACAGGCATCAAGCCTTTTTAAGGAACGCTTGGCATCTTCAAGCCTTTTCTTTGAAAAAACAACAGGTTTTCTGTAATGTACGGAAAGCAGCCAGTATCTGATCATCCTGCCGGAATATCCCATATCTGCCAGATCGGAAAGGGTGGCAAGTTCTGCCCCCTGTTCGTCTATTTTTTTACCGTCCACCAAGACCCGGTCGCAGTGCACCCAGTATCTTGCAAGGGGTTTGCCGGTCATAGCACCGGCAATTGCGACAACATTTTCGTTGTGGGGGAAAACCAGCTCTCGGCCGCTGGTGTGGATATCATAGCTTTCCCCAAGATACTTCATTGCCATGGCAACGCACTGAATGTGCCATGACGGACGGACATTGCCCCATTCGGTTTTAGTGAATATCCCTCTTTTCAGTTCAGAGAGTCTGGATCTTTTAAATAGGGTAAAATCTCTTGGATTATCCTTTTCATATTCATCAAGATCTACGGTAGCACCCAGTTTTATTTTGTTGATATCGATACCGGACAGACTGCCATAATCGGAAAAGCGGGAAATATCAAAGTACAAAGATCTTAGTTTCTCATATGCACATCCTTTTTTCACCAGTTTTTCAGCCAACGCAACCATATCCTCGACATGTTCGCTGGTTTTAGGGTATTTAGAGGCTGGCTTAATTTCAAGAAAATCTAAATCCTTTTTAAAGAAATCCATATGTTTTGCAGTAAATTGAGAAAGCTTTACACCCGTTTTTTCAGACCCGTTTATGGTCTTGTCATCCAGATCTGTTATGTTCATGATATGTGTAACATCATACCCCCTGTATTTAAGATAACGATACAAAAGATCTGAAAATACAAAACGCCTGCATTCTCCCAAATGCATTCTGGCGTGTACCGTAGGCCCGCATGAATAGAGGGAGACCTTGCCCGGTAAAAGCGGTTCAAAGGGTTCCTTGGTCCGGCCCATGGTGTTGAACAGTTTTAGGCCTATTTTTTCGCGTACCGTAAAAAGCGGTGTGCTTAAATATCGTTCACCACCGTCCGGAAATATCACCACGATCGAACCTTCAGCCATTTTCTCAGCCTGCTGTTGAGCAATGACCATGGCGGCGCCACTGCTCATACCCACAAACAGACCGTCTTGTTTTGCAAGCTGCCTCGTCATCTCAAAGGCGTCTTCGTCATCGATATTTACAATTTCATCAAGAAGTTTTTTTTCAAAAATCTCAGGGCGATAAGCCTCTTTCATATTTTTTAGGCCTTGAATTTTATGCCCCAGATAAGGCTCAACGCCGATGATCCGTATATCGGGGTTATATTCTTTCAACCGTCTTGCAAGACCCATAAGGGTTCCGCTTGTACCCAGTGTGGCAACAACCGCAGACACCTTTCCGCCGGTCTGCTCCCAGATTTCAACGGCTGTTCCAAAATAGTGGGCCTGCCAGTTCGCGGGATTGTTATATTGATCCGCCATAAAATATAATTCGGGGTTTTCCCTGGCCAACCGATAGACCTCCTCAATGGCGCCATCCGTCCCCAGATGTCCGGGGGTCAATAAAATTTCCGCGCCACGAGCTTTTAAAATCTTTTGCCGCTCAACGCTGGCAAACTCGGACATGGTTAATAGAAGCTTATATCCTTTTACCGAACATACCAATGCCAATCCGATGCCCGTGTTTCCGCTTGTAGCCTCGATCACTGTTTTATCGGGGGTCAGTTCGCCGGATTTTTCACCGTTTTCGATCATAAAAAGAGCGGCTCTGTCTTTGATGGAACCGCCCGGGTTAAAATACTCCAGTTTTGCCAGGATTTTTACCCGTGGATTCGGATTAAGGTTCTTTATTTCAACAAGCGGTGTATTACCGATGGTCTCAAGAATTGAGTGGGTCATTAGGAAAATACCCCATTTTTTCGTTAGGTATTTAAATCAATTTCACTTGACAATATCTTTATGATTTCATTGCGAACCTGATTCTCGTCCATAGATGCGTCGATAACCTTAAACCGGCCGGGCTCAAGGCGTGCAAGCTCCAGATACCCGGAGCGCACTTTATTGTGGAATGAGCGTTTTTCTTCTTCAAATCGGGTTTCAACACTCTCCCTTGCGCCGTTTTCAATCTGTTTCCAGGCTCGTGAAAGCCCCTTTTCAGGATGAAGATCAAGCAAAAACGTAATGTCCGGCTTTAAGTCTTCAAACAGCAATTTATGGAGTTTGTCTATTAACCCGATATCTAATCCCCTTGCAAAACCTTGATAAACAACTGTGGCGTCATAGAAACGGTCACATAGAACCGTTTTGCCCGCCGATAAAAATGGATAAATGAATTCTCTGATATGCTGGGCCCGGTCAGCGGAATACAAAAGAAGTTCCGTCAAAGGGTCCATATCCTTACTTTCGGGATCTAAAAGAATGGCCCGTATTTTTTCTCCGATTCGGGTTCCTCCCGGCTCTCTTGTGATGACACAGTCATGACCGTTGTCTCGAAGAAATTTATCCATATGGTTAATCTGGGTTGTCTTGCCCGAACCTTCTATTCCCTCAAAGGAGATAAACATAACACTCCCATTCAAATGTCTAAAGTGAGCTAAATTTTTTAATTAGGAACCCACTGGTCAGTATCATTATCTAATGGTCCAACACTTATTGAGAGGTTACCTGTTTCTTTTTCCCTTTATAAAAATGCCGCTCAAGCAGTCTGTGATAAGAGGTCCAGGGCTCATTGGGATCTTCCTTGGCCATAAAATCACGGATGCCATTAACCTTTGAATCTATCTCATCAATATAATTCAGTATAACCGCTTCAATGGTTTTGGGTGGTTCGGGTGACCCGAATTCCCGGGTGCCATGATGACTCACAATCATGTGCTTGAGCAAAACCATCTGATCTTCCGGGAACTCCTTAATTCCTGTTAGTTTTTCATCGATCATTTCGATCCCTATCACAATATGGTTCAGCAACCGACCCTGGTCAGAGTAGTCTATCCTGTATTGGTATTCGAATTCTCTTGTTTTGCCGATATCATGTAGAATTGCACCGGCAATCAGGAGATCTCTGTCAATTCCGCTGTAATGCCCGGCAATTTTGTCAGCCAGACTCGCCATTGACAGGGTATGTTCCAGAAGACCTCCAATATAAGCATGGTGCATTTTTTTTGCTGCAGGTGCGATTTTAAATTCTCGAACAAAATTTTCATCATTCAAGAATGCTTGAATAAGCTGCCTGAAATAAACGGTTTCAATGGAAGCGGTTACCTTCAAAAGCCGCTCAAACATGTCCTCGATGTTTCGGCGGGTCATGGGCAAAAAATCAGCAGGGTCTATGTCATCGGCGGAAAATGCTTCCATTGTTTTAATAACCAGCTGCAAAGCCCCTTTATATTCATTAACATTTCCCTTAATATATACAAAATCGCCGGAAGTTACACCGGCGGTTATCTGATCCACATTATCCCATACCACACCTTTTAATGTTCCTGTTTTATCGGATAAACTCACATTTAAAAAATTATTTCCATCCTTTTTCTGGGAAAGATTTTTTTCGGATAATACAAAGATATCATCAATCGAATCCCCGGCCTTGATATCAATTATAAACTGGTTTTTCATACGGCAACCCTTAAAGTTAAACAGGACGCAGATTTTCGCAGATATACACAGACAATAGTAATATTTCTTATTTTAAAAATCTTGATGATCTGTGTTCATGGTTGTAAATCAAGATTGTTGGTGATTTAGCTCAAGCAATCCAGGTTTCAGGTGTCAGTGTTCAGGTGTCAGCTCTTACGTTCGTCCTCCTGACACCTGAAACCAGACCTTCGAATTCCGATGGAAAGTAATAAATGACCGCTGTTAACCAACATCAGTGAATTACACACTGTGTTCATCTGTGTCCAAAAAAAGAAATTCATATGCTTTCAAATTGGCGATAAGGATTTTAAGTGATATTCCACCGCTTCAGTTCATCAAGCATCTCGTAATCCGTCATATCGCATTTAATCGGTGTTATGGAAATAAAGTTATCATCAAGTGCGGCGCCGTCGATTTCAGGATCTTTAAAAGAAGTATTGGAATCGTGTCCATGCCAATAATATGTGCGGTTGCGAGGATCGATTCTCTTTTCAAGATATTCAGAATAAAGGGCGGTTCCCTGCTTGCTTATCCGAACACCTTTTATTTTATCCATGGGTATATCGGGGATATTTACATTGAGGAATGTTCCGGAAGGGAGTCCTTTTTTATATATATTCTCCGCCAGTTGTGCTGTAAAATGGGCTGCGTGATCATAGTCGGCAGCCTGACGTCCCTGTATGGAAACAGCAATTGCCGGCACGTTGTATAAAGAAGCCTCTTTGGCAGCAGCAACCGTCCCGGAATAGTTGATATTAACACCCACATTTGCACCGGGATTGATACCCGAAATTACCATATCCGGTTTTTCATCGAGGATTTCCATGAGGCCCATCTTGACACAGTCGGCCGGTGTTCCGTTCACAGCATATCCCTTGAAACCGTTATTGATATTTACTATGTTAGTTCTAAGCGGCTGATACAGGGTAATACCATGCCCTACAGCACTTCGTTCGCGATCTGGAGCAACAACCGTTATACGGTGACGGTGTGCGAACTTTTCATAAAGCGCCCAAAGCCCTTTTGCGTAAATTCCATCATCATTTGTTAATAAAATATTCATTTTAAGCTATCATTTTGTAATTTTTCAATAAGTTCTGGGTTATGAAATAAAAACAATAAGCTAAATCCATAATTTTTTGAGAAGTTAAATCATTTTGCAACTACATCTTGATTTTTTTGACCAAATAACATTTATACTCGATATTTTATTCTTATTCAAGATGTTATTGATATGGATTCAGGGTAAACGTATTTGATTTCAGTGAAGCGTAGCGACGGCGTGGAGCGTTCTTCCCGTATGGGTATTTAAATGCGTTTGCCCGGGAAATGGATCATCAGACTTGCTGAATTTTTCATTTTAATTGATGCCAGTTGCCCGGAATATTTGATATGAGCCGTTTACAAAACTCCTGTCTTTTGCGCCAGGACTGCATTAATGATTACGGCAAAGTTTTTTTGTGCTCCAAGTACAAAGCCTCTTTCTTAGCTTTAGTCGCTTACACTCAAAAGAAATACGAAGTTTTGAAACTCGCTCGGATACCCAAAGCAATTGCTTGTGTTTCGCTGGCCCTCCTTATCCTGATTGTTACTTCTCATTTTGCCTCGGCTGAGGGAAAAGCCCCACTGTTTAAGGATGACCCCACGGTGCCGTGGCATATTGTTGCCGACGAAATACACTATGACGATCGTGCAAATCAATACATCGCCAAAGGCAATGTCACCATAACAAAACAAGATAGAAATCTAAGCGCCGATTATGTGCGTTTTGATGAAAAAAACATGAAAGCCTTTGCAAACGGCCATGTCATCATGACCGTAGGACAAGATATACTGACCGGAAGCCGAATGGAAATGGATCTGAATACTGAAACGGGAACGGTATATAATGGAACGATATTTCTTCAAGAAAACCATTTTTTCATAAAAGGAGACAAACTTAAAAAGGTCGGTAAAGACTCATATACTGCTGATAAAGCCAGTATCACAACCTGTGACGGTGATCGACCGGCATGGAAAATTACAGGTAGAAACTTAAAAGTTACAATTGAAGGGTACGGTTTTGTGAAGCATGCAGCGCTTTGGGCCAAAAAAATACCGGTACTGTATACTCCGTTTCTTTTTTTTCCTGCCAAGCTAAAACGTCAGTCCGGTTTATTGCCCCCCCAATTTGGTTATTCGGATCGCAAAGGAACAGAATATATTCAGCCCGTTTACTGGGCCATAAACCAAAGCTCGGATGCAACGTTCTATTTAGATTATATGGCACATCGTGGGGAAAAATTAGGTCTGGAATACCGTTATGTTTTGGACGAAAGGTCCAAGGGGACATTAATGTATGATTTTTTTAATGACGAAAAAGTAGATGACGGTTCTTTTGACTCAAGCGAAAAATGGGGATATGAAGATGACAACTTCCTGCGGCCCAATTCCAGCCGGTACTGGTTCAGGATGAAACATGATCAGGCGTTGCCCTTTGACTTTTCCGCACGGCTTGACCTGGACATCGTGAGCGATCAGGATTACCTTCTTGAATTCAAAGACGGATTAACGGGCTTTAAACAAACCGATTCTTATTTTCTTGAAACCTTTGGCAGAGACCTCGATGATAATGATGACCCGGTAAGAACCAACAGTCTTAATTTAAACAGGATCTGGCCCGCATACAGCCTCAATGCCGAAGTCCTCTGGTATGATAATGTCACAAGCCGTCGCTGGGAAGAAACGAACACAACCTTACAAAAACTGCCGTTTATAGAGTTCGACGGAGCAAAACAGAGGATTTTTAGTTCCTCTTTTTATTTTGATCTCGATTCCGAATACACATACTTTTACAGGGAAGACGGTGCAAGGGGCCATCGTATGGATGTGCATCCCAGGTTCTATCTTCCCTATAATTATAAAAACTATTTTTCCCTTGAACCCTCGTTGGGCGTACGGGAGACGGTTTGGTCTCTTGACAAGGACGAATACAGTCCTTCTGACAAAAAAAGGCTCAACAGACAAATATATGATACAAAAGTAGATGTTTTCTCCGAAATCTATAACATATTCGATTTAAATGGAAAAAGTATCGATAAAATCCAGCATAAAATACGACCGCAGATTACCTGGGACTACATACCTGACCAAGACCAGGATGAATATCCATGGTTTGATGATTTAGATCGAATTGAAGAACAAAACCAAATTACTTATTCCATTACAAATACGCTCATATCAAGATCCAAAAAGAAAAAAGAAAAAAAGGAGGTACATATATTAGATAACTCCAAGGGTCATAAAAAATATAATCCGCCCAGCTATATGTACAACCAGTTCTGCCGCTTCAAACTGGAACAAAGTTACGATATCAATAAGGAAAAAGATAACGATCCAGAGCCGCTTTCCCCGATTTACGCTGAACTTGAAATTATTCCAGGCAAATATTTTTCAATAGATGCTGATGCCCAATGGTCCCATTACGACAACGAATTTCGATCCCGAAATGTTGAATTAAACTTATGGGATAACCGCGGGGACAAACTATTTTTGGAATACAGGTACGCCATCGATACCAGTGAATCGATTTATACCGATCTTCTTTTAAAATTATCAGACAGGCTAACAGTAAATGCAGAATATGAACGGGATATTTTTAATGGTCAAGTCATACAGTACGGGCTGGGCTTTTTATACGAGAAGCAATGCTGGTCGTTGGAGTTTCATTTGATAAAAGATGAGAATGACTACAAGTATCAATTTATGATTAAGCTTTTTGGAATAGGAGAAATTGGCTAAAGAACGATAGGGTTTACAAATAATCCCACTGGACATATTCAACCGAACATAATATATGAATAGACAAATGAAATTATCAAATCTGACATATTCCTGGTATGTCTTGCATACAAAAAGCAGGTTCGAAAACGTGGTAAATGAAGGCCTGATGAAAAAATCCATAGAAGTTTTTCTTCCAAAGGTTCAGGTCAAAAGTAAACGCCGTGATCGAAAGGCGATGATCAGAGTACCACTTTTTCCAGGATATTTGTTTGTAAAAAGTGATCTCAACCCGAATGAACATCTCGAAATTGTAAAAACAGTCGGTGCGGTCCGTTTAATAGGGAACAAAGACGGGCCGATTCCCGTGCCGTCCGATACCATAAAATCTTTAGAGATCATGGTAGGAGGAAACAATCCGGTGATAACCGGAACCCGTTTTAAAAAAGGAGATCGGGTAATCGTGGTTTATGGCCCCTTTGCCGGTGTAATCGGAACTTTTGCCCGGTACAAGGGTAAAGGGCGTGTCATTGTTAATATCGAAGCGCTGGGGCAGTTTGCCGGAGTAGACGTGAGTGAAGAAGATATTGAAAAACTGCACGAAATATTATCATAAAATCAAACAAACTGCCGTTTTTTAAAAATTGATAAATTTTTATTTTCACAAAGCTGTGGAATTTTTTAGACGTTAAATTTGTGTCTGTTTATGAATCGACATTTGGATTTGAGTCCATATTAGGCCAAAAACAGCCGATACGACTATTAACCACTCTCCTTCAAAATGGGACCATACCCCACGCCCTTCTTTTTATCGGGATTGAAGGAGTGGGCAAAAAAACCGCAGCCATGGCTTTGGCAATGGCATGTAACTGCATGGCCATCAAGCCAACGCACCATTCAGAAAGGATGAGAACCCGAACCGAAACTTCCACGCCATATAATCGAATAACAACCATTACCCCTTGCGGCTGTTGCAAATCATGCCGGAAAATCGAATCGGGCAATCACCCGGATATAATTCTACTTAAACCCTCGGGTACTTTTATCAGGATTGGTCAAATACGCAACCTTTTAGGCACTCTTGCCATGAAACCTTTCGAGGCAAGATGTCGTGTGGTCATAATCTCTGACGCCCAAGCCATGAATCCTTCAGCGGGAAATGCCCTCCTCAAGGTGCTGGAGGAACCTCCGGATCGAACGATTCTGATACTAACAGCTTTGCAGACATCCGACCTTCTTCCTACAATTGTGTCTCGATGCCAACATATTAGATTTAATCCGATTTCCCGAAAAAATCTCGAGTCGTTGCTACTACAAAGGCATGGAGCAAATTCGGACGAAGCAAAGATAATAGCAATCATGGCAAACGGAAGTGCTTCCAAAGCTGTTTCCATGATCAACATCATAAATAGGGTAAATTGGATAAACCGCAGAATCTGGTTGATCAATGAAGTTGAATCTTTACCGCTAAGTTCTATGGGTTCACGCATGGCATTTGCAGAAAAGTTGTCAAAAAGCAAAGAAATTCTTGATGAATCTCTTGAAGTGATTAAATTCTGGTTCAGAGACCTTGTTGTCTGTAAATATCATCCTGAAAAAATTATCAACAGGGACTTAAACCAAAGAATTCAACGTGCTTCCGAAAAGATGAACGTTACTTCATTGATTTCAAAAATTAATGATATTGAATCAGCTCAAAAACATATTCAGGCAAACACAAATTTGCGTCTGACTTTAGAAGTATTAATAATGCGACTTGCAAAAGTTTAAGACTCATTATACCTAAATTCTGCAAGCCTTGTATTGGCCGGACATACAAGGCATCAATCGTGCAGCCGTATTGTAATACTGCAATCGATTGATAACGCAGTAGAGCCGGTCGATACGAGGCTCCCGAAGGGTTAACTTTTTTCGAAATCTAATACGGATTTCATCCTTTTATTTTGCCTGTTATCGGTTTGTGGATATTGACAATTATATCTCAATACCGCATTGTATTGATAGCAAATTTATCTCTTTCGAAAAAAGTTAATGCAGATTTTAGGTTATACATGATACAGAGTATCTGAAACATAGGGCGTTCAATAGGATACGAAACTTGATATGAAAAAAATAGTTGGAATAAAATTCAAACCTTCCGGAAAGATTTACGACTTTGACAGCGGTGCATTTGTGCTTAATCGCGGGGACCATGTGATTGTGGAAACCGAACAAGGCCTTACGTTCGGAACCGTTGCATTGGTTCCGGCACCCTGTGACGAGTCGACAGTAGGAAGAACAGGCAAGCCGTTGAAAATGGTATTTCGTCTGGCAAATCAAGAAGATTTTCGTCAAAGAGAGAAGAATCTTAATATTGAAAAACAGGCCCACTCCTATTGTCTAAAATGCATCAATGAACTTGGGCTTAAAATGAACCTTTTTTCCGTTGAAAGTTCCTTTGATGCAAGCAAATTGACATTTTTTTTCACGTCTGAAGGTCGTGTTGACTTCCGGCAACTCGTCAAGATGCTTGTTAAAAAATTCGGTATCAGAATAGAGATGAGACAAGTGGGAATACGCAACCAAGCGAAGATGTGTGGTGGTATCGGAAGGTGCGGTCGTGAAATATGCTGCTCGGCATTTATTGAGAAATTTGGACCTGTCTCCATACGCATGGCAAAAGAACAAGGGCTGTCATTAAACCCCACAAAAATTTCCGGCCAGTGCGGCCGACTTATGTGTTGTTTGACCTTCGAATATGAAATGTACAAAAAAATTAAGTCACAATTCCCAAAAATAGGGGAAACAGTAAAAACTAAAAAAGGAAAAGGCAAGGTAATACGCCATAATACGATCTTCAATCGAATAGCCATTCGTTTAGATGATGGTCAGGATATAGAAGTTGGATTAGATAAAATCTTAAGGGGAAAAAAATAGGATTAAGAATGTCAAAACCCTTTTATGTAACAACACCGATCTACTATGTTAATGCCAGACCCCATCTTGGCCATGCGTACACAACCATTGTAGCGGATATTCTCCGCAGGTTTCACTCCATGAGCCAAGTAGAAACGTTCTTACTTACCGGTACGGACGAACACGGTGACAAGATTGTCCGTGCTGCTAAAAAGGAGAATCTAAGTCCCAGGAAGTATGTGGATAAGATCAGCAGGCTCTTTAGGACGCTCTGGCCCGAACTTAATATAAAATACGATTGTTTTATTCGAACGACCGATACATCCCATATTGCGATTGTTGAACAGGTCATGCAAAAAATTTATGATGCCGGCGATATCTATTTTAGTGAATATCAAGGCCTTTACTGTTTTGGATGCGAGCGTTTCTATACGGAACGGGAACTGGTTAACGGCAAATGTCCTGACCATGAAACCGAACCTGAACCTATCGAAGAATCCAACTATTTTTTCAAGATGAGCCGTTATCAGGACTGGTTGATTGATCATATTAAGAACAATCCCGATTTTATAACTCCGGAACGTTATAAAAACGAAGTTCTGTCCTTTCTTAAGGAACCCCTTGAGGATCTATGCATATCCCGCCCCAAAAAAAGACTCAAATGGGGAATCACGCTGCCGTTTGATAAAGACTATGTTACCTATGTATGGTTCGATGCACTTTTAAATTACGTTTCCGCCTTGGGATATCCGGATGGGAATCTATTTAAAAGATTCTGGCCGGTTGTACAACACATAGTGGCCAAAGATATTTTAAAGCCCCATGGCATTTACTGGCCGATCATTTTAAAGGCGGCGGGCATTCCGATATATAAACAACTGCATGTTCACGGATACTGGAATATCGATCAAAGCAAAATGTCAAAAAGCATGGGAAATGTCGTAGAACCGCTTCAATTGAAAAATGTTTACGGACTCGATTCATTCAGATTTTTTCTGATGCGAGATATGGTTTTCGGGCTTGATTCCAACTTCAGTGAAAAGGCACTGGTACAGCGTATTAATTCTGATCTTGCAAATGATCTGGGCAACCTGTTCAGCAGGGTTCTAACAATGGTGCATAAATATTTTTCAGGAGTTGTTCCACAAGTCGATTCCCGAACGGAAGAGGAACTTGGGTTCGGACTGAAATCTGATGCATTGCAAGCCATTAAAACTTTTGAAAAAAATATGGGAGCGTTTGCCTTTCACAAGGCGCTCATGGCCATCTGGGAATTGATCAGCCAGTTGAACAAGTATATTGATCTGACCACGCCCTGGGTACTTGCAAAGAAGAAATCGAGTAGAAAGCAACTTGAAGTTGTAATTTATAATCTTCTTGAATCCCTTAGAATCATATCCGGCCTTATCTATCCCATAATGCCGGAGACGGCCGAGACCATGCAAAAACATCTGGGGTTAAACCCGAAAAAACCATTCTATCATCTTGATTCCCTAAAAACATGGAAAACCCTGATTCCCGGCACGAATTTGCCTAAATCAATTACACTCTTTCCGAGGATAGATCTAAAAAAAAGGGATGCGTTGCGGCCGGAGTTAAGCCATCGAAGTTCTGAACCGGCTGCCATCAAGCCCAAAATAACCCTCGACACACTCAATAAGGTTGATCTCAGGGTGGCTACCGTGATCCATGCAGAAGCAATACCCAGAGCCAAAAAACTGCTTAAACTTGAAGTTGACTTAGGTAAAAGGAAAACAATTATTGCCGGGATTTCTGCAGACTATTCTCCCGAAAATTTGGTGGGCAAACAGGTCATTATCGTTGCAAATCTCAAACCTGCCAAATTGATGGGGATACTCTCCCAGGGTATGTTGCTGGCCGCTATCGATGAAAATGGTTGTACGGTAGCAACACTGGACAAAAAAGTAAAACCGGGAACAGCTCTAAGTTAAAATTATATTCAATATTAAAATTCTAAATTACAACCGTTTGAAGGTTAATTATCCATTAATCAATGATTTCCCACAAACTTGAAACCGAACAAGCAGCCCTCAAAAGACCGGGATGGAGAGAGTATCAGAATAATTTGAAATGGGCTGCCACCAAAAAAAGATTAATCAATAAAACCATTAAATCATTCGCCCTGGTTATTGTTTTACTCGTTGCGGGTTATGGAATATTCGTCGGCCTTGGCAAAAAATCATTTTCTCATTTGATTACGCATTATTTTTCCTCATCCCGTGATAAAAAAATCGATTCCCGCCTCAATTTTGGCAAGTTAGTAGACAAAAGCAATGTTCGGGACCTGCTTAAACATATATCATTTGTAAATCTTAAAAATAAAAGTTTCGACTTTTTTTCGGATGGCCGTAAACTTCGAATTGACACCAGTCTTGACATAAAATTGCAGGACTATCTTCTAAAAAAGTTAAAATTAGACACATCCAGATACATTGGAATCGTGGGTATGGATCCTGCAACCGGCAAAGTTTTATGTATGGTCGGTTTTGATAAGACAGATCCCTCTAACAACCCGTGCGTGGATAGCAGATTCCCCGCAGCGAGTATTTTTAAGATCGTTACCGCATCTGCAGTTGTTGAGAAATGTGGTCTTAATCCAAGCTCTAAGCTTTCATATAACGGGAGAAAACACACCCTGTATAAGTCCCAGCTTAAAGACCGGATAAACAGGTATACCAACCGGATAACATTTCGGGACTCATTTGCGCAATCGGTTAATCCGGTGTTTGGAAAAATCGGCGCCCTTTACCTTGGAAAAAATACGCTTGAAAAGTATGCTGAGGCCTTTGACTTCAACAAAAACATCGATTTTGAGATTAAGATTGCCCCGAGCTCCGTCTATTTGTCCGACGAACCTTACCAATGGGCTGAGGTTGCCTGCGGGTTCAATAATAAAACAAAAATGTCTCCTCTTCACGGTGCAATGATGGCTTCGGCAATCATCAATCAGGGAAGTATCATGGAACCTTCGGTAGTTGATCAGATCATTAACGAAAAAGGAGAAATCATTTACCGGAATCGTTTGGTCACGATTAACCAGGCAATTACTCCCAGGGCATCTAAAGTCCTTAATCAACTCATGGCCGCTACTATTCGCTCCGGCACCTGCAGAAAGGCTTTCAGAGGATATAGAAGAGATAAGATTCTTTCCAAACTCAATATCGGCGGCAAAACAGGCTCCATTGACAACAAATCTCACGATGCCCGGTATGACTGGTTTGTGGGATTTGCCGAAGAAAAAAACGGACCGAAAAAGATCGCTTTATCCGTAATTGTTGCCCATGAAAAATACATTGGTTTGAGAGCGAGCTATTACGCACGGATTGCAATGAGAAAATATTTCCGTAGTTATTTTAAAAAAGCCGCGACCTGATGTTTAAAACCTTTAATATGGTGAATTCGACGTTTCACGAATTCATCGATGTTGGGAGTGTCAATGAATTGTTTAACTAAAATCTTCAGTCTTATCAGTCAGATATCTGGACTGATTTTGAGTTGTCTTTTTGCAGATGTATATTTTGGAAGACATATGGCCGACCTGCCGGATGGTTCCATAATATTTTTACCATGCCAAGATAACATTTTGTGCTGCGGACTCGCAGGGATTGTTTCTTTTAAGAAAAAGAATAAAACAGATGACGGCATCGACATTAACTCTTTGAAAGATATGTTCATAAAAATCCAGGATCTTTGCTATGAAAACTGCAGGCAAAATGGCTTGAATCTTGAAGATCATTATCTGGGCGGGGAAAAGCAGATTGACGCTCTTTTCCAAAACGTGCGAAACTTAAAATGCAATGATCTTTTTTATAATCTTTTCATTCACCGGGACAGTCAGCGCGAACTTGAAAAAATGGCCGACCATTTTTTCGAATTCATTGATAAAGAACAGCAGTTGCTGGACCTCCAAATGGGAAATCTTGAGTCTGATGAAGTAAATATTCTGTCACGGCGTATCGATTTTATCAAAGATATTGTCTGGTGCCTTACCTCTGAAATTGCAATTAATATCAATAAGGTAAAAAGTTTTTTGGGAGATAAACATGAGACTCCCATCAGTTATGAAGTCAATATTTTCAAACAGATCAATGCCGTGCTGAACAGTATAGACCGTCTGGAAGTCAGAGGTCGCGATTCTGCAGGAATATCCATGATGTTTGTTCTTGAGGGTTCTGAATTTGACAGATTCGAAGAAATAATCAAAAAGGAAAATCTTTATGATCAGTTGAAAGAGCGGTCTTCCCGTGATGTTCTGGTTAACCTGGGAATCAAAGTAAATGAGTCAGGAGACGAAAACGGTCAAAAACGTGTAGCCATTGCCCTTACCTATAAAGTTGCCGCTGAAGTCGGGAGTCTCGGGGATAATATTCAGTCCCTACGCAAACATATAAAAAACGATATGATTCTCCATAAACTGGTCTCATTCCATCCGAAATACCATTCGATTTCCGCCCACACGCGCTGGGCATCGGTGGGCGCTATCAGCGAACCCAACTGTCATCCTGTGGACAACAGTACCTCAGGGAGCAGTGCTCCAAAAAGCGGTATCATACACGCCTGTCTGAACGGAGATATCGACAATTATATGGAACTTAAAAATGAATATGAACAGCACGGCGGTGTTATACCTCCGGATATCACTACAGATACAAAGATCATACCCCTTCAGATCGAAAAGTATATTAACCAGGGTGTTGAGGTTCAAGAAGCCTTCCGCCTGGCAGTAAATGACTTCAAGGGGTCACATGCCATATCAATGCATACCGATCTGGCTCCAGGCAAGATCTTTTTGGCTCAGAAAGGAAGTGGTCAGGCCATTTTTATCGGTATTGCAAAAGATTACTATATGCCGACTTCAGAGGTATACGGACTGATTGAAGAGACCCCCTTTTTTATCAAGATGGACGGTGAAAAAGAAGTGCAAGGCAGAGACGGCATAACCCGGGGACAGATTTTCATCTTGAATCAGGATTCCGCCGGCGGCATGGACGGCATTAAAGCAATCTATTATGACAATACCCCGGTCAAGCTGAGTAAAAATGATATAAAGCATACCGAAATTACTTCAAGAGACATAGACCGCCAGGATTTTCCCCATTACTTTTTGAAAGAAATTTCGGAATCTCCGCATTCTGTGGAAAAGACCCTTCAGAATCGTTGGAAAATCAAAGAAGATAAGATCCGGCGGTATGTCGTCACCCTGAATGAAAAGACATTCCCTGAAACGTTGCAGAAGGCCCTGCTGGATAAAAAAATACGACGAATCTTTTTTG
>JASFLX010000016.1:0-26659 GCA_050117895.1 Desulfobacterales bacterium | reverse complement strand
ATGCTCAAGTTCCTGCCATTCTCGACCTCTCACATAGGTAAATACCTTGAAACCTTGCTTATCATCCTGTTCATAGCAAAACCCTCTAATAATTGGAATGTTATCTCTATAACCTTTCTGCAGCAACAGCTTATTGGCCAGGCCGTAATGGCTTAAATCCGCAATAAGATTGCATCCGTTAAAGATTTCATCCAAAACCGGATGGGTGTAAAATCCTTCGATGTGGGTCAGATTGAATCGCGGGTTCAATTTTTTTGCGATTTCAACAAACGTCTGGTTCAATGATGGGGCGAGAACAACCAACCGGTTGATTCCAAGGGCTGATGCGGACAAAAGATAATGCGAGGCCAAAAGGTCTTCATCACCAACGACACCCACTTTAGCGTTGTCCAGTGCTTCCTGATCCCAACCCTCTATTCGGAGCTGTCTGTCAAGTCTTTTCCGCCGCATAAAATGGTATTCCTTGAGACCTTTGAAAAATGTCAATTTTTGTTTAAGTTCAAGAAAGGCGATAATTTTAACCACCCCAGAGAAATAGGCTTTGTATTTCACGGGGCAGGCACGAATACATTAAGTATTTCGAGGATTAAAATTTGAGCCTGACGCAGAAATTGAGCAAAAAGGGGTTGTTGCAAAGGTCTCTCCTTATCGGGTGAAGGTCACCCATGGGGCGGTCCCCAAAGGGCATATTCCAGCGGTACGTCAGAGGAGAGCCGCGCCGGCTTCTTGTCGAGATCCTTGATCCGTTTTTTGAAATACAGCACTTTTGCCTTGAGATATTCATTGTCAGGATCTGCTCTGAGGGCCTGCTCGGCATTGCTCAGAAGTTTCCGGAGTTCAAGGTATTCCTTCTCAAGAATCCGAATTTCCCTGCGTAACGCCTGGAAGGCTTCCATCTCTCCTGCCTCGTCAAAGAACCACATCGCCATGGGAGACTCCTCTCCTGATTTTTTTTTAACAAAGGGACTTGGTTATTAGGATTAAAAAATTAACAGTAGTTTATTATTTATAACATCCGTAACGTCCATATTCAACTCCTTTGATTTGCTTTTTATCTTGTCCATTTAGAAGCTCAGCCAATGCAGCCCCGTAATGCTGTCAGTTGAGTGTGAACAAAATGCTGATAAATATAAAAAGAATCAAATATTCCTATCACGGTTAATTGGCAAAACACGAAGTTTTCAGAATAAGGGTCTATTATGTCTTTTAAAAAATATATCCGGGTGGTTATGGGAGTGGTTTTCATTGCTGTTCTGATGGCATGGCCGGAAGGATTCGCGCCATGCAGATCGGCGGGCCGGCTACTTCGATGTCCGTTATGTCGGCCATTCAGATTTCATGGATCATCTTTTTGAGAACGTTTACGATTTCCGCCGGCTCCAACCGCTTTGTATAATCAGGATCAACAAAAGCATACGTGATAATGCCTTGAGTATCGATCACATAGGTTGCCGGCATGGGCAGCTCAAAGGTATCATCCCCATTGAAAGCGGGAATATCGATACCGAAGCTTGCGTAGATCGGACGAAGCTCCTCTGACAGGGTGAATACCAGGCCGAAGTCTCGTGCCACATGATTCCCCACGTCGCTAAGCACCTCGAAGGCAATATGGTTTTTCTCCACGGTCCACAGCGACTTATCGGGCAAATTGGGTGAGATGGCAACCAATTGTGCGCCCAAAGATTCGATGTTCGGCAATTCAAGCTGCAATGCCCGCAGCTCTAAGTTACAGTACGGTCACCAGCCACCGCGGTAAAAACTCAATACAAGCGGTCCGTTGGCCACCAGATAGGACGAAGAGATCAACTCACTCTTTGCGTTGGACAGGGAAAAGGACGGGATCGTATCACCCGTCTTGAGACTCCTGTCCGTAATACCGGATTTTTTGAGGAGTTCGGTATCTGCGGACATGATATTTAGCGTATCCTGTGGAATGTTTTTGCTGGATTTTTCTTTTAAGTCATCTAAATCCTGTTTAAGGCTCATACAGAACTCCTTTACAATTATGGATGGACACTCGTTGATCGTTTATAATTAGATTGTAAGCGGATATATGGCTTATGGGGTCTTATGATGAAGTTCCAGTTGGGACGCAACAAAATCCCAGTTTGCCAGCTTATCGAGCACCGTCTCAACAAAATCGGTACGCCGGTTCTGATAGTCCAAATAGTAAGCATGTTCCCAGACATCAACGGTAAGAACCGGTTTTAGTTCGTGAGCAAGAGGTGTATCCGCATTTGCAGTTGTCACTACTTTCAGTGTGTCACGGTCCAGGACCAACCACACCCATCCGCTGCCAAACTGACCTTTGGATGCCGCCAGAAAATCATTCTTGAATGCATCAAAACTCCCGAAAGCGTCTTCGATTTTTTTTGCCAGCTGACCCTTTGGTAATCCACCGCCACCCGGTTTCATGCATTGCCAGAAGAAAGCATGGTTCCAAGCTTGTGCGGCATTATTAAAAAGGTCCAGGTATTCTTTCTTGTCCGCGGTGAGACGGATGACCTCCACAAGGTTTTTATCCTGGAAGGTGCTGTCCTTGAGCAAGCGGTTGGCCTTGTTTACATACCCGGCATAATGTTTGCCATAGTGAAGGTTCATGGTTTTTGCGGAGATATAGGGTTCCAGCGCATCTTCGGAATATGGAAGCGGACTCAGAGCCAAAAGGAGCTTTTCCTCGGCAGTTCCACATCGGCTGACAGCTAATGCAAGGCAAATAACCAATAATAAGGGCATTCTCTTTCGCAAACCTTGAAATCGTTGAATTGGCCGTTTCATCATGTCATCCCTCTTAATATCCAACCATATTGCTTGGGTTACCATTCGACGCCGTCATTAATCGGAAGATCGGTCTGCATCAACACAGAAAATTTCGAATTTAGTTTTGAAATGCAACATTCGGCGGGTAATAAAATCTAAATAGGCGTAATCGGCGCATTCTTCATGTTTGTTAAATTTAATTACAAAAGAATTTTTGTGTCAAGTATTTTCGTTTTGTTAAAAGATGCTACATGGTGGCAGAACAGGTCCGGTGGTCTTCACTTTTTCAAAAACAGCCGATCAGCTATATCGCCCCAAATGTCACTTATGGATAAATTATGGATTCGGGTTAATAGAGTTGACTTTGGCATTTCCCAGACTCCGCTACTCCGGTATGGACTTTGCGTAATATTTATGTCATAAACAGGCAGTTTAGCATCCTTGCCAAGCCCGGCATGCACCAACAGCTTCCACACGGACCGGCTTCTCCCCCCGTGCTTAGAAGCTGGCCGGTTATAGCTAAAAAACATAACCGATAAAGGGAGCAATGGGGAGGAACTTTGTATGTTAGACGTTGAGATAAGGAGAAATTATATACCCGGTTGCATCGGTCGAGTTGCCGAACTTCATGGTACCTACTACCATGATCATTGGGGATTCGGTCTTTTTTTTGAGGCCAAGGTGGCAACTGAGCTCTCAACGTTTCTGGGTCGATATGACGATAAACGTGACGCCTTCTGGACCGCGGTGTTTGAAGATCGTGTTGAAGGATCCATTACCATCGACGGTATCCACGCTGCAAGCCAGGGGGCGCATCTTCGGTGGTTTATCATCTCATCTAAGCTGCGCGGTCAGGGGGTGGGGAATACACTCATGGAGAAGGCGGTAAATTTCTGCAAAAAAAATAACTATTATCGCGTCTATCTTTGGACATTTGACGGCCTTGATGCAGCACGTCACCTATATGAAAAGTTCGATTTCAGACTCATAGAGCAACATGAAGGGACCCAGTGGGGAATAGCGGTCAACGAGCAGAAATTTGTTCTGGATTTATCATGAAATTTCATCAACAAATCGTTTCGAACATCTATAAGCCGCGGCATTTTGGAAATAGTTTTTTCTGGTTTCTCGGAATGACTTGCAAATACGTTATCACTCAACCCGCACTGGATGGAACGAGTTTTATTCAAACTTGGAGGGGTTTTTTAAATCGAATTCCAGCCGTTGTAATTTTTCTTCAAAAATAGCCTTTTGTGCCTCAAATACACCAGATGATTTCACAAGTTCATTATAAAGTTTTTCGATGTCCGCTTGGCAGCGATGAATCGACTTTGACAGTTCCGCTATGCTGCCGGCATCACTCGTCTGTGTGGCCGTCTGCATAGCGGCATGAAGTTCGGCGAGCGTTTTTTCACTTTCTTCAATATGAGCTTCAGTCCGGTGGAGATGCTGTTCCAGAGGTTTGAGGGTCTTGCTACGTTCTCTAATCATTTCCGAGCGCCTCCGTCTTATCTCTTTTTTGGAAAGATTTATCCGGGTGTTGTCCTTTTTAACCTTCCCGAGACCGGATATCATATCATCTTCTTCATCGTTCCATCCACCCTTTTCCAGAAACCGCTGGTAACCGCCTTCAAATATAAAGATTTCGTCGTTATGAAATACAACCAGACGTTCGGCAAGGGTTTTTAAAAACATTTCGTTATGAGTTACCATCACCACCGTGCCTTCGAAACTATCGATTGCTGCCAGAAGAGCATCACATGATTCCAAATCGAGATGGTTGGTGGGCTCGTCTAAAAGTAGAAGGTTTACCGGCGTCGTCAGAAGCTTACCGAGCAGCACTCGGCTTTTTTCACCGCCGGAGAGCACACCAATTTTTTTTAAGGCCTTATCGCCGTCAAACAACATGGCACCGCATATATTGCGCGCCTGCTGACGATCGACATCTGAATGTGAATAGAGAATTTCCTCTTCAACGGTTTGAGTATGGACCAGGTTTTGGATATGGGTCTGTTCAAAAAAACCTTTCCGGACAGCGGGGTTTAAGACAATATCACCGCTTTTCGACTTGAGCACTCCGGCCAATAGTCTTAGCAGAGTGGTTTTACCTTTACCGTTTTTTCCCACAACACAGATGCGCTCTCCTGCCCCAATGGTCATGTTAAAATTCTTGATTAACGGTTTACGGGAATCATAAGAAAAGGATAAATCCCGGACGCTCAAGACGTGCTTGCCGAGAAAAGAACGGCTTCTGAAGGCAAAATCAAGGGCTTTTAGCCTCTCCAGTTTTTCTTTTTTCCCTATTTTTGAAAGGGTTTTAATTCGTGACTGCACCAGGTTGGCAAGCCTGGCCTTGGCCCTGAAACGCTCAATAAACTGTTCGACTTCCTTACGGCGTCGCTCATCTTTAATTCGGGTCTTTTCATGCACCTCTTCTTCCTGGGCAATCTGGGAATAAAACTTTTTTGTATTTCCAGAAATTTTACGCAACTTTTTTCGGTATATTCCCATGGTATGGGTGACCAGTTTGTCCATTAGCCCTCGGTTATGGGTGATAAGCATCATTTCACGAGGCCAGTTCATCAAAAAGCGTTCCACCCAGCGAATGGAGGTTATGTCGAGATAGTTGGTAGGCTCGTCCAAAAGTAATAGATCAGGCTCGGAAACCAGCACTTTGGCCAGGTTCAAGCGAACCTGGAATCCCCCGGAAAAATCAAGGGGGTGGCGTTGCATGTCTTCTTTGTTGAAACCCAGTCCCATTAAAATTTTCTCAACCTTCCAGTAATGGCCACTTTCCTGGGCTGCCAGCCCGGTCATAACCTCTTTGATAACGGTATCTTTCGTAAAATCAAGGTCCTGCCGAACGTAACCGATTCGGTAATGTTTGGGGATGCTTATGGTCCCAGAGTCCGGGGGCTCTTCTCCGATAATGATTCGAAAAAGGGTTGTTTTTCCATGTCCATTGAGGCCAACAAGTCCAATCCGTTCCTTTGGATTCAGCTTAAAACCGGTACCCTCAAAAAGAATTTGAGAACCAAAGCTTTTATGAAGATTTTCTACACCGATCATATTTTTTATAATGGCAAAGCCGGTGGGTCATTCTATTAAAACGGTCAGCATGAATCTATAATGCGCCTACCGGCATGTTTCGTTACTGTTAACTGGAGATATAAAGGAATACTATAAAACTGTCAATCCAGGAGAAGGCATTTGGCAGGGCAAACGGATTTGAATCCCAATACGGGGAGAATGCTCAACAACGGCGTGCATCTCTTTGCCAGTATTCCATTATTTCCTGCGGGGTGAAGGCCCCATGGCCCAAAGGCCAGTTGGGGCGAGGCCACTAACCCGAATATTTCATGAAATATTCGGGTTAAGTCCTCGGGATGAAAAAATGCTAAGTAGATGGAGGGTCTTTTATAAAAATAATTATCTCTTCTTCTCTGCGCATTCTCCCTCTTGGTTTTGAAATATCCTCATTTTTTTGGAGGTCAACACGTTTGAAATGATATCCTTCTTCCAGATGCTTGGACAGGGTTCTTAGTATATTTTGCTGAACATTTTCATCATTTTGAAATGCAAATTTTTTACAAACGGTTATCGTTTCTTCGACTGTGCATTGATCTTCGGCCTGCTGCAAATTTTCCTTTGCCTTTTCGCTGGTTGACAAAAATAAGTTTGAGATGTCCTCTAACCCTCTTCTGTCCTTTATATCCCTTTCAAGGGTCTTTTTTTCCATTTAGAATAAGGCTTCTTGCCTCTCCCTTTTTTCCCTCAGATCGTTATTTATTTCCTTTCTATCCATCCTCATCGTTAAAATAAAAATTCGTGGATTCGGTGGCAATGGCTTCAACCATTTCTGAATAATTGGATTGAGGAGGGTAAGTGGAGAATCCCTCCATCTCAGAACTTGGCTGTTCAATCTCAGGTGATTTCACGGACATATCAATATATTCCTCTGTCTTTTGTAAGATATCTTCCGGCTGGCTCAACGTATTGAGATCCGGGTATATACCGACTTCCTCTGAAGATATAATTTCCTCAGCCAAGTTTTCGTAATCCTTGTGACCAATGGCACTTTTATCATAATCTCCAACAGGCATCCCACAATCTGCCGTTTCCCTGAGGCGGATATTGTAACGAATTACTGTCTCAAAAACATTATCTCCAAATTCTGTTTTAACCTTTTCCAACACAACCCTGGAGTAGCGTGTCCTGCGATCATACATGGTGATAAGGGCACGAGATTTAACATCATGGCCAGTTTTGTCTTTAAGCAGGATGATGATTTCCAGTAATTTGGCAACACCGCGAAGAGAAAAAAGACTCATATCGATGGGGATAATTACTTCTTCGCAGGCACGAAGCGCATTAAAGCAAAGATGCCCAATACTTGGGGGACAATCAATTACAACATAGTCATATGTTTTTTCGAGTGCCTGAATAGCACGAAATAGCCTATTTTCCCTGCCCTCCAAGCCTGAAAGCTCTTGTTCGACGGCACTGAGAATCAGGCTTGAGGGAGCAAGGTCAAAGTTGTCTTTAATCGGCACCAAAATATCTTCAATCCTTAAGAACTGATAATCCTTTGGAGTTATAACATGATAAATGCTTTTCTCAAGATCGGAAGGCATTATATTCAAACCCATGGTTGCGTGGGCCTGAGGATCAAAATCAATAAGCAATACCCTCTCCCCTTTTGAAGATAAAGAAGATGAAAGGTTAATGGCTGTTGTTGTCTTACCGCATCCTCCTTTTTGATTGGCACTTGCAATAACTCTCATAAATCTCCTCCTTTCTTTTTTAAAGAACAATAGCCAACCTTTATATTACGTAAAAAAAATTTTCAAGTAAAAAAATACGACATATAGTAATATTTTTTTGATCATCCCCAAGTTATTGTATATTGGTGGGTTTCGGGACAGGTAGGATTATCATATCTGTTTTTTTGTGAGCATGGTTCCTTCATGCTGAGCTGGATAGGGGTGTTTGTTAGGTTTTCCTTTAAAAGAATGGTTATTTTTTTCTAGAGGAATGATGGAACAAATCAATCTCTTTATCCAGGTTCTTACCCGCCCTTTCAATCTGAATCTTGAGTCTGCTACCAACTGTGCTGTAAAACAACACAAGTTTCAAATCTGTCAGCGATTGTATTGACTGGCCTGCAACCATTAGAATAATATCACCTTTCTGCAATCCTGCTTTCTTGGCAGGGCTATTGGGAACCATACGCATGACTTCAAGTCCTTGGTCTTTTTCTTCAATTATTACCCCAAGTTTCGGAGACTTATCTCCCTCTAATTTTGTGGTAATAAGCACATAATCAGCAATTCCGTCTTCAATTTCTTCATCCTGCACAATCACCGAAAAAGCTTCGTGGTTTCTCCGATAAAGACGTTCAGGAATTCCATATTTATGTCTAACGTGACCATTCCCTGCCAGTATCACCAGTTTGCTTTCCGCATTGGCTGTTAGGAATTTTTGAGCGGATTCCGCCATGGCTTCATCCCATAAAATTTGAGCCTGTAAAAAGTGACTAAAATCTCTTAACTCCCCGTGTTCCTTATGCCAAGGAAAGACCTCCTTCAAATCTTTCCGGTAGCGTTCATTTGAAAAATCCATGGAACGGGGAAGTTGTTGCTTCTCCTTATCGGATAGACTGTATATGCCTTCACGAGCAACTTTACGGCTTATATCTCCTTGAATATTAAGGGCAACAAGGGGCAAGTTGTGTTGTTTGAGATAATCGATTATCGGTTTATATAAATTATAATCGTACCGCCACCGGCTGAAATATTCAGTCTTTTGCAAAAATTCACGCTCATCAATCCTCCCGGCCAGATAGTCATTCACTACCGGTTGAAAAGGCTTTTGGAACATTTCCATGCCCACAGCCAGCTTATATCCGGTGTTATGCATCTTTTTAATGAGTTGCAGTTGGTTAATATGGTGGGCGAACCGGTCGTGCTTTTCCCCTATATAAATAATACGGGATGCGGTAAGATATGGAATAATGCTGTTTACGGTTGTAGGCATATCGGGCTTCAGAACTTGGGGTGCCGGACGCGACAGCACCAGGATGCCTTTATCTGTACCGGCAACAGCTTTATAGGTGTTCCGTCCGTTTCTAAAAGCCAGCTCGGTGTATTTACCGTAATGGGGTATTTTGCGCTGAACCGCTTGAGCTTCTGTTTTGTTTTTGGCATGTAACAGGGCAATGCGCTCCGACTCATTGTATGGATTTTTATAAACTTTTATTCTTATCCCATCTTTTGGAGCAGGCTGTTTTCCGAATAGCATATTTACAACAATATTATTAAACCCTGCAATTAGAAACGAATTTTCTTTGATCTTATTAAATGTGATGTTACCTGGGTTTACATAAGTAATATTTTCAATCCCAAGCGCGTCGATAATCGGTTGATATATGCCCCGTTGCGTGGATGAAACAACGACAGTCAGCTTTTGTTTGCCCATAATACCGGCCAGAACCGGAGGAATTTCTTCGGGTACTAAATGTCGCATCATTGTGTAGTCTTCATCAATGACCGCTTTACTGGGCATCTCATCCATAAAAAGACGGATCTTTTCTTTAGATTCTTTAACATGGATAAATTTCGTATTTTTGCCAGTGTCGGTGTATACGGATATGGGGATTATCAGTGGATAAACTTTTCCCTTTTGCAACAGTTCGAAGTTTAACTTAATTTGTCCCTGCTCAACCCGCAACTTAGCATTTTTTACTTCAAGTCGGGGGATACCTTTACGGTTGAGCCAGGTCTCGAAGTATGGTTTTAGTTTTTTTCCGGTTACTTTTTCGAAAGCACGCTGTATATCGTTCCAGGAAGCTTTTCGAAAGCTATTGTTATAAATGAAGGCTCGTATGGCCGCAAAAAATGAATCGTCACCATATCGTTCTCTTAATCCATGAAAAAACATTGCTGATTTTCCGTAGCCTATGGTGCTTTGGGCTTTATTCCGTCTGCTGAAAAAATCACTCAAAGGCATGGCATTGTCAGTATTTACATAGGCATCGTAATCTACCAGTATTTGTTTGCGATAGTCTATGTCTTTGCCATCAAGAGTGGTATAATGATAATCCGCAAAATAAGTTGCGATTCCTTCCGCCCAATTGCCAGATGTAAAATCGATATAAACGGAGTTTCCAAACCACTGATGTAAAATTTCATGTCCTAAGGATGTCTTAACAATGAACGGCAAATTCACCACCTGCCGACCCAGCAAGGTGAAAGTCGGCATTGAATAGCCTGTGGGTAACATATTTTCCACAATCGCAAAACGCTTGTATGGATAGGGTGTAAGCATACTTTCGTACATGGCCAGATATCTTTTACTATGAGCAATATACGAATCTGCAAGCTGAGCATCTTCTTTGAAGAAATAAGTTTCTATGGAGATCTGGTTATATCGGTCTTTTTGCAGAACATACCGGGTTGAAGCCGCCAGATGCAAACGGTCCAATGGGTGATTGAACTTAAAATCAAAGGTTTTTGTTTTTCCATGTTTTTGAATGATTACGGATTCAGATTCTGAGGTGGCTATAAAATTTTCCGGTAACGTCACGGCAAGATCATACGCAACCAGAACATTCGGACGCGGATACCAGTTGTCGATTAAAAACACATTATCTGTGTCGATGAAATTAGTACTTCTCGGGTTGATGGTGGCTTCATAACTTATAATTATTTTTTGGCCATTTTGCACCGTCAGATTGATGCTGTCATCGGCAGTATTAACGTCGGTGCTGCCATCCACTTTCAGCTTATGCAGATTGCGAACCATTAAATTAATATTCATATCGGCATAAGATTTAATACGGGCAGTGCCCGTAATTTTCCGCTCATGGGGGTTTATTTGAATTTCAAGCGCATAGTCAAGATTAGCACTCCAGCCCGTTGCGGGCAGACAAACCATCAAAAGAAAAAGTAATTTTCTCATTACTTGTGAATACTCACTATCTCAGTTTGAAATATTTGGTTTTAACTCCCCAAATGTAAAACTTGACCCAATCAAAACCGAACTTCATTAATTCCACATCATCATTCCGCATTTTTTTTAATAAGGCGGATTTTACCTTGTATCGTTTTAAAAATGTGCTGTTAAACAAAAAATCACGAAATCGATCGATATTATACGTTGCCATAAAGGCCATTTTTGCTCTGGGCCCTTCCGGCCCCTGAGAGCCCCAAGGATCGGTTTGAAACAGACGTTTTACCTCTGACCAGAGCAGGGTCATTTTATTATACACAACAGATTCCTGATCCTTTGACCATGTTCGGATAGTCCAGGTTTTTTTTTCATACTGACCGAGACAGAACTCAGGGGGTCTGAAAAAATGAATAAGTTCTGTTTTATGATGTTTGGCATCATAAAAAACGCCTTGTTCAATCGGCAAAGTACGGCAGGTATCCGGACGGTCAGGATAAACAGAGCAGCCTGATTCAACCAGAAACGGACAGGTTTTTTCTTTGTTTTCAGCCATCCGAAGTAGGACTTCCGGGAAGAAACTGGACGGTCGCAATACAATATCTACATACTTGTCGATAAACTGGTCTGTTGAGATTCGAAGCCTATTTTTTAGCCGAATAACATCGTAGGGGTATAAAAAAAGATTGAGATTTCGGCAGCATCGATTAAAACAGTCAATGCCCGGGTAACATCGAAAATTAAAATTATCCCCATCTTTAATTAATTTTCCGGGCAGGTGGTCTATATCTTCTGTTTCTATATATTTCATAGGTTATATCTTTATTTAACATGCTTAAATTTAGAGACATTAAAAGGTTATTAACATTTGCGCCACAGTCATTTTAATCTTTTGTGTCATACCGACCGCCTGCTTCAGTTCCTTTTCCAGCTCGGCCATTTCCATGTAAAAAGGTGTCCGGTCAAACTTGAAAGGCTTTTTTTTTCGACACTGTTGGTTAAAAACCTCGCAGCCCGGCGCATACATAACCCCCTGACCCGGCCGTTGAAGTACATGGGGAATGCCGTGCAATCTACATATCATGGGCCGGTAGGTATAAATCAGACATAAACTGTTCACATTAATTGGGCACATCAATCTGACCGGGCCCCCTTTTTCAACAGCTTCACGGGTTTTCCGGCACACTTCCAAAGCTCTTTGCTTCACCTCCACCTGCGTTTCGTCAGCCAGAGTCTTGTACCCTTCCATGATATAAAAATATTCCAAAAGGGTATGATGATAGAAGCGGGTAAAACAGCAATTGTCGTCGCAGCCCGTACAATAAAAATTATAATAATCAGCGGCTTCCTGATATTTATTATCCATTGTCGAGTAAATTACTTTTAATCGTTCTAAAAAAGGTGCAAAGATTTTGCGATCGATTATCGGTAGCATTTCCCGTATACCTGATAGTGGCTTCATATTTGTATCGCTAGATGTTTGAGCATTATAATTGTTAGGACTAAAATTGAGGCGATGGGAAAAAGATTTTTTCGTAAAGATCTAGAGCATATCGGTCTGTCATGCTTGCGATGAAATCACAAACAATCCTCTCAGAAGGCTGGTTATTATAATTACACGCTTCTATATGCATGGCTTTAAGTTCTCTTTTAAACATCTTTTCGTTTTCCAGACAGTATGTGTAAAGTTCGGACAGAATCTTTTTGGCCTTGACAAATTCCCCATGTACCTGAGGTGAACGATACACCTTTTCATAAAGAAATACTCTAAGTTCGGTCATGGAAGAATAAACCTCATTGCTCATGTCAAGACATAATTTACCCTTGCGGACATGAGTTGAAAATACAAGATCCTTTATCATGCTGTTTGCGCGTTCGGAATGCGTACGTCCAAGAATCTTCACACAGGAATCAGGAACTTGACTTCGGCTGATAACACCACTTCGGATGGCATCATCCAAATCATGATTAAGATATGCCATAATGTCGGCAATACGGACGACATTTCCCTCAATTGTAAAGGCCCGTTCATTGGGATCATCTGGAAGAATTTTTCCATACCCCTTGGAATGCTTCAAAATTCCGTCTCGGACCTCATGTGTGAGATTTAGCCCCTGACCGTTATTTTCCAATACATCAACAACACGCAGGCTCTGTTCTTTATGTGTAAAATCCGGCGAATATATTTCTTTCAGTATGGTCTCACCGCCATGACCAAACGGGGTATGTCCCAAATCATGACCTAAGGCGATGGCTTCAGTTAAATCCTCGTTAAGACGCATAGCGCGTGCTATTGTTCTTGCGATTTCAGACACTTCAAGGGTATGAGTCAGACGGGTTCGGTACTCGTCGCCCAAAGGAGCTAAAAAAACTTGAGTTTTATATTTTAACCGTCTGAAGGCATTGGAATATACAATTCGGTCCCTGTCCACCTGAAAAGCGGTTCGGATGGGACAAGGGGGTTCCTTTTTCATTCGGCCTCGGGATTTGGCACTTAGACATCCAAAGGGTGATATAAAGTCTTTTTCACGTTTTTCAAATTTTTCACGGATATTCATATGATGTCAGTTATTCACAGGAAAAATGAATTGTAAAGCAATATTTGAAACTTTACATCCTGAAAATCTTGTTTTATGTTTTTGTTGGGTAAATGATTGGGAATTTGTTATATGTTTTTTTCGGGTTAGTTCGTGTCCATCCAGAAATGGTAGATTTTGGTTTTAAGCAAGGCCCGAGCGAGTTTTCAACCACAGGCATAGCGCGCTATGTCGAGGATTGAAAACGAGCGAGAACGCCGCCGAGGGCCAAAAGATGCCGTTTATGGATGGACACTAGTTAGCTTAGGGAGGTTTAAGAACGTTGAAAAATACACAAGGACATCATCTCATACTCGGTGAACTGGTTGATTTTATAACCGGCAAAACAATTCAGGATACTCATGATGAAAGGTACAGACAGAAACTGGCGCGTATTCTCGTGGAGCACAAAGGATATCTTAAAAAGGAGATCGAACCCGGCCGCGAACTTCTTATAGCCGCGGCAGATAAAAAAGCTGTTATAACAGTTGATTATACCATTAAACTTGCAGGTAAAATCTGTATTATTATAAAATATGGTCCCGGTTCACTGGTAACCCGGCATCGTCCCGCACTGGCGGCTTCGAGACTTGTTGCACCTTATCAGGTACCGGTGGTTGTTATCACAAACGGTGAAGATGCAGACATTCTCGAGGGAGCGACCGGCAAGGTAATTTCAATTGGCCTTGAATCTATACCTGCCAAAGCCGAACTCATTGAAAAGGTAGCCAATATACATTTTGATCCTATCTCAACCAAACAGGCTGAAATGGAATCTAAAATTATTTATGCTTTCGAGGTCGATGGAAGCTGTCTGTGCGATGACAGCATATGCAGATTGTAAAAATTGCTTCTCGAGGGAATAATTTTTTTGTTAAAATAAAAAAGCTCAGAGAAACAACATGGACTATAAATACTTCATGGGTAAGGCATTGGAACAGGCAACAAAAGCTCTGTATGCGAGGGAATTTCCGGTAGGCTGTGTAATTGTATATCAGGACACGATATTGGCAACGGGTTCCAGAAAAGGCACATCAGGGGATTTCCCAAATGAAATTGACCATGCCGAAATCATAGCATTAAAACAACTGATCAATTTGAAAGTAAATATTGACAAAAATAGAGTCGTCCTTTTTACAACTTTAGAACCCTGTATGATGTGTCTGGGCGCAATGATTCTGAGCGGTATCAGTGAAATCGTTTATGCCTATGAAGACATAATGGGAGGAGGCACAAACTGTGATTTGACAAAACTTACTCCGCTTTATAAAGATTGTCGAATTTCAATTGTGCCGAACGTCCTGCGCCAAGAGAGCCTTGAACTTTTCAAGGCTTTTTTTAAAAATCCGAAAAATTCTTACTGGCGTGGAAGTCTGCTGGCCGGATATACTCTCAGCCAGTAAAACCATGAGACCTTTGCAAAACGCCCCCTTTTGCCCAATTTCTGCGCCTGCCCCGTGGAATGCGTAGCCTATTCCTCTGGGGTCAGACTTAAATTTTAAAAACCTGGTTTATCGTAAACAACTTGGTACCTTGCATAAAAAATTGATGAGAGTCTTTAAACTTAATTCAGGTGTTAATTTGTTTTTTTAAATCCGCCGCCGGGTGGTACATAACGTGACTTCTCGATTTAATAACTGGATTTATTTGCTTGCATTTTTTGCTTGCATTTATTAATGTTATTATATATTTCAGAATTCAATTTAGGTTGATGTCTCACCATATGGAATATGCACTAAAGGTGCTTGACGCGCAATTCCATGTTGGAAGTATTGGCAATAATTTATGGCTCAGGAGGTGAAAGTATAGCTATACCAAGACGTACAAACAGGGCAAACAGATCAAGTAGAATCAATATTAATAGAAATATTAGAGCAAAAGAGGTCCGGGTAATAGATCCTGACGGCAATCAGATCGGCGTTATTCCTACTTATAAGGCAATTGCTGTTGCGAATGATTTTGGTCTTGACTTGGTGGAAATATCTCCCAACGCTAATCCTCCTGTCTGCAAAATAATGGATTACGGGCGATATAAATATGAATTGACCAAAAAGAGACAGGAAGCAAAAAAGAAGCAGGCGACTTTTCAGCTTAAAGAAATAAAATTACGCCCAAAGACCGGTGAACATGATCTTAAGACCAAAATCAGTCATATCAAAAAGTTCATTGAAAGAAAGGACAAAGTCAAGGTAACCGTTATTTTCAGAGGACGTGAGATTACGCTTTCTCAGCTGGGTCGAGATTTGCTCGAAAGGGTTGTTCAGGAAACGGAAGAAATTGCATTGGTTGAACAGCAGCCTAAATTTGAAGGTCGCACAATGATTATGGTCCTATCGCCAAAACCATCGACAAAATAATTGTGTTCAAAACTTATTGATGAATTCGATTATTTATGAATTTAATATAATCGGTTAGATGATAAGTTCTCAATAACAAGGAGGAGTTGAACCCACTTAATTTATTGAGAAATAAAAAAAGTTTTTTTACTTATTTTTTCATAAAGATGGCGTGGGCTTGCATATTTTTGTGGTTCACGCCATCTATGTTTGATACGGAGAAGATATAATGCCAAAAATAAAAACTAACAAAGCTGCGGCAAAGCGTTTTAAAAAAACAGGTACAGGCAAATTCGTCTTTGCAAAATCACATGCAAATCATATTTTAACAAAAAAAACCACGAAACGAAAACGTGCGTTAAGGCAGAGTCAAATCATCAAAAAATCCGATAAAAAGATGGTTAAACTGCTTCTTCCCAATGGATAGTTGATTTGTAGTGAGTTCCCATCCAGTTTCTGCATGGGAAACTGATTTTGTGCCCGATAACGTTACGAATTAGAATATTCAGGAGAAGATTTATGCGAGTCAAAAGAGGTTTTAAAGCAAAAAGACGTCGAAAAAAAATTTTGAAAATGGCAAAAGGGCATCGCGGCGGCCGTAGCAAATTGTTTCGCACCGCAGCCGATGCTGTAGATAAGGCGCTTATGTATGCTTATCGGGATCGTAAGGCACGCAAGCGTGATTTCCGAAAACTATGGATCACAAGAATTAATGCAGCGGCACGAATGAATAATCTATCTTACAGTAAATTCATACACGGATTAAAACTTGCCGGTGTTTATTTGGACCGAAAAGTTCTCGCTGAATTAGCAATATCTGATCCATCGGGATTTGCTCAAATTGCAAATTTAGCATCGGAACAGCTCTAACCCAAGGTTTGGGGAATTTTACAACAAAAAAATATTCGTATATTTTGGAACAAGATTTTTTTGAATTCTAATGATACATTCCTCCGCTATATGGCGGGATGAGCCAAGCGACCTAACTTTTGGTTATAGATAGATCGAAAAATTGGAAAAAACTTTAGAACAGATTAAAAAAGAGGCTCTGAAGGAACTTGAAGCTGCTTCTGATCGTGAAAGCATCAAAGCCATTTCGGTCAGGTATTTGGGTCGAAAAGGTATGGTGACTCAATATTTGAGGAATATTTCAAACCTGCCAAGGGAAATCAGACCCGAAGCAGGTAAAAAGGCAAACCAAACAAAAAAAAACCTCGATGAATTATTTAAAAAGGCCATAAAGCAACTTGAAACTCCTTCTTATGATACAGACAACCGAATTGATGTTTCGCTGCCCGGAAGAGTCATCCCGCGAGGATCGTTGCATCCCATTACCCAGATTACCCAACAAATATGCGATATTTTTGTACGACTGGGATTTGATGTTGCAGAAGGGCCTGAGGTTGAAACAGATTATTACAATTTTGAAGCCCTTAATATCCCTAAAAATCATCCTGCGAGAGATATGCAGGACACATTTTATATATCCAACAACATTGTCCTTCGTACGCATACGTCTCCTACTCAGCCCCGGATAATGGAAAAGCAGAAACCTCCGGTAAGAATTATTGCACCCGGCAAGGTATACCGCTGTGACTCCGATTTGACGCACACCCCCATGTTTCACCAGATTGAAGGGCTTCTGGTCGATGAAAATGTTTCATTCGGTGACCTTAAGGGTGTCTTGACCACATTTGTTCACCAGATATTCGACCCGGAAACCAGTCTCAGATTCCGGCCCAGTTTTTTTCCTTTCACAGAACCGAGTGCTGAAGTCGATATAAGATGTGTTATCTGTAAAGGGGATGGATGCAGAGTATGCTCACATACCGGATGGCTTGAAGTTATCGGCGCCGGCATGGTTCATCCCGCTGTTTTTGAAAACGTTGGATATGATACAACCTGTTATACCGGTTTTGCTTTCGGCATGGGCGTGGAACGGATTGCTATGCTGAAATACGGAATTGATGACATTCGTAAGTATTTTGAGAATGATCTAAGATTTTTAAGGCAGTTTTAACATGAAGGTTAGTTTAAGCTGGTTAAAAGAATATGTTGACATAGATATGGATGTTAACGATTTGGCCGATGCTCTCACCATGGCCGGTCTTGAAGTTGAAGCGGTTTCAGACCGTTATGATTATTTAAATCGTGTTGTCATCGGCCGGTTAGTCAAAATAGATCCCCATCCGAATGCCGATAAGTTGAAACTTTGCAGAGTTGATATCGGTGATCGCATCATCACCGTAGTTTGTGGTGCTCCCAATGTCAAATATGATATGCTTGTACCCTGTGCCATGCCTGGCACCTGTTTTCCGAAAGGCACAATCCTTGAAAAAAGCATCATCCGGGGGGAGGCTTCAGAAGGCATGATCTGCAGCGAGATCGAACTTGGGCTCGGTGCCAATAGTGACGGCATCATGGAGCTTGGCCCAAACCATTCGGTGGGTTTCCCGCTGAACAAGGCCCTTGGTCTGTCAGACCCTGTGCTTGAAATTGATCTGACTCCAAACAGACCGGATTGCCTAAGTATAATCGGAACGGCTCGCGAAATTGCGGCATTTCAGAAAAAAAAGGTAACTTATCCTGAAATTTGTCTGCCGGAATCCTTTGATGACATTTCAGACTATACCTCTATAACCATAATGGATCCTGAGCTTTGTCCAAGATATGCCGCCAGCCTTGTTTTTGATATTACTGTTGGTCGGTCTCCTTTCTGGCTTCAGGATCGCTTGGTTTCGGTGGGTTTGAAACCGATTAACAATATTGTGGATATAACCAATTTTGTAATGATGGAAAGCGGCCAACCGCTTCATGCCTTTGACTTTGACCGCCTTGCTGAACACCGGATTGTGGTGCGTACAGCCGGGGAAGGCGAATCCTTTGTCACTCTTGACGGGAAAGAACGCCGCCTTGACCGGGAAATGCTTATGATTTGCGACGGTGAAAAACCGGTCGCCCTTGCAGGGGTTATGGGCGGATTGAATTCCGAAATTGAAGATTCCACAACAAAAATTCTTCTTGAAAGTGCATATTTTGATCCGGTGAGCATCCGAAAGACTTCAAAAAAAACGGGGTTAAACACGGATGCCTCACACCGTTTCGAACGTGGCGTCGATCCCAAAGGAACCATTACTGCATTACATCGAGCCACGCAGCTCATTGCTGAAATCGGTGGCGGTAAACTTATTAAAGGTACAATTGATGAATATCCAAACCCTTTATCTGACCGGATCATCGATATCAGCGGAACGGCATTAAACCGCCGGCTGGGTATTGACCTGGGTATAAACGATATTGAAAATCATTTAAAATCGATTGAATTTCAAGTGCATAAGATTGACAATGACAGACTTCGGGTTATTCCCCCATCCTGCAGAGTCGATATCACTCGATTTGAAGACATTACAGAAGAAATTGCACGTCTATTCGGTTACAACAACATCAAAACAACCTTTCCACTAATACCTGCTGAAGCCAGGCATCCATCAAAAAAGATCGAATCAAGGGATCGAATCAAATGCCTGATGACCGGTTTGGGATTTAATGAAGCAATAAATTATAGTTTTATCAATTATCTATCATGTGATCGCCTCAATCTTGAGCCGGATGATAAAAAAAGACAGGTTATAAATGTCTTAAATCCTCTGTCTGAAGATCAGTCGATAATGAGAACGTCTCTTATACCCGGACTTCTTGAAACTATGAAATACAACATATCGGTTCAAAACAGAAATCTCAAGCTGTTCGAGATTGGCAACGTCTTTTTTAAAACCGGCCAAAAAGACAGCCTGCCTGATGAAATTGAAATGCTGGCAGGTCTTTGGACGGGAAAAAGAGAGGATGCGGTTTGGTTTTCCAAGGAAATCGATTGTGATTTTTATGATATAAAAGGCGTTGTTGAAGAACTTCTGGGAAACCTGGGCATTGTTAACTCAGACTTTACCCATATGCCGATGGCATCCTGTTTTTATACAAAGCCCGGATTTACGGCCCAGGTTATTATAAAAGATGAACCTATAGGACTTGTCGGAGAATTACATCCTAAAGTGCTCACGAATTATGATTTAAAACAAACGGCCTTTATTTTTGAATTTAATTTTGATAAACTAATAAGTCACATGCCGGATACTAAATCTGTTTCGCCAATTCCAAAGTTCCCGGCCACATCAAGGGATATTACTCTGATCGTTGATAAGGATATTGAGGCAAATAAAATCCTGCAAAGCGTTATGGATTTAAATGAAGAGCTGGTGGAAAACTTACACCTGTTTGATGTTTTTGAAGGTGATCCTATTCCTGCAGGGAGAAAAAGTATCTCATTTAGAATAACCTACAGATCTTCCAGTGAAACTTTGGAAGATAACCGGGTAAATAATCTTCATAAAAGCATTTCGGACAGGCTTTTGAGAAAGATTGACGCAACCCTGCCGTCTGTATAATCTTTTAACTTACCAGCTTTTTAAAAATAGTACCGATTGTTTGAAATTGACTTGCTGCAAAAGACTGAACGGTTGCTAACCTATTAAAAGCTGTGGGTTAAACAATGGAAGATCACACTTCTTATCAAAAAGAACTGCCGGATAAGCTTTATTTCAAGGTGGGAGAAGTCAGTGCAATTGTTGGGGTCCCGGCGTATGTTTTGAGATTCTGGGAGAGTGAGTTCAAAAAAATAAATCCCAAACGATCTGATTCAGGTCAGAGGCTGTATCGGAAAAGTGACATTGAGTTGATTCTAAAAATAAAACACCTTTTGTATGATAAGAAATTTACAATTCAAGGGGCCAAACAGCATTTAAAAATCAAACCGGATGAAAAAAAAGCAAAACCTTCAACCATCTCCCTCGATGAAATTCGTATAAGACTTAAAAGCATACGCGATCTTATAAGCTAATCCGAATGCTATTACCGCTTTAAAAATTTACCTAAATTTCTTAATATCTTTTTTCAAAACAGATAACGCAGAATTTAGGATTTATTATTTAATTATATTGACAAGGGATTTTTTTTTTATTATTTTACGAATATCCACGCGCGGGCATAACTCAGTGGTAGAGTACAAGCTTCCCAAGCTTGGAGTCGCGAGTTCAAATCTCGTTGCCCGCTCCATTGGATGTTCGCCTTGTTTATTATTAAGGTTTTTTATCTAAGCGTAGATTTTGGCTATGTATGTGTGGTTTGGAGTTAATTTTTTTCTTATGGTTATTTTCATGAACAGATAAAGTCTCTCGATCCACTAAGATCTACCTGTATTAGAAGAAACGGGCGAAAGCCCGTTTTTATTTTTTATGGGGGACAATTTGATGAATTTCTAAAAAGTCGAATTCATCAAATCGATAGGCCATTGAAAGGTCAAAATAAAAAAGCAAAGAACAAATTAAAATTTAAGGTCAAGACCCGGACACATAAAAACCGATCTCCGGTGAATAAGGAAATAATTGTTGCACAGGCAAGAGAATTAATAGAATCGCTGTGTGAAACCGAGGGATTGGAGTTGGTCCACCTTGAATATCAGAGGGAAGCGGGTGGGAGGATACTCCGCCTTTTTATAGACGGACCCGGAGGAGTTACCCTTGATGACTGTGTGCATATCAGCCGCCAGTCGAGCGATCTTTTGGATGTATATCTTGAAGATACCGGGCCATACCGTCTGGAGGTCTCATCGCCGGGACCGAATCGTCCCCTTGGAAAAAGGCGTGACTTTGATAGATTCAAAGGAAACCGTGTAAAAATTAAAACCGCTCAACCTGTTGACGGCCAAAAAAAATTTAAAGGTATCCTTATGGGCATATCTGAAGAGATGGTAAAACTGTCGGTCAATGGTAAAATCGCATGTATTCCTTACCAGGAAATTATTACGGCGCGACTTGCTGATTAGCCCGAATGTTCACCCTTGGCTGAATAATCAGGGTTTTATTCGGACAACAGTTGATATTTAGAATAACGAGGAAAAACGAATGTTTATAGCAGATATAAAACGTGTCATTGAACAGGTTAGTCGAGACAAGGGTATTAACCGCGAGGTGCTTATCAAAGCTCTTGAGGAAGCCCTGGAATCTGCTGCGAGAAAAAAGTTTGGGACCAAGGTAGATATTGAAGTTCAATACAATGATGCAACCGGGGAAATTGAAGTATTCCAGTTTAAAGATGTGGCTGAAGAGATTACAGAGCCCGATCTTCAAATAAGCCTTGAAGAAGGGCGCAAGCTGGATTCGGAATGCGAAATCGGTGACAGCCTCGGCACAAAAATGGATACTTCCACTTTTGGACGTATCGCGGCACAGTCGGCCAAACAAGTTATTATACAGAAAATGAAAGACGCGGAGAGGGATGCGGTTTATTCGAGTTTTGTGGGTCGAAAAGGTGAAATTATCAACGGAATTGTACAGCGTTTTGACCGTAACGACATTATTGTTAATTTAGGGCAAACCGAAGGTATTCTTCCGGCAAGAGAACAGATTCCTAAGGAATCGTATCGACGGGGGGATCGTATCAGAGCATATATAGTGGATGTGCTTCATGAAACTCGCGGCCCGCAAATTATTCTTTCGAGGACACATCCTGATTTTCTGATTTGTCTTTTCAAAACAGAAGTTCCGGAAATCAGCGAGGGTATCGTAACTATTATGGGTGCGGTTCGTGAACCCGGAATCCGCGCAAAATTTGCAGTGACTTCCAACGATTCGGATATAGACCCGGTTGGCGCCTGTGTCGGAATGAAAGGGAGTCGTGTACAAAACGTTGTTCAGGAGCTTAAGGGGGAGAAAATAGATATTATATCCTGGCATATTGATCCTGCAAAATTTGTATGCAATGCACTTGCACCTGCCGAAATATCCAGAGTTATTATTGATGAAGAGAATCAATCCATGGAAGTCATTGTACCCGACGAATTTCTTTCAATAGCCATCGGGAAAAGAGGGCAAAATGTTCGTTTGGCCTCAAAACTGACTAAATGGCATCTTGATGTCATCAGTGAAACACGATACAGTAAAGCCATGCAAGATGGCTACGACTCTCTGGTTTCATTGCCGGGCGTTGGGATTAGCATGGCGGATGCTTTGTATGAAAAGGGATTTTTTTCTGCTGAGGAACTCAGCAATTCTTCGGTAAAAGATTTGATTCAGATCAGAGACATTGACGAAGAAAAAGCCATGCAACTGATCGAAACTTCAAGAAAATATATGGTAAGCACAGAAACGGCCGATGAGCTACCCAATGAAGATTTGCCCAATGATGAATTGGATGGCGATGGGAATTCAGCGGTTTCAGATGTTCGGGAGGTCTTAAAAGAAGAGACGATCGATGACATATCTGAAGAAGTTATACCGGATGATGAAGCGGATAGTGATGAGAAGTCAGTGGGTTCAGATGTTCGGGAGGCCTTAAAAGAAGAGACGATCGATGACATATCTGAAGAAGTTATACCGGATGATGAAGCGGATAGTGATGAGAAGTCAGTGGGTTCAGATGTTCGGGAGGTCTTAAAAGAAACTAGCGATAGTGACGAGCGGATGTCCGGACAGTCTTTATCAGTCGATAATACTTCAGAAGATGACGGATAGCCCATATACGGGTCGGGTTGGTTTTTTAAATCGATCAAATTAACATATTGAGAAAATATATAAGCAAAAGTTCGGTAATAACCGAATTCAGGGGGGATGGATGGCAAAGATCAGAATATATGAACTTGCCAGAGATCTTAACGTAACAAATAAGGAACTGCTCGAAAAGATACGGAATATGGATATTGATGTCAAAAGCCATATGAGTTCTCTGGATGATAAAGCTGTGAACAGGATAAAAATGAATTTACTTGGCTCACCACAAAAAGAGGTTGAGGAAACGCGTATAAAGCCGTCGATTATCCGAAGACGGAAAAAACGTGTGCAGCCAATAGCGGTTCAGCCAGAGACGGCTATTGAACCGGAACAGCATTCCGAAAAAACAGAAGTTGCTGCTCAATCGTCTGAAAAAGCGCTTAAAGAAAAAGAAATCCCTCCGGAAAAAGAAACGGAAGAGGTGATCAAGGAAGATGCATCCGAACCTATTGTCAAAGGGAAAAAGGCTGTAGAGAAAGACACAACCGTCAAGGAGGATGCACCTGAAGAAGCCGTTACACAACCCATTGTTTCGAAAGAAAAACCTAAAGTCATGAAACCGGTGGCTTTAAAGAAATTGAAAAAGAAAAAAGCCGCTAAAAAGGTTGAAAAAGATGTTCCGGCAAAGATTATAAAACTGCCCGTAACCCCCGATCCTGAAAAAAAAGAGCCCAAAATCGAAAAAGATCGGGTACATAAACCCAAAGCAAAACTTGAAAAAATATCACCACCGACAGAGGTGTCTGAACCCGAATCACCACCGACAGAGGAGCCTGTAAAAGACAAAAAGAAAAAAAAGAAATGGACAAAAAAGCTCGACGAAGCTGCAAGGGATAGAAAATTTTTCAAAAAGAAAATCTCCTTCCGGAAAAAAGAGGTGGTTGAGGGGGCCGATCTTTATATTAAGGGTAATCGGATTCGTAAGGGGCGAAAGGCTGCAAAGGCTAAAACCACACTGGTGAAACAAAAGCCTTTGATAACTACTCCTAAAGCCATCAAACGTAGAATAAAAATTGATGAGGCCATTGCCCTGTCTGATTTGGCAAAACGAATGGGAATTAAAGCCGGAGAAATGATCAAAAAGCTGATGGCTTTGGGTGTTATGGCAACGGTTAACCAGGTTATAGATTTTGATACCGCCGTTCTTGTGGCCGCAGAATTCGATTACGAACTGGAAAAAGCCTCTTTTGAAGAAGAAACTGTTTTAAAGATAGAAAAGGATGATCCGGAAAAGCTCATCGAAAGGCCGCCGGTAGTTACTATTATGGGACATGTGGATCATGGGAAAACCTCTCTTCTTGATGTAATAAGAAAAACCAAAGTTACGGAAAATGAAGCCGGGGGAATCACCCAACATATCGGGGCCTACAATGTATCTACAGATAAAGGCCAGATTGTATTTCTGGATACGCCGGGGCATGAGGCGTTTACTGAAATGCGTGCCCGTGGTGCCAAGGTCACGGACCTGGTCATTCTGGTTGTTGCCGCTGATGATGGTGTTATGCCCCAAACCATTGAGGCGATAAACCACTCAAAAGCCGCAAAAGTCCCGATCATCGTGGCAATTAATAAAATAGACAAAGAAAATGCCGATCCTGAACGGGTTCAGCGTGAACTTGCGGATGCAGGTCTTGTACCTGAAGATTGGGGCGGTGATACTATTTTTGTCCAGGTTTCCGCCAAGATGGAGCAGGGGATTGATGATCTGCTTGAAATGGTTCTTCTTCAGGCAGAAATATTGGAGCTTAAAGCAAATCCGGATCGGCTTGCCATGGGTTACGTGGTTGAAGCAAAGCTTGATTCAGGCAGAGGTGCTGTTGCCACGGTTCTGGTTAAGCAGGGAACTCTGAAGATTCATGATCCAGTGGTTTGCGGCATACACTATGGAAAAATACGAGCCTTGGTGAATGACAGGGGAATGAATTTAACGTCCGCCGGACCTTCAATGCCGGTTGAAATAATCGGGCTTTCAGGTGTCCCGAATGCCGGCGATGAGTTGCTTTCGCTGTTAGACGAAAAGAATGCCAAGCAGGTCAGTTCGCATCGAATAAAGAAACAACGGTCTAAAGAACTGGCGAAAACCAGCAGATTAAGTCTTGAAAAACTTTATGAGCAGATACAGACAAACAGGGTTAAAGATCTCAATCTCATAATTAAAACCGATGTGCATGGCTCTATCGAAGCCCTTGAGGAGGCGTTGATAAAACTTTCCAACGAGGAAGTTAAAATTAACGTGGTTCATTCAGCTACCGGCACGTTGACCGAATCGGATATTTCCCTGGCCACCGTTTCTGATGCCATAATTATAGGGTTTAACGTTCGTCCCACTTCTAAAATTCAGGCGCTTGCTCATGAAGAAAACGTGGACATACGTTTTTATAATGTCATTTATGATATTATAAAAGACATCAAGGATGCCATACTCGGTATGATGTCGTCTACTTTTGAAGAACGGATCCTGGGAAAAGCCGAAGTCCGCGAAGTGTTTCATGTCCCAAAAGTTGGGGCTATCGCAGGTTGCTATGTCACTGAAGGGAAAATAGAGCGGGGGCAGCTTGCGCGTGTCCTCAGGGATTGGGTTGTCTGTCATGACGGTAAAATTTCTTCCCTCCGGCATTTCAAAGACGATATCAAAGAAGCCCAGAGCGGTTATGAATGCGGGATCGGTATCCAAAAATATAATGACATCAAGGTGGGTGATATCATAGAATGTTATTACCTTGAGGAGATCAAACCTGAACTTAAAGAGTGAGAGTGACATGGTTGCGGGTTTAGGAACTATCACATTCAGGTTACATGATTGCCGCTCTTTAAAAGGCAAAAGGAAAATTGTAAAATCGATCATTAGCCGGCTGCGCAACAATTTTAATGTTTCGGTTGCAGAGGTCGGATCAAATGACATCTATCAAAAGGCAGTGATAGGGTTTTCCCTGGTCGGCAACAACCGAAAGGTCATAAACTCCAAGATAGACAAGATTTTTAATCTGGCAGAGGAGTTGAATCTGGCCGAGATCATCGACAGTGAAATGGAGATCATCAATTTATGAAACCATTTGCGCGGTCTGACAGAGTCAGTGGCCAGATACAAAAAGTGTTGTCGGAAATATTGCTGAAAAAAGTAAAAGATCCTCGTCTTGAAAAGGCCAGTATTACAGATGTGAAAATGTCTCGAGATTTAAGAATTGCTCGGATATACTTTGTTGCACCCGGAAACCAAAAAAGTTTGGAAGAGGCGGCAGAAGGATTTAAAAGTGCTCTGGGGTATGTAAAACGTACACTTGCTCGCCGGTTGGGTTTGCGGTATATGCCGGATCTCAAATTTTTTTACGATGAATCTTTTGACTACGGATCACGAATAGATAAAGTTTTGAAGGCTGTAAAAGCGGATAATGGACCAAATAATACGTTATTTGAAAAATAGTGACCACATTTTAGTTGC
>JASFLX010000015.1:0-27882 GCA_050117895.1 Desulfobacterales bacterium | reverse complement strand
TATGATTCCTTTTCAATCTTATATTTTGCAATTTTATTATAGAGCGTCTGGCGGTCAATTTCCAGAAGACGCGCTGTTTTGCTGATGTTCCAATCTGTTTCTTTCAGAATTCTCTTGATATGAATTTTTTCCATTAATTTTAATGAATCGGGCATTTTTTCAGGTTCTAATTGCTTGCGTGTAAAAGGAAGGTCCTCTATCACGATTTCTTTGCCCCGCCCGATAACCAGCGCCCTTTCGATGACATTTTCCAGTTCTCTCACATTTCCGGGCCAATCGTAATCCATCAGCAATTTCAAAGCCGAAGACGATATTTTTACCAACTCTTTATTCATTTCCAGACAATACCTGCGTATAAATGCTTTTACCAGCAGTGGGATATCATCCTTTCGTTTCCTCAACGGTGGTACAGGAATAGAGATGACGTTCAAACGGTAAAAAAGATCTTCACGAAATTTGTTTTCAGAAATCGCCTTTTTCAAATCTTGATGGGTAGCTGCTAAAATACGCACGTCTACTTTAATTTCTTCCTGACCCCCCAGACGTCTGAACTCTTTTCGCTGCAAAACCCTTAAAAGATCCACCTGGGTTTTTAAACTGATATCACCGATTTCATCTAAGAAAAGAGTTCCTTTATCGGCCATTTCAAAGCGACCCTTTTTGGTATGCTCCGCACCGGTGAAGGCGCCCTTTTCGTAGCCGAACAATTCGCTCTCCAACAAGGTATCGGGCAACGCCCCGCAACTTACGGCAATAAACGGCATGTAACAGCGCTGACTGTTTCCGTGAATTGCCTGTGCGATCAGTTCCTTACCGGTGCCGCTTTCACCGGTTATCAGTACGGTGGAGTCGGTGGGCGCCACCTGGGAAATTAAATCGTAAATTTCTTGCATGGCGTCACTTTTTCCTATGATTTCATCATATTTTGATCTTTCCTCCAGCTTTTGACGCAGTAAAATATTCTCTAAAACCAGCTCTCGATGGGCGACAATCTTCTTGATTTGCATTTCGATCTCGTCAGGGGCGAACGGTTTGACCAAATAATCAAAAGCACCTTCCTTCATGGCCTGAACGGCGGTATCTACCGTAGCATAGGCAGTCATCATGAGTATCTCAGCATCCGTGTCCACGGGTTTGCCTTTAAGGTGCTTCAATGTTTCCAATCCGTCCATACCCGGCATTTTCAGATCCAGCAAAATCACATCCCAGCTTTTTTCCGTGGCAATGGCAATGGCATCTTCGCCGCTTTGGGCCAAGCCAACCTCATAACCATCCTCTTTGAGCCAGTCATAAAGCGCTTCTCGCATGGGTGCTTCATCATCAACCACAAGAATACGAGCCTTTTTGGTCATTATCGATTCCTTCCATTTTTATGAATAAAAGTTTCAGGTTTCTGTATCGTATAAATATCCATTTTGCATTTGCGTTTCCAATGGGGCTAACGGCAGACTCATCTTGAATGTACTTCCTTTGCCTGGCTTGCTTTCCACTGTTATGGTACCGTTATGCCGAGTAATAATGCCATATACCACAGACAAACCGAGGCCCACGCCTTTTCCCTCTTCTTTGGTTGTAAAAAAAGGATCAAAAATTCTTTCCTTGTCTTCCTCGATAATGCCGCACCCCGTATCGGAAACCGAGACATCTAAAAATCCCTTATCCCCTTCCTTTCTGTTGGCCGTTACCGTCAGGATTCCGCCGTCCGGCATCGCATCCGAAGCATTGTACATGAGATTTAATAGGGACTGTTGAATCTGCTGAAAATCGCATTGAACGTTGGGCAGATCCGGTGCAATGTTTTTTCTAAGCTGTATATCTTTAATTTCCAAATCATGGGCAATAAGAACAAGAGCCCTGTCAATAATGTCTGTAATGCGGGTGCTTTTGATTTTGATGTCAGACTGGCGGGAAAAGGCCAAAAGATTTTTCACGATTTCGCCGCACCTGGCAGTTTCCGACTCCATGGTAAACAAATATCGGGAAATGTCCTCAAGTCTCTCGGGAGAAAATTTATTCCGATCTTTCAGTTTAATCATTAAACGGATATAAGTGAGAACTGCCGCCAAAGGATTGTTTATTTCATGAGCAATGGTAGCGGCCAATTTACCCAAAGAGGCCAGTTTTTCTGACTGCACGATCTGTTCTTGTGCATCTTTGAGTTCCTCATAGGCCCTCTTTATATTTTCATATAGATTTGAATTGTCCACGGCAACGCCGATCTGGTTGCCGATAGCGGTCAAGAATTCAATATACTCGGCTGCAAGCTCAACCGGGTAATGGCTGCTGACGCACATGACCCCCATCAACTTCCCTTTGGTTGACAGCGGTATATAAGCGGTTGTATGCAGGCCCTCTTCGATCATGAAATCCACATAGGGATCTTGGGATCGCAAATAATTGTCCACCAATCGTGTTTCACCGTCAAGTATGGTCTGACCCAATAGTCCGTCCCCGGGTTTACGATGTTTCATAAAGGGCTTGGCGATTAATTCACTGGAAAGCCCTTTATGCGCCACCAATTTGAGGAATTTTTTTTTATCGTCTATTAAATAAATCCTGACACTGTCAGACTCCAGCAACTCAAGGGTTTTATCGATCGTGCTACTGAGTATCTCATCAAGATTCAGACTGCTGCTAACGGTTTCAGAGATGGAATTTAAAATATCCAGCCGGATATTCCGCTTCTCGATTTGCTGTTGTGACATTTTTCTCTTGGTAATGTCTCTGATAATTATTACATAGCCGGTAATCTTACCGCCAACATCCACCGTTACGTTCGATGTAATCAACGCATAAAATTCTGAATCATTTTTACCCATCAGACGGGTTTCAAATTCCACAACGAAACCCTCCTGGGAGACTCTTTTCTGGAGCTCAATGAAATCCTGTTTGTCAACAAAGAGCTTGGCGGTAGATTTTAGTGCCAAAACTTCTTTCTGGGTCTCATAGCCCAGTATATGGACCCCTGCCTGGTTAACCTCAACGATCCTTCCACCGGGGTCGGTAAGAATGATCGCATCACGGGAGCGTTCAAATATGGTTCGATATCTCTCTTCGGATTTTTGCAAATCTTCCAGACGATTGGCCAGCATCTCTTCCAGGTTGCCTCCCAAATTGTCAATGTTTTCCTGAAGGTGCTGTCTTTTTGTGATGTCCGTGGCTCTTTCCATGACATAAACGATCTCGCCACGCTTATTCTTGACCGGAATCGTTCTAATCAGCATATTGGCAACTCTGCCATCCTTCGTAATAACGTTTTCTACATTCCAGTGCCCGAGGCCATCCCGGTAGGTTTTTTCCACCAGACATTCTTCACATTTCTCATCTCTGTTTTTCCATACCCTGTAACAGGTATTATTGGATTGCATACCGAATTCATTTTTAAAAAGCTCGTTGGCCATGATGATCTGATAGTTGCGGTTTACAGCAACGACATAATCCGTAGCACTCTCAATAAGTGTTCTATAATATTTATGTTCTTGTAAAAATTCTTCAGTTTTCATACGGCATGGGTAACATCGGGCTTTATAAGGGTTAAATAGACAACTTTTTATACGATTTCAAATATTTCATAAATCTTAAAATATTGGGTCACGTTGCAATGTCAAGGTTTATATCGCCTTGAAGAAAATAAATGGCGATAGTCCGCTGTCTTCGAAATTCACTTGAATAAGACCTGTCCAAGCGAAATTAGATAAGTATTCTGAAGAATTAAAGGGTACGACACTCAATATTTAAACATACAGTATTCCAAAAGAATTTTCAATTCATGAATATCAAAGGGAATGAACGAGGCGAACTCACTGAATATCCGCCCTATATCGGAACAAGGAAAGATGAATCGGTCGGTTCCAGCAGGGCATCAATTTTAGCAAGAATCTGATCGTCGGTGCAATGCTTCAATGTGATTGCCTTTGAAGGACATTCTGAAACACAAATGCCGCATCCGGCGCATGACGACGGAGGGATCTGGGATACACCGTCTTCATTTATAAAAGGTGCACCATAAGGACATAGGCGAACGCAGAGCAGACATGCGGAACATTTCTCAGGATCTACTTCGGCTTTTGCCGCGGAAATGGTCATCTCCTTTTTACATAAAATCTTCATGGCCTGCTGACCCGCGCTTTTGGCCATGGTTACGGTCTCTTCAATAAACCTGGGACTGTGGGCCAATCCTGCCAGAAAAACTCCGGAAGTGGCAAATTCCACCGGCCTCAATTTTACATGGGCTTCCAGGAAAAAGCCTTCATTAACCATAGAAAGTTTAAGGAGCCGGGCGATCTGCTTGGCGCCCTCATTGGGTCGAATACCGGAGCTTAACACCACAAGGTCAGGGTCAACTCGAAAATTTTGATTCAAGCTTCGATCCGTAAAATCGACGGTCAGATTTCCGTTATCATCATATACTTTTGGTTTTTCTTCGGGAATATACCGGAAAAAGAGGACTCCTTTTTGCCTGGCTTTTAAATAATAAAGTTCTTTGAACCCAAAAGTTCTTACATCTCGATACAAAATAATGATCCTGGCGCCGGGGTTAATCTCTTTCAATTGGATACTGTTTTTCACGGCCGCAGCACAGCATACTCTGCTGCAAAAAGGGAAGTCAGGTTCCCGTGATCCAACGCACTGGATCATCACAATTCTGTTGAGCCGACTTGCCCAAGATGAATCCTCCACAAGCCGTTTTGAAAACTCCACCTGAGTAAGGACACGTTTGTTTTTTCCGTAAAGATATTCCGTAGGCTCATACGGCCGGCCCCCGGTTGCAACAATTACGGCCCCATACCGAATAGGTACGGGGCCATTTTCATTTTGAACCGTTCCATAAAATGCTCCCACATGTCCGTTATGAGAAATCAGTCTGCTTCTTAAATAAACCGTAATGTTCGGATGATGGGTAATTCTTTCAATCAGATAACGGATCAACTTAGGAGGGGAATTACCTTCCAGTGTAAATTTCAGATTTCTTGCAAAACCACCCAGCCGGTCATTTTTTTCCACAAGGTGAACATGAAATCCCTGATCCGCAACGGTCAGAGCAGCCGTCATCCCGGCCACACCTCCACCGATAACCAATCCATGATTATCGGTCCGGTATGAACTGTCATATAAAGGTTCCAATTCTACGGCGCGGGCCACACTCGCTCGAATAAGCGCCTTTGACTTTTTGGTGGCTTTTTCAGGATCGTTCCCATGAACCCAGGCACATTGATCTCTGATACTTGCCATATCGAACAAATAAGGGTTTAAACCCGCCTTGCGCAACGTATCCTGAAACAAAGGTTCATGGGTTTTTGGCGAACATGCAGCCACTACGATGCGGTTCAGGCGATGCTCTTTAATCAGTTGGGTAATGGTTTTCTGAGTTTCGGTGGAACAGGTGAACAAAAAATCGGTGGCAAAAGTCACCTGGGGCAAATTTTTTACGTAATCAAGGACGTTTTGTATATTCACGACACCGGCAATATTGGTGCCGCAATGGCAAATCAGCACGCCAACGCGCGGCGTGATATCCATGGGCGCTTCATCCGGGACTTTATCACATACAATTTCAGAATTTCTCGCCGCATTAATTAATATGGAAGCCTCGGCTGCGGCCGCACCGGCCTGTATGACGGTTTCGGGAATATCTTTTGGCGATTCAATTCCGCCGCACACAAAGACTCCGGGTTTGGAAGTGGATACCGGTTCATCAAATTCGGTACTTAAAAATCCATATGGGTTGGTAACAAGCCCCAGCTGTTTTGCTATGTTGATAAAATCATCCGATGGTTTAAAACCGGTGGAAAGAACGACCAGATCATACGCTTCTTCCTTTTTACGATTTAAACGATGATCAAATGTTTCAATGATCAAATCGTCATTTTCTGGGTTTAGGTAAACTACTGAAATCATAGATCTTTTGGTTCGCACGCCGTGCCGTTTACGGGCACGATCGATATATTGGTCAAACCCTTTACCGTGGGCTCGAATATCCATAAAATAAATGGTTGTTTGGGTATCCGGTTCATGGCTGCGGGTTAATACCGCCTGTTTTGCAGCATACATGCAGCAGACCGAAGAACAAAAGGGCCTGTTTCGGGCAAGATCCCGCGACATGACACATTGAATCCAGGCCACCTTGCGCGGGACTTTCCCATCCGACGGCCGCCGGATGTGTCCGCCATAGGGACCTGTGACCGATAACATTCGTTCATACTGAAGGGAGGTGACAACGTTTTTATATCTTCCATAACCATACTCTCCCTCCATTTCCGTTAACGCCGGTTCAAAACCGGTTGAGAGGATAACCGCACCAGCTTCAATTTGTAAAATCTCAGGTTTTTGATCGTATTCAACGGCTTCAGCCGGACAGATCTTTTTGCAGATGCCGCATTTTCCTTTGGTAAAGTAGAGGCAATTCTTGGCATCTATTGCATATTTTAAAGGGACTGCCTGGGGAAATGTCAGAAAAGCCGCCTTTCGTGTTCCCAGCTCCCCGTTAAAGGGATCCGGCACTTTTATTGGACATTTTTCAGCACATTCTCCGCATGCGATGCATTTTTCCTCATTGATATATCGGGGCTGTTTTTCAATCCGTGCGGTAAATCGCCCGGGCGCTCCGTTTAATTCCAGCAAGCGGCTTAAGCAAAGAATTTCGATATTGGCATGACCGGCGGCATGGACCATTTTAGGAGAAAACATACAGGTTGAACAATCATTGGTGGGAAAGGTTTTGTCCAGACGCGCCATGGTTCCACCGAGAGTATGCGATTTTTCAACAAGATAGACATAAAAACCCGTATCCGCCAGATCCAGGGCACACTGAATTCCTCCAATGCCTCCGCCAATAACGATAACTTTCCCCACCGGGTTTTTGAGATAAGATTCCATAATTTTTACAGTAAACCCTTTGCTTTTAAAAGCGGCACAGGATCTGCAACATGCATCTTAAACCATTTTGGATTTCCTTTGTCGTTAAAACTCAATCGGAGTAATTCCGTAATATAAAATATTGGCGTCGGTGGTTCGGATCGATCTTTTTGAACGATATCCAGATTGGACTGGCACAACGGACAGGAGACCACAATGGCTTCGGCCCCGGCCTGTTGGGTTTTCTGCAAAATCCTTTTTGAAAGAGATTCCACGATTTCCCTGCGACCGATGCCGATGCTTGCACCGCAACATGTGGATTTATAAGACCAGTCAATGACCCGGGCGCCCGCTGCCGCAGAAATGTGATCCAGGGTTTGGGGATTTTCATAATCTGCGTAGCCGGTAATTTTCGGAGGACGAACCATCTGGCAACCGTAATAGCAGACCACTTTCAGGCTGTCTAACGGTTTCAAAATGCATTGTTTTATCAATTTAATAATGGAAGGTTTTGCTAAAAAGCGCGTCATATCAAGAACCCGGTTATCTCCGGTAACATGCCAGGGAATATGAAAAATTTTTTTCTTTATCATTTTCTGGGAAAACAGGAGACGATTAAAGCACAAAGAACATGGACAAATAATATCAAGCCCCATTTTGTCGGCAGCGGCCAGATTCCTTGCGGGCAGAATCACGGACATGACCTCACTGAGGCTGTGGGCCGCCGTTGCCCCGCAACATGACCAATCTTCTATTTCAACCAGATCAATACCCAGCGTCTTGAAAACCGCGTAAATGGACTCGCAATAGTCGTTGGCCATTCCTTCCAGGGAACAACCCGGATAAAAAGATAGTTTCATTAAACGATCTCTCCGCGAGTCTGAAAATAAGCTTTTTGAATTTCCTTGACGGCCTTGGACTTGGGTGCGGATAATTTTAACCTTCCTTTACGCAACAACGTCATGGCCAGCTGAAGTTCTTGTTTAAAGGTTCCGTTTTTTATCTTTGCATGCAGAATATCCGGTTTTGAATAATAGGCCCTCATCAATCGAAATTCGTTTACTCTTCCGGACTTGATGAGTTCTTCCAGAAAGGTATGATGAAATACGGCAAGGCTTTTTTCCTTGGGAGTTATGGATGAACGGGCTGCCATCATGCGCAAATGATTGATTATTTCTGCCACATCCACCTCGTTGGGACAATATGTGGTACACATTTCACAGGATAAACATATCCAGATGGTTGAGGATTTTAACAGTCTTATGCGCCATCCCAATTGAACATAGCGAATGATCTGGTGAGGCTTGAGATCCATGAAACCACTGATAGGGCAGGCATTGGTACAGCGTTCGCACTGATAGCATGCGGATACATTTACGCCGGTTTCTCCCTGAATTCTGTTTAGAAAATAATCTCCCCGGTCCCCGATGAATTCTCTTTGCTCGCAGGGCTCATGTTCAGTTGCTGTCTTTGGATCTGAAATGCTATTATACATTTTATTTGCCTTTCTAAAATTGTGATGAATCCTTAAAAGGTTGCTTTTTAAGCTAACTATTTAAAATTTTATTGAAAATATATGGGACAAAATGGTATGTGATGTCAATAAAAATATTAATATCATATGAAACCGCTGAAAAGAATCGGCGACTAATTGAGCAAAACAACATTTTTCCTAAGTTGAGCGACATACCATATTATATTCAAAGGAAATATCATGAATAAAGTTTTCGAGCCGACCATTATCGCGTTTTGCTGCAGTTACTGAGGATATACGGCTGCGGACCTGGCAGGTTCCATGCGATTGCAATATCCCTCTGATATTAAAATTATTATCATTCCATGCACCGGAAAGATAGATATCCTTCATATCCTCCATGCCTTTGAAAAGGGAGCGGACGGCGTCTATGTGGTCGGATGCATGGAAGGAGATTGCCATTTTACGAACGGAAACCTCAGAGCACGTAACCGGATAAAACATATCCAGAAAATTCTTGATACCATCGGCATTGGGGGAGAAAGGGCGCAAATGTACAACCTTTCATCAAATGATGGGCCGCGTTTTGCCGAAATCGCAGTTGAAATGGATGAGAAAATCCGAAAATTGGGCCCCAACCCCATTAAACGGGTTCAAAATACGGCCGCATGAAATGTGTTGATTTTTTCTAAATCTTCTTATATTTTTAGAGGCTATTTTTAAGATATTAAAAAAACTATTTTATATTTCTGCCCAAATCAGATAGTTTATCAGAAGTATTTACAGGTCTTTTTACTATTTGGTTTACAATCAATTAGGGCAATATTTTTTTCGAGAGTTCGTAAAAAGGGAGCGGATATGTCCATCAGGTTAGGTTTTTATGTCTGCCATTGCGGGATCAATATCGCCGGCAAGGTTCGAGTTGAGGAGGTGGCCGACTTTGCCCGAAAGCTGAAAAATGTGGTGATCGCCCGGGACTATAAGTTTATGTGTTCGGACCCGGGCCAGGAGATGATTGAAAAGGACATTAGGGAATTTAACCTTAACCGGGTGGTGGTGGCCTCTTGCTCACCCAGACTGCATGAAAAGACCTTTCAAAGTGCCTGCCGTCGGGCCGGTCTTAATCCTTATTTTTTCCAGATGGCCTCTGTTCGCGAACAAGTGTCCTGGGTCACCGAGGATGAAGATGAGGCCACCCAGAAAGCGAAAACATTGGCGGCGGCGGCGATCAACCGGGTCAATTACCATGAGAGACTTGATGATCGTGAAGCAGTGGTACATCCTGATATCATGGTCGTGGGTGGCGGTATTTCGGGCATGCAGGCTGCTTTAGATATCGGCAATGCCGGACATAAAGTATATCTGGTGGAAAAATCCACGACCATTGGCGGGCACATGCTTCAATTCGATAAGACATTTCCAACGCTCGACTGTGCCGCCTGTATCGGAACCCCAAAAATGGTTGACGTGGCCCAAAACCCAAACATCGAGTTGATCTCATACAGCGAAGTAACGGAGGTGTCGGGATTCATCGGTAACTATACCGTCAGGATCCGTCGTAAGCCGCGTTATGTGAAGGAAGGTGTCTGTACGGGATGTGGGGATTGTGCGAATGTCTGTCCGGTGTCGGTCCCGAGTGAATGGGATGAGGGGCTGGGTAATCGCGCAGCCATTTATAGAGCATTTCCACAGGCCGTACCGATTACCTTCTGTATAGATAAAAAAGATCGGGCCCCTTGTTCGATCGCTTGTCCGGCAGGAATCAATGTCCAGGGCTATATACAGCTCATTAGCCAGGGCAAGTACCGGGAAGCGACCCAGTTGGTTATGGAGCGACTGCCCCTGCCGGGAGTAATTGGAAGAGTCTGCCCGCATCCTTGTGAATCTCAATGTCGGAGGTTGGAGGTGGATGAGGCCATTGCCATCAGGGATTTGAAGCGCTTTGCCGCAGATCATACAAACCTGGAAGAACTCGAACCGCCGCAAATTCAGGAACGTTCGGAGAAGGTAGCAGTGGTGGGCTCAGGTCCGTCCGGGTTGACCGTAGCATACTACCTGCGGTTAAAGGGCTATCAGGTAACTATTTATGAGGCGCTTGACGTCTTGGGCGGAATGCTTCGAGTGGGAATTCCGGATTTTCGTCTCCCTTCACAAGTCCTTGACCATGAGATCGATTATATTCTCCGCTTAGGTGTTAAGACGCGAACCGGAGTCCGGTTTGGATCTGATCTTACACTCAACGATTTGAAAGAAGAGGGTTTTTCCGCTGTGTTTCTCGGAATCGGAGCTCATGATTCCCTGGATATGCACATTCCCGGTGAGAAGGATACGCAAGGAGTTATGGATGCAGTTCGTTTTTTAAGGCAAGTAAATTTGGGGGATAAAACCTGCCCCGGCAGACAAGTTGTCGTGGTTGGCGGAGGAAATGTGGCCATTGATACGGCACGGGCGGCAAAGCGCCTGGGCGCCCGGGAAGTTACTGTGGTTTATCGCCGCTCGGAACGGGAGATGCCCGCCTATGCTGAAGAGATTGAAGGTGCTAAAAATGAAGAAATTCGTTTTTTCTTTCTCACCGCTCCGGTCAAGATTCTCGAAAAACAGGGCAAGATTGACGGCTTTGAATGTATCCTTACCAAACTGGGGCCACCGGATGCCAGCGGGCGCCGTCGCCCTTTGCCGGTGGCGGGTTCCGAATTCGTGATTCCCTGTGATGCGGTGATTCCGGCCATTGGCCAGAAAACCCATGCACCCTGGGCCGACCGGGAGCCGGACCTTAAATGGTCTCCGCGAAACACCTTGAAGGTAAACCTCCGGACCATGCAAACCAGTATTCCCTACGTGTTTGCCGGAGGCGATGCGGTCATGGGTCCGGCAACGGTGATAGAGGCCGTAGCTGCCGGTCACAAGGCCGTCGAGGCAATCCATCGCTATATTAACGGCGAAGATCTGGACCGTTATGCAAAACAGGTTGAGGTCCGGGAACAACCGGGCCGCGATTGGCAGGAAATTCCGGATGGGCTTTACCGGAAATCCCGGGAACATCCACAGCATCTGGAACCAAAGCTGAGTGCAACGTCCTTTGAGGAAGTGGACCTTGGCCTTTCAGAAAGCGAGGCACAACGAGAAGCCGAGCGCTGCCTGAATTGCGGTCTCTGCTGTGAATGTATGGAATGCGTCCGGGTTTGTGAGGCAAACGCCATAGACCACCGTATGAAGGAAGAAGAATTAGAGGTAAAGGTTGGGAGCATTATCATCGCCACCGGATACGACACCATGGACCCCACGCCCATGAAGCAGTTTGGATACGGCAAATACCCAAATGTCTTTACCGCACTTGAATTCGAGCGTCTCAGCAATGCGACCGGTCCCACCGGCGGCGAGATCCTTATCAGAGACCAAAACGGGGATCTCACCCGAATTCCGAAAAGGGTGGCCATTCTCCACTGCATCGGCAGCCGGGATGTAAATTATCATGAATACTGCTCCCGGGTTTGCTGTATGTACGCCCTCAAGTATGCCCATCTGATCCATGAAAAATTGGGTCATGATGCTCAAATTTTTAATTTTTACATTGACATGCGTTGCTTTGGCAAAGGTTATGAAGAATTTTACGAAAGGTGTCAGCGAGAAGGAACCCATTTCATCAGGGGCAAGGTGGCGGAAATTACCGATCAGGCGATCAAACCCGAAGAGCACGGCAAACTTATTGCTATTGCAGAAGACACCCTCCTGGGACGGAGCATACGGGTTCCGGTGGATATGGTGATCCTGTGCAATGCGATTCAGGCCCGCAGCGATGCTCAAGAGGTTGGCAGGATTTTTGGAGTCAACCAGGGTGCAGACGGTTTTTTTCTGGAGGAACACCCCAAACTGGGTCCTCTGGACACTTCTACGGACGGAGTTTTTCTGGCCGGGGTCTGTCAGGGCCCCAAAGATATTCCGGATTCGGTTTGCCAGGCATCCGGCGCGGCTGTCAAAGCCCTGGCATTAGCTACTCGGGGCAAAGTGGAGATTGCTCCGATCATATCGTGGATCGACCCGGACGTGTGCGCGGGATGCCAGACCTGCATTGATCTTTGTCCGTATTCGGCTATAGAATATAACGTTCGCAAAGGCATCTCGGTGGTCAATGAGGCACTTTGCAAAGGGTGCGGAAGTTGTGCCGGATTTTGTCCCAGCGGTGCGGCACAGGTTAAACATTTCAATGAAAAACAGATTTTTGCAGAACTCGAAGGAATCATTGACTCACTGAATTCAGTAGGAATGTAAAATGGTGTTTTGTATTTTGTCACTTATACCCAGCACCAGACATCAAATATCAAAAAAGAGACGTTTGCAAAACGTTCAATTTTGCCTGCCCAGTTAAATTTGTATGTAATATTTAACCGGGGTTCAAGTTCAAGGGCAATTCTGCAGGATAGCAGAATTGGACAGCTGTCAAGCTGCCCGCAAGGGTGAGGGGCATGGACGCCCCGAATCAACATGAAGATTTTAACCGCAGGCATACATTGAGTATGTCGAGGATTAACCCGCCAAAGTTCGGTGGCGGGTTAAAATCTGAGTCTGACCCCCGTGGAATATGCTGCACATTCCACGGGGCAGGCGCAGAAATTGGGCAAAAGGGGACGTTTTGCAAAGGTCTCTAGGAGGGGGATCATGGCAGACTTTGAACCGACCATCATCGCTTTTGTATGTAACTGGTGTACATATACCGCCGCAGATCTGGCCGGAACCTCAAGATTGGGTTATCCCGCCAACGTAAGATTGATTCGGGTGATGTGCACCGGCATGGTTGACCCCAAATATGTGATCAAGGCCTTTCTTGAAGGGGCCGATGCGGTTCTTGTGAGCGGGTGCCATCCCGGAGATTGCCATTACATTAACGGAAATTACAAAGCGAGAAGACGGATCAAGCTTCTCAAAGAAATCCTTCCCCAATTCGGCTTCGACGATGAACGGCTCCGCTTGACCTGGATCGGGGCCAGCGACGGAATCCAGTTTGCCGAGACCATTCGTGAAATGGTAACACAGATTAAGAGCCTGGGACCCAACGAGGCCAAATTAAAGATGGTAATATAATTTTTACTAAGTAACCCTTACCTATTTTGGAGAGTTTTTAAGGTGAAAACGGCGAAAATCAAAGTAAAAGACGGAGACCTTTTGGGAACTCTGCGAGAGTTTTTTCGATCCATCCTTCAGTTGGAGGATATCAACGCAATTCTGGTTCCACAACACCTCCCCATGAAGAATGTAGTGATGCCGACTCTGGTGACCGATCCTGAACAACTCAACGGCGTCGATCCTCTGGCACCGGCGTTTCCCATCAATGCAGCCAAAATTGTTTCCCGGCTCACCCGCAAACCCATGGGACGAAAAGTGGCGGTTGTGTTGCGTCCTTGTGAGATACGCGCATTTATCGAATTGGTGAAACTCAAGCAAGGCCGGACTGAAGAAGTGGTTCTGGTGGGGATCGACTGCTTGGGGACATACAAGAATGTCGATTATGCTCAGATTGTCGGAGAAAAAGAAACAGAATTTACTTCAAGATTTTACCGAAATGTCTTATCCGGAAAAGAAATCGCCGATCACGGGTTTGACCTGAACCCGGCCTGCAAAGCATGCGAACACCCTGTCCCCGATGGTGCAGACATTTTAATCGGACTTTTCGGGGTCGATACAAACAACAACCTGATGATCCAGGCGCGGACGTCAAAAGGAGAGGATCTCTGTAAAAATCTTGATCTTCCTCATGCAGAGCAACCACCGGAACGCACTGCGGCCGTAGAATCGCTGATCGCTGAAAGAACCGCCTATCGTGATAAAATGTTTGCAGAAACTTCCGAGATCACCAACAGCGTGGAGAAACTGAACATCTATCTTGCCAACTGCATAAACTGTTACAACTGCAGGGTGGCCTGTCCGGTTTGCTATTGTAAGGAATGTGTCTTTGTCACAGATGTTTTTAACCATGAACCGATCCAGTACCTGCGATGGGCCAATCGCAAGGGTATCATCAAGATGCCCACCGATACGGTATTTTATCATATTACCCGGCTGGCACACATGAGTACCGCATGTGTGGGATGCGGACAGTGTTCCAATGCCTGTCCCAACAATATTCCGGTAATGGAGTTGTTTCGAACCGTTTCATTTAAAACGCAGAAAGGGTTCGAGTACGAACCCGGGAAGAGGATTGAGGATGAACCTCCTCTGTCGGTGTTTCGGGAAGATGAACTCGGCGATGTGGTCGGAATCGGAAAGTAGGTTAAGGATATTTTTTTATGAAGAAAAAAATCGGTAAAGCATTGGTGGTGGGATCCGGAATCAGCGGTATCCGGGCGGCCCTGGATCTGGCGGAATTTGGCTATGGTGTCATCCTCATCGACCGGTTACCCCACATTGGAGGAATTCTGAGCCAGCTCGATTATCAGTTTCCAACCGACCGCTGCGGTATGTGTAAAATGCTTCCTCTGGTGGATCGAGATACATCATCCCAGTATTGCCTTCGCAAAGGACTTTTCCACGAAAACATCGAAATCCGTCTTTCCACAGAACTTGCCTCTGTGGAAGGCGAACCGGGCCATTTTCTGGTGACGCTACGTCAGAAGCCGAGATTTGTTGATCCTGTTCTGTGTGTGGGATGCGGTGAGTGTGTGAAAGTCTGCCCGGTGGAAGTTCCGGATTCTTTCCACGCCGGCATGACCACTCGAAAGGCCATCTACCTTCCGGTTCCACATGCTATTCCCAATCCGTATGTAATAGATATGGATGTCTGTACCCGGTGTGGGGACTGTGAAGCGGTTTGTCCCACGGACGCCATCAAGGTCTCCGAGCACATACACAGAGATTTTCGTGTCCTGGTGGTGGACGACGAATTGATCGTCCGCGACTCAATCAAGGAATGGCTGGAAGATGAAGGGTTTATCGTCAATAGTGCTGCATCCGGCCCGGAAGCCTTGGACATTCTGTCAAAACAAACCTATCAACTCATGCTCACGGATATCAAAATGCCGGGAATGGGCGGTGTGGAACTCCTTCAAAAAGCCAAAGAGGATTTTCCCGATATTTGCGTGATTATGATGACCGCCTATGCCACGGTAGAAACTGCTGTGGAGGCCATGAAGATCGGGGCATCCGACTATCTCATAAAACCCTTTGAACCCGATAATCTTATTCAAATGGTTTTTCAAAAATACCAGGAGCACGAAGCCGCCAGTGAACCACCCATAGAAGTCGGAGCTTTGGTTCTTTGTGGAGGTACGGCCTATTTCGATCCTTCCGAAGGCGATAACACCTTCGGGTATGGTGTTTATCCGAATGTGGTAACGAGTCTTGATTTTGAAAGAATTTTAAGCAGTGCCGCCCTGCAACAGGGTCGCCTGGCGCGACCTTCCGACGGCAAACCCCTTCGCAAGGTGGCCTGGTTCCAGTGTGTGGGATCCAGAGACATTAAGATCGATGCCGACTTTTGCTCCTTTGTCTGCTGTATGCACGCAATTAAAGAAGCCCTGGTGGCCAAGGAAAGGGCTGAAGAGGAACTGGAAGCGGCCATTTTCTACATGGATATGCGCACGTTTGGAAAATCGTTCCAGCGCTATCGCTGCCAGGCGGAAACCAAGCACGGCGTTCGATTTGAAAGGGGGCGTGTCCACTCCTTAATCCAGGATGAAGCCAGCGGTGATCTTATCGTCGGTCATGTTGATTATACCGGTACCCACAAGGAAGAGCGCTTCGATATGGTCGTACTTTCCGTGGGCCAACGGCCGGCACCGGGTACGGCTGAATTGGCCGAAATGGTTGGAATTTCTCTCAATCAGTGGGGATTCTGTAAGGCCGAACCTTTTTCAGAGACACTGACAAGTCAGGAAGGAGTCCTGTTGGGAGGTTCTTTTTCAGGTCTCAAGGACATCAATGATTCTGTAATCCAGGCTTCTGCTGCTGCTTTGGCTGCATCCCTTGTGATTCATACCACCGGTGGCAGTCTTGCTCTAGAACCTATATCCGATGAGTCTTTTGTCGACATTTCACAGGAACCGCCCAGAGTCATGGTACTTGTCTGTACCTGCGGCGACACCCTTTCCAACCTTTTTGATCCGCAGCAACTTGCCCGACGCCTTGAGACCGACCCGGCTGTGGACCAGGTCCTCTTTCTTGAACAGACCTGTACGGCTGCGGGCTGGGAAAACCTTGTTGAATTGGTGGAAAAATATAAACCCAACCGTATTCTGATCGGGGCCTGCATCCCTTATCTGTATTCAAGAAAAACCAGGGAGCTGGGACGACGTGTGGGGTTGGTGCCCGGCCTCATTCATGTGGTTAATTTAAGGCTCATGGATCAACTGTCAAAACTCAAAGATGAGACTCCGTCAGCAGATGAAATAACAGCGATCATGAATGAGCTGTCGTCTATTTTGGGAATGGGCCTTGCCAGACTTAAATGGGCTGATCCTACTCCTGCGCCCAGGGTGAAGATTTTTCAGCAGGCTCTGGTGGTGGGCGGGGGAATAGCCGGAATGACTGCCGCCCTTGCCATCGCAGATCACGGCTTTCAAGTCGATCTGGTGGAAAAAGAAGAGACGTTGGGGGGTAATCTTAACTGGTTGGAGCGAGACCTGGAAGGAAACATAACAGAGATTATTTTGGAGAAAACACGGCATAATTTGGAAAAACATCCCTTGATCCGGGTATACACCCGAAGCCGGGTGATCGGATCCTATGGTCAGGTGGGGCGATTTTATACCACTATTGAGGACAAAGCAAAAGGGACTTTCACCCTGGAACATGGCGTGACCATTCTTGCCACTGGGGGAATGGAAGCGACAACCACCTCATATAACTACGGCAAAAGCGAGGCCATTATCACCCAAAAGGAGTTGGAGCAAAAAATAAATGACAATAAACTCGATCCGAGCCAACTTGAATCAGTGGTCATGATTCAGTGTGTGGATTCCAGAGAGGAACCAAGGAATTACTGCAGCCGAATATGTTGCGATACCTCTTTAAAAGATGCTCTGTGTCTCAAGAGGCAAAATCCTGATATTGACATCTACATTTTTTATCGGGACATTATGGCCTATGGATTTGTCGAGTCCTATTACACTCAAGCCCGCAAGGCAGGTGTGATCTTTATTCCGTATGACGTGGCTGAAAAACCCCGGGTGACCGTCACGGACGGATCTATTCAGATAACCGCCCTTGAACCGATTATCGGGCAAAAAATCCGGATAGATGCTGATCTTGTTGTTCTTGCCACCGGCATTGTTCCCACACTTCCCAAGGACCTGGCAGAAGCCTTCGGCGTAACCATTGATCAGGACGGTTTCTTTCAGGAGGCGGAGATGAAATGGAGACCTGTGGATTCGATCAAGGAAGGTGTTTTTGCCTGTGGCCTGGCTCATTCTCCCCGCAATATTGCAGAATCCATAGCCACTGCCAGGGCGGCGTCCCAGCGTGCCTTAAGAATTCTTTGCCACGAACAGATGCCTGCCGGGAAAGTCGTGGCGGAGATTCATTACAGCCTTTGCAGTTTATGTGAGCAATGCATCGACGCCTGTCCCTATGGTGCCCGGACCTTAGATTTCGACCTGGAAAAGGTGATCATCAATCCCGCCATGTGCCAGGGGTGCGGATCATGCGCCACGGTTTGTCCCAACAGCGCGGCAGTGCTTGTTGGGTTTTCAGACCGTCAAATGCTTGATGTCATTGATTCTGCATTTGAATAAAGGGCTTTGGATTGAAAATTGAAGATTGTCGATTCATGGAATCGCTTCGCCCTGGCTTTTTTTAATATATTTGATAGAATACCTTCAATCATCAATCGAAAATCATCAATTTAAAAAGGGGGGGGCACATGAACCCTTCGGAAAAATTAGAAAGCGAACAAAAATCTGAAACCGCACCTGCACCAGTCATTGATTCACTGGCATCCGTCCGGGATATGGTAAGCACCTGCATCCAGTGCGGTACGTGTACGGGTTCCTGTCCCAATGCCTTTGCCATGGATCTCACTCCCCGTCAGCTTTGGTACAATGTCCTGAGAGGAGAAAAAGAAACCATTTTTCATTCAAAGACTTTCTCACTATGTTCCGTCTGCTATTACTGTACACTAAGATGCCCGCGAGGACTTCCCCTTACCGAGGCCATGAGTGCGCTCAAGCAGATCGCTGCAAAGGAAAATCTGGCACCCTATAAAAAGAGCACCCGTTTTTACAAAAGCTTCATGGAGAGCGTATATCGTCATGGCCGGGTCCGGGAGATGGAGTTGATGACTCTCTATTTCATTTCTATGAAAAACCCCTTTCTGCCTCTTCTGTTTGCCCCCTTGGGAATGAAGCTCATGGGCAAAGGAAAGATTTCTTTTGAGATTCCTTCAAAAGGAAACGGTACGTTAAAAGCGATCTTTCGTAAGGTAGAAGAGTTAGAGCAGAATTAATATAATAATTTTCGCCAAGTTGAGCGGCGAAGCCGCGTTCTATAAAATCGTAATACGATTTTATTGTGGAAGGCAAATATGAAATACCTATATTATCCGGGATGTTCTCTTGAGGGAACGGCGTTAGAATACAACTCCTCCACCAGAACCTTCATGCAGGAACTGGGAGCAGAACTCATTGAACTTGAAGACTGGACCTGTTGCGGCGCCAGTGCTGCCGAGGCCACAAGCCACCTTCTTTCTCTGGCGCTGCCGGCACTCGTTCTCGCAAAGGCCGAGAACATGGATGGAGTTAAGGAAATTCTTGTTCCGTGCAGCGCGTGCTATCTAAACCTGAAAAAGGTCGAGGAAAAAATACGAAAGGATCAGGAGCTTCTTGACCAAATCAACATCATATTAGCCGAAGAAAAGCTTAACTTGCATGGTCGGATGAAGGTCCGGCATCTCCTTGACGTGGTGGCAAATGACGTGGGTTCTAAAAAGATTTTTGCCCGAGTGAAAAAGCCGTTAACCGATCTTATCATCGCTCCCTATTATGGATGCCAGTGCCTTCGCCCGTACTCTATTTTTGACGATCCCGAAGATCCTCGCTCCATGGAAGGGGTTATTAAAGCCTCGGGGGCAAATATCCATCAATGGAATATGGGGGGAAGATGCTGTGGCGCATCTCATATGACCACCAAGCCAGAGGTGGCCCTGGAACTCGTGGCCGCTATATTGAAAGCGGCCCGGGGAGCAGATGCAATTGTTACGGTTTGTCCCATGTGCCAGATGAACCTGGAGGCATACCAGAAAAAAATATCAGGGATGTGCAAAGAGGATCTGAGCATGCCCATCCTTTATCTTCCTCAGTTTCTGGGGATGGCCCTTGGCCTCTCGGAACAGGATTTGCGATTGGACATGAATCTATCCGTTACCAAAGCCTTCCGAAACAAATTACTGTCATGAACTTACAAATCAAACCTCCCCTCTTCTTTGAAACCTTCTGGCTTGAAGAGGAAAGGCCTGACGTTACACGGATGCTCGTCGGGAAATGGGTAGCCGGTTTATACTGATGGTTGGACATGCCGCGGAAAGGGCAACCCGGAGGGCATTTGAACCGAGCAAAGCTTTTTCCGGATCAATCTCTTTGGAATGATGGGCCATAATGATCAAGTCGGCATTCTTCCACCTGGCGAATTTGAGGATCTCGACATATGGCCTCCCCTCCCATGATTCAAAAGAATATTCTACAACTCCTTCTAATTCCGAGCCGTATTTGTTTTTCATTCTTTCCTTGGCGTCATCGATACTGTTTTCTATATTCGCTTGATCTATCATCAAAACATTCTCATCATGGATAACGGGCACCACGTGAAAGAGGTGGAGTTTGGCCTGGTATCGGCGGGTCATCCTGGAGGCAAAATCAAAGGCATGTTGAGCCCGTTCAGAAAAGTCCGTCGCCAGGACAATATTAGAAAACGTTACCTTAACCGATCGAATAGCTTCAAAATCCTGGTATACCTGAAAGACCTTATCAACAAGAATCTCAGGGTCAAATGGTTTGAGGAGATAGTCAAGGGCTCCAATCTTCAAGGCTTCTATGGCCGTTTCTACAGTGGCGTAGGCGGTCATCATGATTACGGTAAGATCGGGAAAGGATTTATGGGCCCTTTTAAGGAGTTCAACACCGTCCATTCCCGGCATTTTGATATCCGTAAGCATCAGGTGATAGGGTTGGGTCGACAGTTTATCCAGAGCCTCCGGACCGGATGCCGCCATATCCACGGTATAACCTTCATCTTCAAGCCATTCCTTGATTGAATCACGAACGATGAGTTCATCGTCCACCACCAGAATTCGAAAATCCCGGCGCTCACCAACAGCATCCTTGGTCCAGATCTTTGGAACCTGCTTGGGAACGACCATCACGGGACAGCGCGCCCTTTGGCTCACTTTTTGGAGGCTACTGCCGGCCATCCCCCATTTTGTCGGCAGATCTTCATCGGTTTCTTTTTCATGGGAACCCATGACAATCAGGTCAACGACTTTATTTCTGGCAAAACGCAAGATTTCGCTATGGGGCATTCCTGCGACAACTTCGATGGTATAATTTTGAACCCCAAATTTTTCGATCTTTTCTTGATAGTAATGAGCTATTTCTTTTTTTGTTTCCTCTACTTTGCCGGAAGGCACAAGATGTCTCATTCCTCCCCACCCATTTGAGTCTATGCCGTAGGCGTGGAAAATATACAATTCGGCATTGCCTTGCTTGGCCAGAGCAAAAGCCATATCCGCAGCACGTTCACTGGCTTCTGTGGGAGATGCAGCGAAAAGAACTTTTTTAAACATAGTTCCTCCTTGGATTTAGAAGCGACTCAACTCAAAAAATGTGATTCGGGCAACCATTTACATAAATTTAAAATTTTCCCTTTGTTAAAGCAATAACCACCGGGTCTGCTCACATCCCTAATTTAACATCCCGTAAATTCAACAACTTTTCGAAAATACAGGTTTATTAATGGCAACCTATTTATGCCATCATTCCATTATTCCAATTGGGGCGAAGCCCTAAGTTCTTCTGTATTGACCCTTGGGTTGATCCTCCCTCTCCAGCGACGGAAGGCGAATAGTAAAAACGGTCCCTTCCCCCAGCTTGCTGTCAACAGTGATAGATCCCTTGTGACGGTCGATGATGCCGTAAACCATGGAAAGTCCGAGTCCAAGCCCCTTCCCTTCTGTTTTTGTGGAATAGAACGGATCAAAAATCTGGTGAAGGTCTTCCTCAGCAATACCGCATCCGGTATCTTCTATCTTTATTTCGACCATTTCCGTTGCCGGATCAAATGAACTTACCATGGTCAAGGTGCCGCCGTCCGACATGGCGTCAATGGCATTAAAAATGAGATTGATCACGCATTGCTGGGTTTGATTAAAGTCCCCCAAAACCTTTGGAATATTCGGATCAAAATCGGTTTTAATCTGGATATTCTGAAGCATGAGTTTATGCTGGCTGAGCAGAATGCATTTTTCCAGAAGCTCGTTAATACTCATTTCGCTGAGTTCCAATTCAGATTTGCGTGAGAACGCCAGCAAATTGGAAACGATCTTGGAGCAGCGGCTGGTCTCACTCTCAACTAGGGTGAGATGTTTTTGAAACTTTTCTATGTTTTTTTGCTCCAAATCCCCCCTTTTAATGATCTTGAGCATCAGGCGAATATAGTTCAAGATCCCTGCTAGGGGATTGTTGAGCTCATGGACAACGCTGGCGGACAGTCTGCCCAGGGAAATCATTTTGTGCTCGTGAATCAGTCGGGTTTGATCGGCAAACTGCTGTTCCATTCTTCTGATTTCTCTTAAATCCCTGAAAAATCCCACCATGCCGATCTCTTCGTCTTGGTCAAACATAACCGTGGCTGAGAGCTGGACCGGAATCTTATCACCGGTTTTATTAATCATATATGTTTCAAAAAGAATAAGCCGGTTTTTTCCTCCGTATCCATCGGAAACCAGTTCTTTCCTGACCTCTTCCAACATCGCCGGCGGGAAAAGATCGTTAAAAGACATTTTCATGATCATTTCATATGCGGAATAACCCAGCAGTTTCTCGGCTTGCTGATTGAAAACGACAATGGAACCATCCCTGTCCGAGGCGATGATGGCATCTATGGAACTCTGAATCAGGTTGTGTTCAAACTCAAAGAGTGTTTGGAGCTCTTGTTGCAGACGCTTGACCTCGCGCATATCTTTAAAATAGCCTACCGTGGCAACTTCCTGACCTTCTTCATACAGCAATGTTGCGGAGAGCAAAATGGGTACGATCTGCCCATACTTATCGACAATCTCCACTTTATAGTTAAGCAAACGGCCGGGACCACCGTTCTCAGGCCCGTAAATCATTCTCTTAATTTTTTTAGCCTCGCCCTCTTTGTAAAACTGGGTAACGTGAATTTTGGAAACTTCCTCCTGGGTGTAACCAAAAACGTTTTCAGCGCCTTTGTTAAAAATGATGATGTTGCCTTTACGGTCATTGGCAATGATCGGGTCTATTGAAGTCTGGATCAGGTTGGTTTGAAAGTCATGTGCTTTTTTAAGCTTTCGTTCCATCTCCTTTCTCTGGGTTTGATCCACACAAATCCCTTCAAACCCGATAACCTTCCCCTCTCGATCATAGCGGGCGTGGGCGGTTCGCAATACCGAAATCACTTTTCCATCCTTGCGCTTCAAATCAACTTCATAGTCAATAACGTGACCGTCTCGTTCAATCAAATCCATGTATTTTCGGCGATCTTCAGGTTTCAGATAAAGATCTCTGGCGATATCAACCTTAAGAAATTCCTCTTTGCTCGTGTATCCTAACATTTCCATAAGCGCCCGATTAGCATCAATAAATTTACCCTCCTTGCTGCTCATGTGCACACCGACACGCACATGTTCAAACAATTTTTTGTAGTCTTCAATGGAGGCGCGGAGCATTTTCTCACGCTCTTTTATCTCTGTAATATCTTGATATACACAGAAATGCGATATAGTTCCCTCAACGGTTTTCAGAGGTAATTCGAAAATTTCGAAAGTTTTATTGATGTGGGGAAAGTAGTTTTCCCAACGAAGAGTTTCTCCCTTATAAACGTCTTTTGCCTTGCACCAGGAACAGATGTCGTCTCGATTCGCAATCACCTGATAGCATTTTTTCCCAATGCCTTCTCCAAAGACTTTAATACTGGCCTTGTTCATAAATTTTATAGTGCAATCATCCCCGATGATATAAACGCCACACCCCATGGCATCTAAAATAGAAGCAAGCCGCTGGGTCTCTTGATCAATCATGGTATGCTTCTCTCCTTATGGGGTATCTGAAAGTTTTCGTGTTCAATTTTCTTTTCAATCTCTCGTTGGCCCTAGCGGTGCGTTTATCTTGGATGACATTCGCTGCACATGATCGGTCCGGCCTTTTTTTCCTGGTGGCATCCCTTGCATTGCAAATGGTAAATGTTTGCAAGAGACATAGGGTTGTCCCCTTTATTAAGGGTGTGGCACTCCGAACATTCCTGATCTTCGGAAGATTCATATTCAACAAGTTCCCCATCCTCATATACATGATGACACGTATTGCATTCATCGAGCCCTGCCTGTTCATTGTGCTGATCATGCAGAAACGGAACCCCTGGTCTCATCTTCTTCTCAAATGCGCTGTCTTCGACAGTTGTCACATCTTCCTGTGAATAGCCGGACATCACCGCAAATATACAACCCACCAGAATTATTAGTGTATATACTATCAAAGTCCTTTTTTTCATCAAGATTCTCCTGGTTTTATGAGCCCGGCCTAACTGAATTTATCCTATTTACTCTTTAAGACGGTTTTTCCATAATTTTATATATAATATCACCCAGAAAATGTAGTTCCATATCAAGACCGAAGTGATGATTAATATCTTCAATTCCGCCATGACAGTTATGGCAAGGAGCGATGATAACCTTTGCACCCCTGGCCTTTGTCGCAAATAATTGTTCTGCCTTGATCCGGTTCCCTTTAATCCGTGTCATCTTGTATGGAGGGCCGGTGTTTATTACACCGCCTCCGGCACAACAACAATAATTATGCTCCCGATTGGGATGCATCTCGATGAATTCTTCACAAATGGCATTAACAACATAACGCGCCTTTTCATGAAGCCCTTTTCCCCGGACAATATTGCAGGGATCCTGGAAGGTCACCGGCTTATCATATTTTTTAGTGATTTTTATCTTTCCCTCTTTTAATAATTCATAATAGAGTTCCACGGCATGTATAATGGGTATTGGCGGCATCTTCCATGCCAGCCAGCGGTTTCCCACATCATATACGGACCGGAATGCATGTCCGCATTCTCCCATTACAATACGCTTGACCTTGAGGCGCATCGCGGTTTCAAAATGTGCCTTTTTTAACCGGCCCATCATTTCATAGTCTCCGGTAAACATGCATAGATCGCTGTTGTCCCATCCGGGCGTTGCCGGCATGGTAAAATCAACTCCGGCGACATTCATAATAACCGCAGCCTGATATATGAGCTGTGCACGAAATTTCGGTTCGGGAGCAATCACGGAGTAAAGAGTTTCAGCCCCTTCCTTTTCCAGGGGTATCCTTAAGGAAGGTATTTCATCTTGTGCTTCTTCTTCTTGCCAAAACAGACTGTCAATCCATTCATCTTCCTTTACCCACATCTGGTTTAAGCAGGCGGAATGGCTGTGCGCTGTATCCTGTATGTACAGCGGGGTGACTCCCAGCATATGGCAGAGCCTTCGCACAACAGACATTAAGTAAGCAATGTCAATACCAAATGGGCAATACATGGCGCAGCGTCGGCACAGGTTGCATTCCGTGTATGCAATGCGGGAGGCATTTCTTATAAACTCAGGATCAACGTTACCCTTTTTCTTTAATATTTCCCATATGGTTTGTTTCACCTTTCCCGCAGGAGAAAATTTCGGATCGTTATCATGGGAAAGATAATAATGGCAAGCCTCAGAGCAAAGTCCACAGTGGACACAGGTTTCAACATACGCCTTTAGCCGGGCGCCGGTTTCCGACGCCAAAACCTTGTTGATCACCTGCTTGATCTTCTCCGGAGTCAAGCGTGCAATTCCCTTATCAATCCCCTCATCAACAACTTTATTAATTTCATCTTTTTTATTAATGGCTGGTTCAGCCATGTTATATTCTCCTTTTATTAAATCGTTTCCTACCAATCCTTTGCATGCCTGACGGCGCCGAATTCAGACCCCATGTACCCCCTTGTAAAGGGGAAAAAAAGCATATGTATCAAGCGTGTAAAAGGAATTGCCGCCAGCATGGTTTCTCCGGCTATGATGTGGAGAATTCCCATAATTCTAAAACCCGGCCATTGATGATATGTCCAGAAACCCGTGATAAAGGGTGCCGCAACAATAGCAAGTATTACATAATCAGAAATAGAGGTTAAGTACTTGACCTCCGGCAGAACGATTCTTCTCACAAGAAAAAAAATACATGAAGCAATAGCCACTATCGTCAATACATCGGCAGCAGTGTCCGAAATATACCACCAGCTAACCCCCCACGATTCTTTCCAGAGAATGATATGTGCGCTAAGAAAAATCGGGATAAAAATAATGCAGATATGAAATGTAAATGTGACGATGGTGAAAAAGGGATTTTTCCTCCATTTTACAGTCCCAAAAGGGATGATCCAATGCAGGATCGACCGAAGTCCAAATTTGAAGCTCATATATTCATATACGAATACATCCTTTTTCCTGGCCAGCACGGCCATGGAGATCAGCCGGTACAAACACCCCGCAAAAAAGATAATAAAGGAGGCCCAGACCATCGGGCCGCTAACAAAATTATAGATATCATGCATGGCTTTTTTCCCTTTTAGCCCGAGAGGGATCCGGGTTAGCCGGTAATTTCGGTGACCGTTAGAACCTGTCGAAAATACTTGCCGTCCTCGGAATCGCCCTCGATTCCTTTTATGAGAATCTTTTTAGAGTCAGGGCTGAAAACAGGATCCCACAGCGCTTCATACGATTTCTTAAGAGATTTGCCGTCTATCACGATGGTATAACGTCCATTTTTTTCGACTTTTGCAGCAACCATTCTGCTGTCAGGGCTGAAAACAGGCTGCCAGACCATATCATATGCTTCCCCCCAAGCCCTACCGTCCACAGCAATGGTATACTTTCCGTCTTCTTTCCCGATGCAGGCAATCCTGCTTCCGTCCGGGCTGAAAACCGCATCAGTGACAAGATCACCAAAGGTGAGAGACCAGGGGTTACCGTCAACTGCAACGGTCCAGCGACCATATTTGGGTGCCACCACGGCAGCTATTCTTTTTCCGTCCGGACTGTACATATGGTGCCAGAGTTGATAAAAAGAACGATCCCAAAACGATTTGCCGTCTTGGGCAAGAGTCCATTTTCCCGCTATCCTTACCGGCGCAGTAACAGAACCGTTTGCCGGGCTGAATTGCGGCATCCAAACGGAAGAATATACCTTATCCCAAAGAACTCCGTCCACAGCAATGGTGTAATCATAAAGGGAGGTTCTCACTTCCGCGGCCACGTGATCAGAATCATGGGAAAAGGCCAGGCCCCAAACGTTAACGAAATTTGCATCCCATGTCTTTCCGTCCACTACTGCGGAATAACAACCTTCCTGAAATTGAAAAATATCCCCTTGTTTAATCGGGACGGTAGGGACGACACCGGCAACTCTTTTCCCATCATGACTGATGGTGAGATTGCTTAGGTCTGAAAATCTCGCCTCCCATGATATATCGTTTGTCACGGCAAAGTATTCCATGTCTTTTTGAGCAGCTACGGTGATATTTTTGCCGTCCGCCCCGAATTTGGTATTCCATAAAAAATCGAAGGTGTTTTCCCAGGCAACGCCATCCACCGACACCGTCCATGCCCCCATATCCGACACCAATGCCGTCAACCGATTATCAGGCCCAAATTTTAAATACCATACTTTATCAAACGTACTATCCCAAAGCGTATCATTTTCACAAACACTAAATTCCATTTCACCTGTTTTAACCACTGCTACGATACGTTCTCCGTCCGGGCTGGCATAAGAGTCCTCTACCCCGTCGAACATATCCTTCCACTTACCGGTATCCACAATTAACTTTTTTCCGGTTTCCCAGTCCCAGGTGCTTAAATTATGCATGACCATTTTCTTTTTGAATAGCTCCTTGTCTGATCTTTACTATACGGGTTTTTTATGTATTCTATTTTATATTAATTTTCAGAAAAAACAATTTCAAAATTTGAGCCCACCATTTAAATCATGTTTTACCTATGTATTTATTAGATTTATTTTTATTAATATCAAGCCATTAAATTCTTCCCTCTATTTTAATTTTTTTCTGTTCCGCAACGAGACCACACCGCTTTAAAAAAAATTTTTACAATTACACTAAAAGCCATCTCAAAAATAGGATTTTAGCTTAAGGTCAATGCAGGACCGAGTTTCAAGCGCCCCGAAAACATCACGGGATCTCCGACAGGCATACTCAAGTATGTCAAGGACTTGAAACGAGGGCCTAACACAGAGATTGGGGGAAAAGACTTTTTTGAGATAGCTTCTAGTATGCATGCGACGCACAGACAG
>JASFLX010000014.1:0-28711 GCA_050117895.1 Desulfobacterales bacterium | reverse complement strand
TCAGTCGCCTTATGGCGGCAACTTTGATATCGGTGAAAGATTCTTCACGATAAAGATTATTCCGGTCCACGGTGAAGTCGATCTCGTGCTGTTGGTCATTACTGGGCATCGTTGTCTCCTTTTTTTTAAGTTTTTTTAAGCTCCCAATACTGATGAACTCGTAAAAAATCCGATTTAGACGGTTTCGTAAAGAGTTCAAATTCAAGGCGTGCAAATTTTGTAATTATGAAGCGTACTTATGGTACGTTGAATGATTACGAAATGCAGCACAACGCAGAAGTTGGACTTTTTACGAAACCGTCAATACTTCTTGAAAAATTTTAAGTTCCAATCCAATATCAAAAGGATGAATACTTGTCCATACCTATCACCGAATCCGGCAGGGCAAACTCATAGCATCCATTCGGGAAAAAGTGCCTTAATGAATGCTCTTTAAAATCACCAGAGACCTTTCCGATTTTAGATACGGGAGTCTATATTTTTTCAATACCATGTTAAAATGACTGATGCTGTTTTCCTTGCCTTCAAGCCTTTTCTTTACCAATGATAGTTCGGATTCAATTTTCCGGTCAGATATTTTCCCCTTCATGGCGATTATCAATCCATCTTTTGAAAGCAGCGGCAATGACATCTGAACAAAATTGACCATGGAAGACAAGGCGCGGCTTATGATAATGTCATACGCATGATTAAAATTGCCATCCCTGAACAGATCCTCCGCCCGGACGTGAACCGCCTCAATATTATCGAGACCGAGCAATCTGATCACATGTTTCAAGAAACTGACCTTTTTTCTGGAGGCATCGATAAGCGTCACGGACAAAGACGGAATCATGACCTTAAGCGGAATTCCGGGGAATCCGCCGCCCGAACCCATATCAAGTAAAGAAGCATCCGTAGGAATCATCGGTGCCGGGGCTATGGAATCCAGAAAATGTTTTACCGCAATTTCCAAAGGGTCGGAAATGGCAGTCAGGTTGATCTTTCGGGTCCACTTTGAAAGTTCAACGGCATGGATCGCAAATTGATCTATTTTCCCCTGATCCATTTGAATTTCAAGATCTTTGGCGCCGTCATATATAACATTCTTCCATTTTTTTGAGCCGATCTGCATCATCAATCATTCATTTTCCATTTTTGTTGACCTAACCCTTGAAAATTGATAGGATAATTTAATTTTTAATATGTTTAAGGGAATTATCATGAAAATCATACACTATTCTGAAGCAGAACCCAAGCGTTTCGACGGGGATACGGTAAAAGGTGTTATCGGACGGTTGGTCATCGGCAAATCTGACGGAGCCAATAATTTTTGCATGAGATTTTTTGAATTGTCCGAAGGTGGCTATTCTCCAAAACATTCACATGAGTGGGAGCACGAGATAATCATTCATTCAGGTGATGGTGAAGTATTATCCCAAGGGGAATGGATCCCTGTGACCAAAGGCCATGTTATTTTTATATCCGGCAATGAAGAGCACCAGATAAGAAATGCAAGTGAAGACACCCTGGTTTTTGCCTGTTTGATTCCTGCAGGGGCTCCCGAGTTATAACCAAGGAATTACCATTCTTCTGTTTTAATGTAAAAAGAGAACAAATCCTCCTTAAAATGTCAAATTTGGAGGAACAATATGAAAACTTCCAGGTCATCAGGGACGTTCAGGCCCTTTGAACAACTTAAAGAACTGCTTGAGAAAAAATCATTAACATCTGTGCCCTGCTCTGACCCTTCGGATGAGGGAATTTTGAAAACCTGCGATAACACAAATGCCGTTTCCAAACCCGTTGAAAATAGTTCCAATAAACACGCATCTGAAAATGAACTCTTTTTGGAGGCCATGGCAAACGTTACGCCCATCCCCAGAGGAAACCGAATAGAACACAGCTTCATATCCAACCCGCCGGCCGGTCCTGATCATGATTCTGAATATGAAACCTTGCTTAAGTTGGATAATCTTGTCAAATTCGGAGAGGGCTTTGTTGTTGCCGACACCTCGGAATACATCGAAGGCCGGGGATATAATGTACATCCCGAGATTACCAAACGACTGCACCGGGGAGATTTCTCAATACAGGCCCATATCGATCTCCACGGACTCGGGGTGGAAGACGCCCGGAATGCATTCGAACTATTTTTAAAGGATTCCATAACCACCGGTAAAAAGGCCGTTCTCATTGTGCACGGCCGCGGCCTTTCCTCGCCGGATCAGCCGGTCTTAAAAACCAGGGTTATCCAATGGCTGACCTGCGGGACCTGGCGAAAATGGGTTATCGCCTTTACCAGCGCAAGATCCTGTGACGGCGGTGCAGGGGCAACCTATGTGCTGCTCCGGCAGCGTCCCATGACAAAACGCAACAGGAAGAGATAAAAGAGACGTTAAGCCTTTGGCAGAAATCGAATAATGAAAAGATTTTGTTTAATCATTTTATATGTGATGCTTGCAGGATGTGTAACCAACTCTGAGAATGATGTTAATGTACCCACTTCTGTTTCCGAAAAAAGAGAAAATACATTACCCAAAGAATTGAGCAAGCAGCATAACCCGCCGGGAGAACACAATCTAATATCAGTTCTTTACGAACTTGCGGTTGCGCCGGACCCCGATTATTTTGCAAAGCAACATCATATTTTATTAACCAAAGGATCTGTAAAGGTATTCATCTCCTTCGATCCCGGTTCTTCGATCCCGGAAAGAGAAGAGATGATTAAAAATTATAATATAGTGATTGAGAAAACCGCCGGTAGCCTGTCAAGAGCGTGGGTTCCGGTGAATCAATTAATCCCCTTGTCAAATGAATCTGTTATTCAGTCAATAACGCTTCCGAAAAGACTCATTACACCGAGAGAAGAAAACCATGAATAGAATCAGATACGGAAAATGTTTAACCCTGTTCGGCACAATTTTGTGGCTTAAGTTTGCCTTTGTTACCTTTGCCCAGGCTCAAGACTTGAATATGATGCCTGCTAAAGAAAATGTTCACCCTAAGATGGCCAGTTGCTTGAAAAAACTCGAGGTAGAATATGAAAGAGGCGTCACGGCGGCCCGGTTGTTTGCACAAGGCATGGATTTAAACATCAAAGACCGGGATGAGATTACTGTTTATGTCATGAACGAGCCGGGGAGCACCGTCGATGAGACGGAACTTCAGGCTCTGGGTGGCAAAATCATTAAACGTGCTGATAAGATATCAAAAATCACAGCGCCGATTAATATGCTGACGGCTATTGCCGATACTGTAAGAGGGATTTCGTTTATTAAGCCCCCTGACAGGCTTATACCGGTAGCCGTTCAAAGTGAAGGGGTAAACCTGACATCGGCATCCTCATATCATTCGTCGGGATATGACGGTTCCGGTGTAAATATTGCGGTAATCGATGTGGGATTTGTCGGCTTATCTTCTGCCATAACAAACGGCGATCTTCCAAACAGTGTTATAAAGGTCGATTTCACTTTACAGCCAGAAACAACAAAACACGGAACAGCCGTAGCCGAAATTATCTACGACATGGCCCCGGGGGCTAATCTTTATTTGTTAAGAGTCTATGACACATTCGATTTGTGGGATGCCAAAGAGTATGCTATCAACAATGGCATCGATATTATTAACAGTTCCGTAGTGGCGTTTAATACTAATTTTTATGACGGGGCGTGTTATTACAACTATCCTGTCTGTTCGGCAAACGATGCCTATAATCATGGGATCCTTTGGGTGAATGCCGCCGGCAACCAGGCCAAGCGGCATTACGAGACCACTTTCACAGACTCTGATAGTGATGGATGGCACAATATTTCGGGGGCTGATGAAACAATAAATATCACTGCCAGTGCAGGCCAAACCATCGAGGTCTATTTGACATGGAATGATTGGGCCACCACGGATCAAGACTATGACTTGTATCTTTTAAATAGCTCCTTAAATCAGGTTGCGGTAAGCAATACTCGCCAAACCGGGGGCCAAGAACCCTCAGAACAAATTTCTTATACCGTACCGTCAACCGGATCTTACTATCTTTCGATCTTTCGATTTAGCACCACCTCAAATCATAAACTGGAACTATACAGTGTAAACCACGATTTATCCCCGGCAGAAGCATCAAGCAGCCTTGCAAATCCTGCAGATGCCGGCGGAGCAATGGCTGTGGGTGCCATTGACTATCTTGACTGGACAACAGGACCCCAGGAAGCCTTCAGTTCTCAAGGTCCGACCAACGACGGCAGAATCAAGCCGGATATCTGCGGGCCGGACTGGATTTCAACTTATTCTTTAGGCTTCTTTTCCGGAACCAGTGCAGCCAGCCCGCATGTGGCCGGTGCCGCGGCACTGATTTTGGATAGATATCCATCCTATTCTGCTTCGCAGTTATGGGACTGTCTGGCCACTTCAGCTATAGATATGGGAGATCACAACATCTATGGCCATGGAAGATTGAATGTGAGTAACTGCAGCTCGATTACCAGCACCAGCACTGTGGCTGGGGGCGGCGGTGGCGGTGGCGGTGGCTGCTTTATCGCCACAGCGGCTTACGGTTCGCCTATGGCGCCGCACGTCAAGATTTTTCGTGACATTCGTGACCGTTTCCTGCTCTGCAGCGACCTTGGTAAAACCTTAGTGGATATCTATTACGCTTACTCACCGGCAGTGGCCGACTTTATCGCCCGACATACCGCCCTGCGGGCGGTTGTCCGCGTGGGCCTGTTACCTCTGGTGGGAGTTTGCTGGGTTGCATTGAAGATAGGACTTGTACCCACAATCGGATTTTTTCTTGTTTTCGGGATTTGTTTTTTAATTGGACTTGTTAAATTAAAGAGGTCCCACAAAAAAGGGACTTTCCGAACACGTTAGCTTGTTTGCCGCTTATTCCAGACCCATTTGTTTAAAACCTAAAACATCATTCTGCATAAGAATTCCTTGACAAACACATTTTTGCCATTACTTTGCGCCGAATTTATTTGAAAAAACATACATTTCCAAATGAGGTTTTTTTATTCAAAAAACAGAAAAGTACCCATACGATGAAAAACGCTATTAACAAGGTCAGAAATATAGGAATCAGCGCACACATTGATTCCGGAAAAACCACCCTCACTGAAAGAATTCTTTTTTTTACAAAAAGAATACATGCCATCCACGATGTAAAAGGGAAAGATGGTATCGGCGCAACCATGGATTCCATGGATCTTGAAAAAGAACGAGGCATTACTATTGCTTCAGCCGCAACTTACTGTGAATGGCTCGATCATGAAATCAATATTATCGATACGCCGGGACATGTCGACTTTACCATAGAAGTTGAGCGATCTTTACGGGTCCTTGACGGCGCCATACTGGTTCTGTGCGCCGTGGGCGGTGTTCAGTCCCAATCCATTACTGTTGACCAGCAGATGAAAAGATATAAAGTGCCCTGCATCGCCTTTATTAACAAATGTGACCGAAGCGGAGCCAATCCCTTTCGGGTCGTTGATCAGCTCAAAAAAAAACTGGGACACCATGCGGTTCCCCTGCAGATGCCCATCGGGCTTGAGGCCGCTCATCAAGGAGTTGTAGATCTGATATCAATGAAAGCCGTCTACTTTGACGGTGCCAACGGAGAAGATGTTCGAATTGAAAATATACCACAGGACCTTCTTCAGGAAGCCGTTCAAAGGAGGGAAGAACTTATCGATGCGGCTTCCATGTTTTCAGACGAACTCACTGAAGCGGTTCTGGAAGAGCAAGAGGTTACCGAAGAAATGATTATTTCGGCGGTGCGTATGGGAACTCTGACACGTCAGATAACACCGGTATTCATGGGATCGGCTTATAAAAATAAAGGGGTTCAACTGCTTCTTGACGGCGTCACCGAACTGCTTCCCTGCCCTTGTGATGTAGAAAATGAGGCGCTTGACATGGATAATGGCGAGACGCCCGTTATCCTGTCCGGTGAATTGGAAAAACCGTTTGTTGCCCTGGCCTTCAAACTTGAAGAGGGACAATATGGTCAATTAACTTACATCAGAGTATATCAGGGCTCCCTTTCCAAAGGCGATACCATCGTCAATACCCGAAACGGGAAAAAAATCAAGGTTGGCAGGGTCGTACGCATGCACGCAGACCAAATGGAAGACATTGAAACCATCCCGGCGGGATATATCGGCGCCCTTTTCGGGATCGACTGTGCCTCCGGCGACACCTTTGTGAGTCCCGGCCTCAACCTGACAATGACATCCATGTTTGTCCCCGATCCCGTGATTTCCCTTGCCATTATTCCCAAGGACAACACATCCCAGATAAATATGTCCAAAGCCCTTAACCGTTTCAGCAAAGAGGACCCCACGTTCAGAACCTATGTTGACGACGAAACCAAAGAGACCATTATCCAAGGAATGGGAGAACTTCACCTTGAGGTCTATGTAGAGCGAATGCACCGTGAATATACCGCCGATGTTACCACCGGTCAACCGCGTGTCGCTTACCGGGAGACCATAACCCGCAAAGCTGAATTTGACTATACTCATAAAAAACAAACCGGTGGTGCCGGCCAATACGGTCGCGTGGCCGGTTACATGGAGCCGGTCAACGGAACCGAATTCGTCTTCGAAAATAAAATCGTAGGGGGTAATATCCCAACCCAGTTTATTGCTTCATGTGAAAAGGGATTCAAACAATCCATTGTAAAAGGGCCGAAAATGGAATTTCCGGTTACCGGCATTAAAGTGGTCATCAATGATGGGGCTTCCCATTCGGTGGATTCATCTGAAATGGCGTTCATGGCAGCGGCCCGGGGAGCCTTTCGTGAAGGGTATTATAAGGCCGGACCGGTGATTCACGAACCGATCATGAAGGTCGCCGTGGAAACACCATCCGAGTTCCAAGGCGCTGTTATGGGACTTTTAAACCAACGCCGTGGAATCATTGTCGGTTCTCAGGATGAAGGTCCTCTATGCGTTGTTGAAGCCCAGGTCCCCCTTGCTGAAATGTTTGGCTTTTCAACTGTCTTAAGATCATCCACACAGGGCAAAGCCCAGTTTACCATGGAATTGGGTTCTTACAAACAGGTGCCCAAATCCATTGCCGAGGAACTGGCCAAAAAGGCGGAAAAAGAAAAGAAAGGAAAATGATTATGCTAAAAAAGGAACTTATCCTCCAAAACCCCTTAAGGTTCATCGGAGAAGAAACCCAAGACATCCTCTCTGAAGGAGGGTTTGGTGCCGTTCTTGCACGTGCGGGAGTCGGTAAAACCGCCATTCTGGTTCAACTGGCCTTACATACCCTTTTAAAAGGTAAATATGTTCTTCATATCAGCCTCGACGACCCGGTCAATAAAATCAGTCTGTGGTATAAAGAGGTCTTCCGCCATCTCACCCAATCATACGATGCAAAGGACACAAACAAGCTATGGGAAGACTTGTTGCCGCACAGATTCATCATGACGTTCAAGGTTGAGGGGTTTAGTGTGCCCAAACTTGAAGAACGGCTGACCGACCTGAAGGAACAGAATATTTTTTCACCTCAGATGGTTCTAATCGACGGGTTTCACTTTAACGAATCCGCACGAACCTCCCTTTCCGACTTCAAGAGACTTGCCAAAACCCATTCGTTGCATGTCTGGTTTTCCGTAAAAACCCATCGGCATGAAAAAACCGGCCCGGGCGGCATGCCGTCTTCGCTTTTGGATGTCTCCGACCTGTTTGACATTGTGATTCAGCTCCGGCCTGAAGGAAAAAAAATTCATGTGATGACACTAAAGGGAGGACCGGCGGATTCCGACCGGCCGGCTTTGTTTCTTGACCCGGCGACCATGCTCGTAAAAAACAACACCTAACTTGTGTCCATCCATAAATGGTCTTTTTGCCCAATCTCTGCGTTATGTTAAAAAAATAATCCTCGGAATATTAAACATATGCCTGTGGTTATTTTTTTAACATGCCTTGATCTTGAATAAAAATCCTCATTTATGGAGGGACACTAAACCGGATACACCGAAACGAAAACGCATTAAAAATTGAAGGGTCGGAGAATTTTTCTTTTAGAGCCCCAAATTAAGCGGAATGAATGATCCGCAACGAAATCGTACACTGTTTGAATGCATTAGGGATCGTTACAAAAAAACAGCGCTCTTATGAGTTCGTAATGAAAAGATAAAAAATTTTATCTAATTACCCTATTTATTTGAATATTGAAACACTGTTTTTTCGTTACGAGCCCTTATGCATGAGTTTGTACGGTGGAGTTGCGGATTATTCATGGAGCGGTTACATTAAAAAAACTCCCCGATCCCTCAATTATTTATGAGGTAGGAAACCATATTTCTGATAAATTTTTTGGGCGGATGGGGATCTGATAAAATCAAGAAACTTCTTTGCATTCTCGGGGTGCGGAGCATTTTTTAATTTACATACATAATAATTTATATTTTCTCTCTGATCTAAATCTTCACCCGGCTCCACCACATCAAACGCAAGGCCCGTTGACTTTGCATGGATGATTTCTGTTGCCCAGACCGGCCCCACATCCACGGTTTTTTTTGAAATCCTCAACGGAGTTTCTCTGTGATGGACAACCGTAAAAATGGTGGTCCCCTGTGCACGCTTTTCCTCCATGATACGATGAACAAGGTCATCATCGCCGGCCTGCCGGTACATATCTATAATGTGGAAAGCGATATCTTCATTTTCAGGGTCCGGCTGTGAAATTCGGATATTGTCCCCAGCCAGGTCCTCAACAGATGTTATGCCGGCGGGGTTTCCCTCCGGGACCATCAGCGCCAGTCGATTGTGCAGGTAAAGGTGGTAATCACCCGTATAAATATGACCGGACCGTTCAAGGGAATTCATGGCTTTTTCATTCACCGAAGTGTAAATGTCAGGGGTAACGTCCAGAATTTTATCTTTAAACACAGCACCGCCGGATAAAATCTGTTTGAGCTCGAGCCCCGGTGGAAGGGTTTCGTAAAAAATTTTTTTCACATCCGGATGTTCCTTTTGAAAAATAGAAACGATTTCTTTCATTGCCATAAACTGATTTCCGGCCATAAACAACACAAGGTCTGAAGAATCTGCAATCTCCAGATTATGAAGGTCGTCACCCCTTTCAGACGGGATTATCGGCAGATCTTTTTTGTCCATATCATCACCCCGGATAAATTTAAGTTTGAAATGATCTATAGTTTCTAAACCGCAAATAAAAACAAATGTACACGTATAATATTTTTTATTTTGTGTGTATTTGTGTCCATTCGTGGTTAAAAAAGCCCTTTCATAACTGAGATCTAAAATTCCTGAACCGCAAATGAACACGAGTGCACACATATAATATTTTTTAATTTGTGTGTATTCGTGTCCATTCGTGGTTAAACCTGAACCCTGAATGCTTATTATTTCTTTATTTTTTTTGACACTCACATATTCTTATCCTATATTTTTTAAAATGAAAATAGCATTTATTCACTATCATCTCAAAACCGGCGGTGTAGCCACGGTATTACGGCAGCAGGTGGAAGCGCTCCGGGATACGTGTGACATGCTGGTTTTAACCGGCGCACCCCCGAAATCGTCCTTTCTTTGCGATACCGCTTATATCCCGGGACTGGGTTATGATGGTCAGGATCAAAATAGATCAGATCCCGAAGATATTGCAGCCGCCATCACCCGGACGATCAATCTAAAATGGAAAAGCGGATGCGACCTGGTACATGTTCACAACCCCACACTGGCAAAAAACAAGAATTTTTTAAAAATTCTAAAAGCGCTCCAAAACAAAAAAATCAAACTTTTTCTTCAGATCCATGACTTTGCGGAAGACGGAAGACCCTTAGTATACTATTCTGAAGATGAATATATTCAAAACTGCCATTACGGCGTTATTAATTCAAGGGATTACAACATCCTGCTCGAATCAGGTTTAAAAAAAATGGGATTGCATAAAATTTTCAACACCATAGATCCTTTTAAATTTTGCACAGCAGGAGTACCCTTAAAAAACTTTGTTCTGTATCCGATTCGAGCACTCCGGAGGAAAAATATCGGAGAAGCGATCCTTATCTCGCTGTTTTTTAGAAACAATGAAACCCTTGCCATAACGCTTCCGCCCAACAGTGCGGCAGATCTTGAAAGCCATGCCCAATGGAAGGCGTATGTAAAAGAAAATCATCTGAATGTAATATTTGAAGCGGGTTTATCCCATGAATTTTCAGAACTTGTCATGTCCGCCAGGTTCATTATCACCACAAGTATTACCGAGGGATTCGGATTTTCATTTTTAGAACCCTGGACGGCAAACAAAATCCTATGGGGAAGGAACCTACCGGAAATATGCCAAGATTTTGAAAAAAAAGGGGTTTGTCTGGATCACCTTTACACACGTCTCGCAGTTCCCGTGGAATGGCTCGGTAAAGAAAGGTTATTTAAGACCTGGCAGGCGTCTATACGAAAAGCGTGTTCCCTGTTCGCAATAAGTATCGATAAAACGAAAATAGCAACCGCTTTTGAAAAGATAACCGAAAATGACACTGTCGATTTTGGATTGCTTGATGAAACCTTTCAAAAAAAAATAATATCTATGGTGCAATCCCACCAGTCGAATCGAGACCGGCTGATATCTCTCAACCCTTTTCTTTTAGACCCCGGGAATGTGTCAGACAAAGAGGCTCTAATACAAAATAATAATAATGCCGTGCTCTTCCATTACAACAAAACCAGATACAGGGAGAACCTCGTTGATATCTATTCCAGAGCAATCAAGGACAATGTTTGCCATAAAATAGACAAAAAAGTTCTTCTTTCAAAATTTTTGAATCTGGAAGATTTCAGCCTTCTCAAATGGTGAAATGATGGAAACAATTGATTTGATCTCTAAATATATACAGCCTATTATTCCGCTTCCGACTTCTCTGAAACAAAGGGGAAAACTGGAAGAAAAAGTTAAGGCTATTCTTTTTGACCTGTATGGCACACTCTTTATCAGCGGATCGGGCGATATCAGCATGGCAAAGAAAAAATCACCGCAGATGGAAAGACTTGAAAAATTGCTTCAACAATTCGGAATTAAAAAGGGGTCTCAAACCGTTTTAAAACGATTTTACGCTGCTATAGAGAACCAACATGAAATACTCGAGAAAAAAGGGATTGACTTTCCGGAAGTCGAAATAGACCAAATTTGGATGCATGTGCTTGAAAAGGACGACCGTGAAACCGTTCGATCATTTGCCGTCGAATTTGAACTGATTGCAAATCCTGTATATCCGATGCCTCACCTGGAAAAATTGCTTTCAGCCGGTCAAAATTCGAATGTACCGATGGGTATTATATCAAACGCCCAGTTTTATACCCCGTATCTGTTTAACTGGTTTCTTGACTCGAATCCGGAGGATCTCGGATTTCACCCCGATCTTATTCTTTATTCATACAAATTCGGGGTTGCAAAACCATCAACATTTATGTTCCAGGTCGCGGCTGAAAAGCTTAAAAATATGAACATCCCTGCTCATTCAGCTCTCTATATCGGGAATGATATGTTAAACGATATCTTTCCTGCAAAAAACGTAGGATTCAAAACAGGACTCTTTGCAGGTGATGCAAGATCACTGAGGTTGAGAAAAAACGATCCTAAATGCAAAAATCTTTCTGTTGATCTTGTGATAACCGATCTTGTTCAACTTCTCGACTATATACAATAATATCATCCTAAACGGATCGTTTCAAATTTTAATGGGTAATTAAATATCTTTTATTTTTAACGAATTATCTTGATTTATATTTTTAAAATTTGAGCCTGTTGATAAATCCTGATTGTCGGGAACGCAGAAATTGAGCAAAGAGAGGCGTTTTGCATAGGTCTCGTTAAACAAGCGGCTGGATACTTATTTTGCTACCGGATGTCTCTGGATTAGTGTTCAAATTTGACCCGTCTTTAACCCGTTGTTTTATAAACTCCTTTATAAGAACACATTTATAGTTCTGTGTTAATTTCAGTGAAGAATAGAATCCGTTGATTGTAGTATCCGCAAAAATCATATCTTTTACTCTGACCTCTGGAATTCCCTTTTCTCTTGCCGACCATTGGACAATTTCTGAGATCTTAAATTTCATCTTTTTAATTTCTGCTTTGGTATCTGTGATTTTTTTCTGAGTATCAGGAATCTCTTCTGTAAATTGTTCCTGTTTGTTAAATAAGTTGTCAAGTTTTTCTTCCCCTTTTTTCATTTCCGAAACTAACATTTTTAGTTTTGCCTCGGCATCTTCCTGCCGGGTTTTATTTCCCGCGTTTTTAAGTTCTTGAATTTGACCTTCAATATTCCTTTTTGTTACCATCATTTTGTCTTGTACTTGTGCCATTTCGGCAATCTGTCTTTCGATGTTTTTGGGTTCGTCTTTAATTTCTTTCAAACGGTTTTTTAATTTTTTATGATATTGTTTTTTCAAAAGCACGGCTTCCTTTAACCTATCTATCTCATTCTTTATTCTTTCATCTTCACCGACCATTAAATGGCACGGCTTGGATATCTCGGATCCGATACTGATTGCACGTATCCCTTTCCTGGCCCCAACCGTGGATGATAAAATCGGTCCTTTATTAACAATACATGCTCCGCTGGTATCAATTTTACAATCAATGAGTTCCTTCTCAACAACCACGTCACCGTAAGCATCAATCCGTGATTCATGTATGTACATGGCCCGGATGTTTCCGCCGGTCTTTATCGTGGCGCCTATAATCCCTCCGTAGACAACGACATCTCCGTTCATATCGATTTCGGCCTTGAGAATCTCCTTGGCGGTGAGGCTGAATCCTTTTACGCGAAATCCATTCTGTATGGCTTCGCTCACATCAATTTTGCCGTCGAAGTCAACATGTCCGGTCTTTAGACCTATATCTCCGGAAATTTTAAGCTGTGGTGAAACACAAACTTTACCCATAGCAGAAATTTCAGGTATGCCGTCAATTTTAGCAATAATTTTCAGCCGATCCTCAGAAATTTTAGTGCCTTTTCCATGCTTGAGTTTTATATTATTGGGTTTTTGCGGGGGTATTGGACTGCCGTATACGTCTTTTCCCGGCTTGCCTTCCACAACAGGTGTTTTTTCAACAAGCAGATCTCCTTCTTTTACCAAAGGGATATCTCCCCTGTCTTTAAAGTCGATAGCCCCGCCCTCTTTAATTGCGCCTACTTTTAACGGATCTGTTTCAAAGTAAAATTTAATGTGCGCATCTTTTCCGGGTTCCGGGGGACTGCCCTCTGCAATTTTCAATGCTTCCTTTTTGTTGCCGGTAATTTTTAGGTACTCTGCTATTTGAGCATCGTCGACGATTCCGTATTCGATCCCTTTCATTTGAAGGAAATTTTTAATATTATCGACGGTCATCGGGTCGGTAACTTCTTTTTTAATCGATATAAAGGCATTAAGTTTATCTTCTGAAACATTAAGATCAAATTCAGCATCAGTTTCAATCTGTTCTTCGGAATCGGGAATTTCGTCTCCCTGTTTTGATGAGTCATTCTGCCGGTCTTGTTTTTGCGTGGTTTCATCCGGTATGTCCAGTCTAAAGCCAGTGCCGCATTTCTTGCATGAAATTTTTCTCCCAATAAGAGCTTTAGGAGCCCGATACCGGCATTCACATGAGGGGCACGATGTAATTATATAATTATCCGTATCCATGTTCAGCCTTTCTTGATGTTTTGAATCGCATCATTTTTTGTCTATATGCAAAATCCATGCAAAAGCAACATTAACGCATTCATAAAAAGTATTTACGAGCAAATATGAACCGCCATTGAGGTTGAACATTTTGAGAAGCTATCGTGTAATTTTTTCTTTATCATACTTAAGAGGTCGGGGAATTTTTCTTTTAGAACCTTAAACAAAGCGAAATGAATGTTCGGCAACCAAATCGTACACGGTTTGACTGCATTAGGGATCGTTGCGAAAGAACAGCGCTTTTACGAATTCATAATGAAACACCCTTGATGATCAAATGACACTAAACCGGCAATTTTTTGACAGGCTGACCGGTATTTTTCCTCTAGGAGAAGTGAAAATTTAAAAAGGCGGGTGTAACGGTTTGAATAGAACAGAAATAACTGTCCGAAAATCTTAGGTAAGCAGGGCTGAAACGATACTTATATTTATTAAACTTTTATCAAAGATGAAACATCTTTGATGCAGATTTAGAGTTACTCAATAACTCTATAGACTTTATCCTTTTCTCGAACTCTCTCCTTTACTTTCACCCCTACCAAATCACCTGATTTGGCTTCTTCAACAGCCTGATTTTCAATTTCCATGCTGGTTACTTCTTCGGTGAAATCGCTGGTACTCCCCTTGTACTTCAGAAGATCACCTTTTCTAATGCTACCTCCGGTTACCTTTATGGCAGCAACACTCGGTTTAGCATAAAAATTGACAACTACACCAACTTGATCTTCGGCCATAATTTAACCTCCTAATAAAAACATCTCATTTATAGTAGCGTTATAAAAATGCATTTGAACTTAATATAGTTGATAAATTAAATACATATAATATTTTGCCATTTTATTTACGATAATTTAGGTAATATCATGTTTAGCAATATATTCTGAGACCTTTGCAGAATGCCCACTTTTGCCCAATTCCAGCGTCAGGCTCAAATTTTAATCCTCAAAATACTCAATGTATTCCTCTGGTTAAAATTTTCGCCTTCCTTGGCCTTGAACAAAATTGGACATTTTTCAAAGGTCTCATTCTATCGGGCTAAATGGAATGATGGAATGATGTAATATTGATCTAAGAAGAATGTTATCTATTTATTAAATCATATGTCAATATGAATTTTATAATAACCCCTGTCTGCTTCGGTCACACACAGGCATACGATCAAAAGGATCTTTATGGAATTCAAAAAACCTTTATATATATAATGCCGCTTTTTCTTCCATCTGAAGTGTTTCAATTTCATGTTCAATTTGTTGAGCAGGGATGAATTGCTACGGTGGTCCTGATATTGGAATTTCCCAAGCTGAAACAGAACTGTGAAACAATCTTCATTGTTTCAAAAACTTAATACGTTAAAATGATATTGCTAATTTTTTTTAAAAAACATATGAAATATAAAATATTCTCATGATTGAATGTGTGGTTATTATCCGGTTATTTATTTAAGGAGCAGATTATGAAAAAAAAATGTGAGTTAAAACCTTCGGATCTTAGGTCAATATGCGATCCCAAAATGTTTGCCTTTAAAAATACTGCGGAAGTAAATCCGCTGGATGAAGTCATCGGCCAGGAACGAGCGGTTCAGGCCATAAACTTCGGCCTGAACATGAAAAGTCCGGGGTACAATATTTTTGTTACAGGATTAGAAGGCACCGGAAAATCTACCATCATCAGAGACCTCGTCGACAAGCAAGCCAAAACCCTACCGTCACCGGTTGATTGGTGCATGGTCAACAATTTTAAGGATGAATACCGCCCCAAAGCCATTTCCGTGCCTACAGGCAAAGCAACCCAATTCAGTAAAACAATAAACAAGTTAATTGAAGATCTGAAAAAGGAGTTGTCCAAAGCCTTTGAGCATGAATCGTATCACCAAAGACAATCAGAAATCCAAAAAAAGTATACTGATCAACAAAAAGAAATCATTCAGAAACTCGAAGCATCGGCAAAGGAGAAGAATATCCAGATTAACAGGACCAAAACCGGGTATCAAACCATCCCCATTGTTAAGGAAAAGCCGATTTCACCGGAGGAGTTTATGGCCCTTCCAAAGGAAACCAAATCCGAAATCGAGGAAAAAATCGGTATGGTTCAGTCCGAAGTCGACGCCACGATCCGAGAACTTAATAAAATCAATCAGATAATGACTTCTCAAGTTGAAAAGCTCATGGAAGAAATAGCGCTGTTTGTGGTAAAACAGCGGATAGATGTGGTGAAGGAACAATACAAGGGATGTAAAGACATCCTGGCCTATCTGGACGAGGTGCAGGCGGATATTCTTGAAAACGTTAAGGATTTTATATCTTCTCAAGAAGCAAAACTACCCGTTGAAGGCTTTATGCTTCAGCCTGGCAAACCCTCTTTTCAGCGCTATAAGGTGAATGTTCTGGTAGATCAAAAATCTTTAAAAGGCGCACCGGTTGTTTTTGAAACAAATCCAACGTATCACAACGTTTTCGGTCAAATTGAAAAAAGAGCCCATATGGGAACCATTATCACAGACTTTACCATGGTCCAGGCCGGATCACTTTTAAGAGCCAACGGCGGCTATCTGATAATGGAAATCGAGTCTATCCTCATGAACCCTTTCGTGTGGGAAGCGCTCAAACGTGCGTTACAAAACAAACTCCTTTTTATAGAAGATCTTGCTTCAGGCCTGGGATACGGCACATCATCCCTTCGGCCGGAACCGGTCCCGCTGGAAGTCAAGGTTGTCTTGTTTGGCAGCTATCACCTTTTTCACCTGCTCCAGAACTATGATTCAAAATTTAATAAAATTTTCAAAGTCCGGGCGGATTTTGACCATGAGGTGGAAAAAAATCAGGATACCATTCAACAATATGCTCGCTTCATTGCCCGGGTATGCAAAGAGGAGGAACTCCTGCCGTTAACCCCCAAAGGTGTTGCCGCCATTGTAGAGTATGGTGAAAAATATATCTCCAGTCAAAAGAAGCTTTCACTCAGATTCGGCGCGATTATGGGAATTTTAAAAGAGGCCGACTACTGGGCAAAGAAAAGGAATGCGAAACGGGTTTCAGACAAAGATGTTATCACAGCTTTCAGTGAATACCGATTTCGGTATAACCTTTATGAAGAAAAAATACATGAATCCTACGTGGACGATACCATTATGATCGATGTGAAAGGGGATGTTGCCGGACAGGTAAACGCCCTTTCCGTATTTCAAATCGGTGACTTTATGTTTGGGCGTCCTTCCCGAATCACGGCCGAAACCTATATGGGAAAGCAGGGGGTTGTAAATATTGAACGTGAAGCCAAGCTGAGCGGGAAGACCCACGACAAAGGCGTTTTGATTCTCTCCGGTTATTTGGGACGAACCTTCGCGCAAAACTACCCGTTAAGTTTATCCATCAGTATCACTTTTGAGCAAAGCTACAGCGGCATCGACGGTGACAGTGCCTCTTCGACGGAACTGTATGCCGTTATCTCAAGCCTTTCAAACATTCCCATTCATCAGGGGATTGCAGTAACCGGTTCAGTCAATCAAAAAGGGCAAATTCAGGCCATCGGTGGGGTCAATCAGAAAATTGAAGGATTTTTTGATGTCTGTAAAAGCAAAGGACTTACCGGTAGGCAGGGAGTATTAATTCCCCGGGCCAATGTAAAGAATCTGATGCTTAAAAAAGATGTGACCGATGCCGTTAGAAAAGGAAAGTTTCATATCTATCAGGTTTCTACGATTGAAGAAGGAATAGAAATATTAACAGATGTCCCGGCAGGAACCCCGGACCCAGAGGGCTACTACCCCGAAGGAACCGTTTACGGCAAGGTGCAGGAAAAGCTGAAAAAATATCTGGAACAATCATTTAAGCTGAAAAAACAATTTGATGACGAAGACGAAACAACCGTATAGCCTGTTTATATTTATAAAAGTGAGAATAATGAATATAAAGACAACATCCATAGAGGGCGTTCTTATGATTGAGCCGGATGTATATGAAGACAGCCGAGGCTTTTTCATGGAAACATACAACCGGAACAGATACATTAAATCCGGCATTAATACCCTATTTGTTCAAGACAACCTTTCTTATTCCGTGCGAGGCACCCTCAGGGGACTTCACTATCAGATCAGAAACCCCCAGGCCAAGCTGGTACAGGTAATATCCGGTGAGATATTTGATGTGGCGGTCGACATCCGGCCGGATTCCCCCACGTTCAGCAAATGGACGGGTTCCCATCTTTCGGATCGGAACCGGCGCCAGTTATTTATTCCCCAAGGATTTGCTCACGGGTTCTGTGTGCTGAGCGAAATCGCCTATTTTTCATATAAATGCTCGGATTTTTTTGCGCCTGATGACGAGGGCGGAATCATCTGGTCCGATCCCGCCATCGGTATTGACTGGCCGGTTCAAGATCCGATCATTTCAGAAAAGGACAAACAGTATCCGCGTCTGTCTGAAATTAATCCTGATCAGCTTCCTGTCCTTGCACCAAAACCGATTATCCGCGGATGATGTTGGCCGCTTCTTCAAATTTTTTGCTGATCAAAAGGGTCATTTCGGCTGCATCTAAAATCAACGATCCTGCTTCATCCATATGATTCTCTTTTGCTTTTTTTGCCCAATCTCTGTATGTTTCCGCGTGATCATCATTATGTTTTACCCAGTGTCCAAGCAGTTTGATCATTTTTTCATCAAATGTTAAAGTGCTCTCAACTTCATGATCATGGTTATGATCGTGGTCATGGTGGTGGTGATGGTGATGTGTCATTTGAATTCTCCTTAAATTAACGTTTCAAAAACCGAATTTAACATTTACAGTTATGGACAAGAACAGTCAATACATTAATAAAAAGAAAGCCCCCATCTTACTCTTCATTGCCTGTAGTGTTTTTTCAGGAATGTTGGCCGGAGCATTTCTTGCCCTTACCCATGATCTTCCCCAGATCCTCAGTCTTGAAACATTTAAACCGTCATCTGTTACACGAATCTATTCGGCAGACAAAGTACTTTTGGCAGAACTTTTTGTAGAAAAAAGGGATCCGGTTTCGCTCAAAGCCATACCCGATTATCTTAAGAAAGCGCTGATCGCTACTGAAGACCGAAAATTTTATCAACATAGCGGTGTCGACCTGAAAGGAATTCTCAGAGCCGTCATCACTGATATCCGGGCCGGAAAATTTGTTGAAGGCGCCAGCACCATCACCCAGCAGCTTGCCAAAACTCTTTTCCTGACACCTCGTAAAACGTTGTTGCGTAAGATCAAAGAAGCATTTCTGGCTTTCCAGCTCGAGCGGCGTTACACAAAAGATGAAATCCTGGAGCTGTACCTGAATCAGGTATATTTCGGAAGCGGCGCATACGGTGTAGAATCGGCCGCAAGGATATTTTTCGGTAAACATGCAAAAGACCTTGGGCTTGCCGAATGCGCTCTGATTGCAGGCCTTCCCAAAGCACCGTCCCGATATTCCCCTCTGGTTGACAAAGATCTTGCGGTAAAACGTAGAAATATCGTCTTAAGACAGATGAAAGAAACCGGTATCATATCTGAAACAGCATTCACTCAAGCAAAAGAGGAAAGGCTTTGTCTCGGAAAACAAAACAGCAAATCAGTCAAAGCGCCATACTTTGTGGACTATATAAAAAATTTTCTTGAAGAAACCCTGGGTTCATCGAGGCTCTATAAAGGAGGGTTGACCGTTTATACAACACTCGATTTTAAGCTGCAAAATGCGGCGGAACATGCCGTTGCAAACGGGCTTTTTGCCCTTGAAAACAGGATGAAGAAGCAGAAAATTAAAAATCCGGCGCCTGAATGTGCACTGGTCTCTCTGGATGTGCAATCCGGTGGCATACTCACCATGATCGGCGGTAAGAATTTTTACCAAACAACTTTTAACCGGGCAACCAGCGCCAAAAGACAGCCTGGATCCGCATTTAAACCGATTGTCTATGCCTATGCCATTGAACATAATTTTCCTCAAAACAAAATCATTCTCGATGCACCGGTAGCCTTTAAAATTGCAAACCGGAAAAACCACTGGAGGCCGGAAAACTTTTCTGGAGATTACAAGGGCGAGATGACGCTCAGAATGGCCTTAGTTCTTTCGGAAAACATACCTGCGATCAGGTTAATCGAAATGTTGGGACCTTCATCCGTGGCCAGGTTTGGGTATACTCTGGGCATCGAATCGACGCTCTTTCCGAACCTTTCCCTTGCCCTCGGCACATCGGAAGTAAAACTCATAAATTTAACGGCTGCCTATGCGGTTTTTCCCAATAAAGGAGAGTTGATCAAACCTTATGGCGTCATGGAAGTCGTTGATCCAAGCGGGCGGCTGGTTTGGCGTGTAAAACCCCAAAAAAAAGTGGTTATGTCACGAGAAGGCGCAGCCATCATGACGGATATGCTCAAAGGGGTAATCCAGGAAGGCACGGGAAAAAAAGCACGGGGTTTTAATCGTCCTATTGCCGGAAAAACAGGGACGACCAACGAATATAAAGACGCACTTTTTGTTGGTTTCTCGCCATCGATTGCAACCGGGGTATGGGTGGGACAAGATGTTTTTATCACAATCGGTAAAAATGAAACCGGGGCCCGGGCAGCGCTTCCCATATGGATAGAGTTCATGACCCAAGCACTGGATAGTAAACCCTTCCAATACTTTGATATGCCCGATGATATGGTTCGGGTACGTATGGATCCTTCAACCGGCCTCCTCGTTTCCGATGATTCACCCCGATCGGTCACAGCCCTTTTCAAAAAAGGAACAGAACCCAAAAGATATCGCTGAAATTCAAGACAGGGTAAACGCATTTGATTTCTGTGCGGCGTAACGACGGCGTGTTTCTCTTGGAAACCGACTGACTGTCTGAAGGGCTTTAGCACGCGTTAGCCCGAGCCGAATGAAATGATGATTTAAAAAATCAATAGGATAATTTAGCGACGAATGGTTATTCATAGCTCTGGCGCGGCTCGGGCTTACGGGTGCTTGAGCCCAAGTTTCAGTCGGTTGGAAAGAGATATATGCCGTCGTGGAACATTCAAACTGTATTGGGATTCAAATGCGTTTGCTTTGAAATTCAAGATACCTGTTATTGACTTACATAACATTTTCAAATAAAAAGGATGTCATAATACCTAACCCGGGTGATCCTGAACCAAGAAATATTTGCCGACCAGGCACAAAGACCCGCCCGCCTCACCTAAGGCGAAGCCGATGGCGGGCAGGCACCAAGGTTTTATTATGTTATTCGTTCTTAGTGTCTTGGTGCCTTTGTGGCGAAAAGAAAAGGACGATTATGATTCGAAAAGCTAAAATAAAGGACATTAAAGCCATTCACGGTCTTCTCCAGGAATACGGCAAAAAGGGAGAACTTCTGCCCCGCCCTCTGAGTGTTTTATACGACCACGTCAGGGATTTCTCGGTTTACGTGGATGAAGAAAATGACGATATTATCGGCTGTTGTGCATTACAGTTCTGCTGGGATGATCTTGCCGAGATACGATCTCTTGCCGTACATCCGAACTATCTAAGGAAAAAAATTGGATCGAAGCTTGTAGAAGCAATGCTTTCCGAGGCAAAATCGTTCGGGATAAAAAAAATATTTGCACTCACTTACCGCCAGAAATTTTTTGAAAAATTCGGTTTTATGCAAATAGAGAGATCAAAACTCCCGCTGAAAATCTGGGCCGACTGCATCATGTGTGTGAAATTTCCGGACTGCGACGAAACAGCAATGATGAAAGAGATGGACTATAATCAGGTATAACCTGAATCTTGAACGAGCCGGAGGCTTTCATATGCAAGGCACTTAAGGGTGAAGTCATAGTGAACTATTACGAACCCTTAATAACGCAGTAAATGAAAGCCTCCGGCTCGCCTTTTGGGGTGAAAATTAATGAATAAAAAGATCATCATCCGATTTACCATTTAGGTAAAATGGTTGATTCTATGATTTTGTTTAAACCCGCTTCAATTAAGAATTATAAAGATTTTCATTAATTTTCATGCAAGATTCAGGTATAAATGACATTCAAAGAAAGCGGAGGATACTTCCATACACCGGGTTTTGCAACAATATGCTGTCCGCCGACGCTCAGCCAGTTCAAATCCGGCTTGATTTCCCGTAATTTTCCGTCATCGGGCATCCTGGAATGATTGGTAAATGAATAGGTTGCCTGGAATATGCAGATGCCGGAGTTCTTTTGGCGGTGTACCACATAATTTTTCTTGAATGAGCGGGACGTCATATTATTTGCTTCTGCGATCTGGTCCATTTCACTGTTTGCAAACTTCATCAAAAGCAGTTTTGAAACGCCCCTTTCGGAAATCCGTATCAACGCCCTGGACTCACTGCTTCCTGCATAAACCGTTGTAATACAGGGGATCCTTTTAAAATACTGGGAAGCAACTATAGCTGCAGTCCTTCTGCCCCCAACATCCACGGGAAGACAATAATACTCAAAGAATTTTTTCTGGATATCTTCAGCATATTTGTCTCCTTTTTCATATAAATCCTTGGATATATAACGAAGACTGCGAGCCAGGTCTTCGGCGGCATCTGCAATCGGCCAGTCGATACGTACATGAAAATGTGACAGACTGTATCTATTCTTACCCCTACTGGCCGGATTTCGCTGAATAAGGAGAGCATAATCCACGGGAAGCAGCCTCTTTAATAAATCATGGAAATGGGCTGAATCCAAATATTTCTGCGTTCTATCAAATGTATTCGACAGCGAAAGCCTCTCATAACGGAGAAGATTGATTTTGGTCGTTTTGTTACTTTCAAAGAACCGGATATATTTCTTGTGCTCGGAAGGGATGGTTTCTTCCATAAAAATAGCTAAAAAAGAGTTCTGGCATTCATGCTCTATAGCCGGGATACGCGCCCGAGGCTTCAACTCGCGTTTTTCTACGAACGGGTAATCGATTTTTCTGGAAAGAAAATTATCATAGGAGTCTAACAGCGCATACTTAACCATGTGCTGATCCAACTCATCTCGCAAAAGTTCATAATAAGAACGCCTCAATCTGTCTTCTTGACTCAGCTCTTCCCTTACACACCAGAATGCCAATCTTGCCTCCTGACAGCCCGCCCAAGGCGGATACTTTTTTCATTTTTTCTTATAATAGCACTATTTTAGATAATCGTCAACAGCATATGATCTTCATTTTCGGTTAAATTTATCAATCCAATTATACAGCCCTTCCCTATACCTATATGCAAAGAACATAAGTACGAGGCATACACTTAATATAAAAACAAACCACCCGTACCTCTGTTCAAAAATATACGATCCCTGAAGACTGAGCATGAGTGTCCCGGGCATTCGTCCGATGGCGGTAAGTAAAATAAAAACTTTTAAAGGCAAGGCGCTTAATCCAAGAAATAAACACAGATAGTCTTTAGGAAAGCCCGGGAAAACAAATAAACCAAACAAAACAATGACGCCCTGGCGTTTTACAATATTATCCATCCGTTCTAATTGAGCCGGAGGAATCAATTTTCTTACAAATTTTTTTCCCAGAAAACGACCGATTGTGAAATTGATCAAGGATCCTAATGTCAGGCCAATACTTGAATAGAAAAACCCTTTTGTCGCTCCGAATAAAAATCCTCCGATAAAACCGGTTGCTTCACCGGGAAAAGGGGCCAGCAAAACCTGGAGAACCTGAATGATTATAAAAACAACCGGCGCACCCGCACCAAAGGACGTGACAAAAGCCTTGATTTGCTCTCTATCCGTAAAAATATCATAGTAATAGGTGGTTTTTTCCCACAGAGGGATGCGGTACAAAAATCCCAGCACAACAAGGACGCATACAACGATAACGGTAATTATCTTTTGATTTTTTTTATTTATCACTCGTCACAGGACATGGCTCATGGGAGCATTAGGGTTTGTTAAAATGGTTTCCAGCCATTAAAATATTTATTTCTTGAACCCAGGCGTTGAAATAAGGTTTCAGATGTCAGGTGTCAGGTGTCAGTATAAGAAACGTATTATCTGGTACGCTGACACCTGACACCCGCACGCAGTGTCCCTATAAAATAAACTGATGCCATTCATCCGTTGTCAACCTGTTAATCATTAATTTACAATCTAAACGTCCAGCGCGGCCACGGCCGGCAGGGTTCTGCCTTCCAAAAGAGCAAGAAAAGCGCCTCCGCCTGTTGAGATATATGTTATTCTATCAGTTTCACCGCTTTTGTGTACGGCCACATCTGTATCTCCCCCGCCAACAATCGAAAGTGCATAAGAATTGGCCACACTATGGGCCATGGCGAATGTTCCCCGGCTGAATGCATCCATTTCAAAAACGCCCATAGGTCCGTTCCATACAATTGTTTTGGCATCATATAAAGCTTCGGCATAGAGCCTGGATGTGGCAGGACCGATATCCATGACCATCCACTCACTGGGGATCTCCTGTATGGGTACGATTTTGATTTCAGCTCTCGCATCAAAATGGCTTGCCACCACCGCATCTACCGGAAGATAGAACTTTATACCGGCTTCAGCCGCTTTTCTCAATATGGATTCAGCGGTTTCAATAAGGTCATTTTCTATTGTCGACTTTCCCAAATCGTAACCAAAACTTTTGAGAAATGTATTTGCCATGGCCCCGCCGATAATGATTTTGTCAACATGATGAAGCATGTTCTCCAACGCCCCTATTTTGCTCGATACCTTTGCCCCGCCCACAACGGCAACCACGGGACGTTGAGGATCAGCCATTGCTTTTTTAAAATAGTTAAGCTCCTTTTGAAGCAAAAAACCGGCTCCGGAGACCGGAGCGAATTTTGTTATGGCCACAACCGAGGCATTGACCCGGTGAGATACGGCAAAGGCGTCATTTATATAAACGTCACAAAGTTCGGCCAGCGCCTGTGCAAATGCTTCATCATTTTTCTGCTCCCCGGGATGGAACCTTAAATTTTCGAGGAGCACCACATCGCCGATTTTCATTTGATTGACGAGCGCTTTGATCTCGGAACCGATGCAGTCTTTTGCCATTATGACTTCTTTTCCAAGTAATCTGCCCAAGCGTTTTGCTACGGGAGAAAGGCTGAATTTAGGCACGGGCTTTCCTTTTGGCCTGCCCAAATGTGAAGCGATGATGAGCTTTGAATGATGATCCAGCGCATATTCCAATGTGGGCAAAACACCACGAATCCGGGAGTCATCCGTGATGTTCTGATGCTCATCCAGGGGAACATTAAAATCTACTCTGAAAAAGACTCTTTTTCCTGAAAGATCTATATCTTTAATCGTTTTCATGATTTTTCCTCCCCTTTTCCTTTATTTTGTTTTTTTCTTCTCTATTCGCTTGCGCTGAAGCGCTTTCTTTTTAGACCATCTTTCCAGAAAGTTTATACGGCCGGACTGATACGCCCTGTCGATAATTTCTTCCCGAACCTTCAAGCCGCCGGCTCCCTCAATGGCTGATTTTAAACATTCTGTTTTGTGACGACATGCAAGACAGGTCTCGGGAGTATTTCGCAAACCGTTTTTGCCTTTGGGAAAAACGGTTTCGAGTTCGCCAAAGCAAGGAGGATATTTCTTTTTTGGTTCTTTATCGGCCATTGTGTTGTCAATTTATGAGGTGATCAATACCCGCCATGGGCTGCGTATCAGACCAATGCCGGCCGGGTTTGACCAGCAGGCGAGTTTGCAATAGCAGAAGGGTCGAAGCGAATTTACTTTTTTTTAACCCTACTTATTTTGCATATCAAATTCCTGATTCATCCGTGCAATATAACCGTGATCCGCAAAGCTGAAATATCGATTGTCTCCTATGATCAAATGTTCGTGAACGGTTATACCCATTACTCTGCAGGCAAAAATTAACTGTCGCGTGATGGAGATATCTTCCGGAGACGGCTTGGGATCGCCTGAAGGATGGTTGTGGGCAAAAATAAGCGCTGCGGCGTGGTGATTCAGGGCTGCAATGATGACCTCTCTCGGGTAAACCGAACTTGCGGTCAACGTTCCTTCAAAGAGAATTTCCGTGGCAACAACCCTGTTCTTGGCATCAAGGAAAAGCACCGTGAAGCATTCACGACTCTTTTCTCTTATGCTGTGGTAAAGAAAATCAAACAGCTCTCTTGAGTTGTTCAAGGGGTCCTTGCGTATCAACCGTTTTTCAAGATAACGATCCGCTACCGCTTTTATAAGCTTGATCCCCAGTAGATTTTTAGGGCCGATCCCGGGCACTTCACAAAGTGCTGACGGTGACGCTTCAAGTACGCCCTGAAATGTCTTAAACCGTGTCAGTGAAGCCTTGGCAGCATCCTTGCAGTCTTTTCGAGGAGTAGCAAGGGTTAACAGCAATTCAATGACTTCATAATCATGGAAGCCGGAAAGGCCTGAAGTAAGAAATTTTTTCCGTAGCCTTTTCCTGTGCCCCTTTCCCTTATGTTGTTTGACAGGTTCGATCTGGGGCTGCCCATCAGAAATTGTATATTTTTTCATAAACCGATCAAGTGAGTTCGCTGAGTTTATGCTGAGAAACGAAGTGCTCACAATTGGAATGTTGGAATATTGGAGTAATGGGTTTTTGTAAAAATGGGAAAGTGGACTATTGTCAAAATCTATCTTGAAAGGAATTCTAAAAAAAATCTATAACTAATAAAACTCCTTTAAAGACCAACATTCCACTATTCCATCATTCCATTATTTTTAGCCCGTGAAATTTTTTTCCTATTTCACTGGGGCCATGTCCGAGTTAACAATGTAAGCCTAAATATTCTGATATTTCCAATGAATTGTTGAATTTCCTATACGTTTAATTAATATCGAGTTCGTGTTTGAGATCGCGGGTCATCAGCCTGTGCAAGGCTTCTCGGGGAGAAACATCGTCATAAAGAATATGGTATACTTCATTGGAAATCGGCATTTCAACACCAAGCCTGCGTGACAGGTTATAAACCGACTTGGCTGTTTTGACTCCTTCCGCAACCATTCGCATTTCAGACAGGATCTCTTTTAACTTCATGCCCCCCCCTATCTTTTTCCCCACGTTATGGTTTCTACTGATATTTCCGGTGCAGGTGAGCACCAGGTCCCCGATACCGGCAATCCCGGCAAACGTACGCGGATCGGCACCAAGCTTTAATCCCAGCCGACGCATCTCTGCCAGACCCCTGGTAATCAGTGCCGCCCTTGTATTTAAACCCAGCCCAAGACCATCCATGATCCCGGCGGCTATGGCAATAACATTTTTTACAGCACCTCCCAGCTCAAGACCGATGATGTCATTGTTTGTATAAACTCTGAAATACGGGGTTGCAAATAAATGCTGAATATAGCCTGCTATTTTTTGATCTTTTGATCCTACAGAAATAACGGTGGGAAATTTATTCGCTACTTCCCGTGCAAAACTCGGGCCTGAAAGGACTGCAAAAAAATTATCGGTGATTTCAGGGAGGGTCTCTTTGAGCACTCCGGACATGGTCAAATGGGTTTTGTTCTCGATGCCTTTGGAAGCCGACACAATAATGGTTCCGGTTGAAATATGTCCACGAATATTTTGAGCCGTCTCCCTCATAACATGGGACGGGACAACAATCAGTACAAGGTCTTTTTTTGATACAACTTCGGAAATATCGTTGGAAGGAAATATGTTGGCTGAAAGTGAAAAGCCGGGGAGAAAAACTTTGTTTTCCCTGTAATCTTGGATCTGCTCCTTCACTTCCTTTTCAAATACCCATAAATCGACTTTAAAACCTTTTAAACCCAAAAGATCGGCAAGCGCCGTGCCCCAACTTCCAGCACCCACAACACCGATTTTAACAGCACCAACATCTATTTGATTTTTCACTGGCGAATCACCTCAACTATAAATTATTTTCCTTTTCCGCAAGCCGAGCAACACCTGCAACTTTTTCTTCTGGGAACAGCCCGATAAGCTTTACCCCCTGGGTATTACGGCTGATCACGGAAATTTGGCTCACCGACATTCGAATCAGCTTCCCTGTATCGGCCATTAACATCAGATCGTCGTCATCATCAACCAACAGTATGGCCACGACCTGACCGTTTCGCTTACTTGTCTTAATGGTAATGACACCCTTGCCCCCGCGCCTCTGGAGCGGATACTCATCAATCGAAGTTCTTTTCCCGTACCCGTTTTCCGTTGCCGCAAACAGCGTCTGACCATGGCTTAAAACCTCCATGCCGACAATTCGGTCCCCTTTGGCAATCCTCAACCCGTAAACGCCCCTTGAGACGCGGCCGCTCGGTCGAACGTCGGACTCGTGAAATCGTATGGATTTGCCCATGGCAGAACCCAAAAAGATATTCTGGGTCCCATCAGTTATCCGTGTTGCAATCAATTCGTCACCCGGAATCAGATTTAAGGCGATAATGCCGCCGGATCTGGGTCTGGAAAACGCCATAAGATCGGTCTTTTTGACCAACCCGCTCCGGGTTGCCATAATAATGTAATACCCCGGTTCAAATGCCGGAACATCAAGAACGGTAGTAAGTTTCTCATCCTTCCCCAGGTTAAGAAGATTAACAATTGCTTTTCCTCGGCTCATGCGGCCGGCCTGGGGAATATCGTAAACTTTACACCAGTAAACCCTTCCTAGATTTGTGAAAAACAGAAACGTATGGTGGGTGGACGCCACAAAGAGAAGTGATATAAAATCGTCATCCTTAACTCCCATGGCTGTCTTTCCTTTGCCGCCACGCTGCTGTTTTCGGTAAAGGGTAATGGGATTCCGTTTGATATAACCGCTTTTTGAAATGGTGACAACCATGTCTTCTTCAACAATCATATCCTCAATGGTTATCTCTTTTGTTGATTCAACAATCTCACTCCGCCGCTCATCCCCATACTCTTGCTGTATTTCCGTAAGCTCGTCTTTGATAATATTTTTCACAAGGCGCTCACTGCCTAAAATCTCTTTATACCAGGCAATATCCTTAAGCGTATTCTTGTATTCTTCCAGAATTTTTTCCTGCTCCAAACCGGTAAGCCGCTGCAGACGCATGTCCAGAATGGCCTGGGCCTGTATCTCCGTCAGGTCGTATGTCCGAACCAGCCCCTGTTTGGCCTC
>JASFLX010000013.1:0-29641 GCA_050117895.1 Desulfobacterales bacterium | reverse complement strand
GGTAGATTTTGGTTTCCGGCAAGGCCCGAGCGAGTTTTCAACCGCAGGCATAGCGGGCTATGTCGAGGATTGAAAACGAGCGAGAACGCCGCCGGGGGCCGAAAGATGCCGTTTATGGATGGACACTAATCATGATCAAAAATATAGCCCACGGACCGAAGGCTTTTAAAATAGACCGGTTTTTTTGGATCAACCTCAAAATACTTCCGAAACCTAACCATAAAATTGTCCACCGTCCGTGTGGCCATACTCCCTGTATATCCCCAGCCAATTCCCAAGATTTTACTCCGTGAAATCGGTTTCCCTTTATTGGCAATAAACAGCTTCAAAAGCCTGACCTCCTGTTCAGTGAGACATATTTCTCCGCGTTTGCAATAGGCAACAGACAATTCAAAATCGATTCGGTTTCCGCCAAATGTATAGGTTCTTTCCGATGAAAAAGATTCGATTCCATTCGAGTCGCCATTCTTGCGATACCAAGATGCTTGGGTCAGAAGACGCTCTATCCTCAACAAAAGCTCCTCAAGATCGAACGGCTTTGCTAGATAATCATCCACACCGTACGAAAGTCCTTTAACCTTATCATCTATGGCACTTTTGGCAGACAATATCAAAATCGGAATCCGTTCATTCTCAAGACGTATGCTTTGAAGTACGGACAACCCATCAATACCCGGAAGCATTATATCGAGTATAATCAGGTCGGGCTGCCATTTTTTCCATTGATCAAGGCCTGAAACCCCGTCCGGAGTTATCATTACATCATACCCTTGAAGCGCCAGGTTCAGTTTCAAACCTTCGGCGATGTGACTCTCATCTTCTACAACCAAAATACGTTTTTTTTCAACTTTTTTCACAAACACCTTCTTTTATCAATGTAAGCCTTTGAGTTTTCAAAATTTAAAAGGAAGCATCACGGTAAACACCGACCCTTTGCCGCGCCCATTGCTTTGAGCGACGACTTTTCCTTTATGAATCCGTGCAATATTCTGCACCAGATGCAATCCGAGTCCGCTCCCCCTGGCTGTCATATCATCCGCCCGACCGGATTGATAAAATTTTTTGAATATTTTTTTGATTTCCGTCTTTTCAATTCCAATCCCGTTGTCTTCAAATCGTATATGCAATCTGCGATGGTATAACTTAAAAATTATATCAATTCTTGGTTTTTCCGATTTATTATACTTCACCGCATTGGTCATAAGATTCATCAAGAGCATATCAAATAAAGACATGTTAATACGATATGGAAAAGAGCGTCCTGAAGAATTATGAGTATTGATGATGCAATTTTGAAAAAGGTGGTCATTATCTGTAATAAATTGCTCAACCGTGGATAAAAGATCCACGATAACAAATTCCTCACCATAAATCTTACTCTCAATTCTGGCAAGATTCAAGATGCGGTTGATATTTTCCGAAAGCCTTCCCACGTCCTGAACCATGTAATCGAGATACTTTTTCTGATCATCACGTGAAAACTCGTGTTTCATAAATGTTTCCAGATAGAGTTTTAATGACGTAACCGGGGTTTTGAGCTCGTGTGTAAAATTATTTATGAAGTTGTGTTGCAATCGGTAGAGCTGTATGGTTTTTTGATTGTACACAAAAATAATAAAAATACCTATCAGAATGATTCCAACCAAAATCGAAAGGATCAGAATAACCACCCAGGTTTCAGATTCCAATAATTGCCCATGGTCGAGGTTGAATTTCTGAGCGACCTCCTTTAGCCCTGTGCTGACCTCCATATACCAGTAAATATACAATATTAGGGATGTGGCCAAAGCCACGGTGGAAAAGATAAAGATAAAGATCGGGTGAAAAAACCATTTTGTTCGAGTTATTGCCTGTTCCATTGCGTCACTAACCGTTTTTTAATGTTAATATTTTGGGGGTGAACATCACCTTTAGTCATAAAAATTTCCCCGGTTTTATTAAATAGTGACCATCCATAAATCTATATTGGGCACAAATTAAGTTTCCAATGCAGAAATTAGCAATTTTTCGCAAGGTCAAGGCTAAATCTGCAGGATAGCAGATTTGGACAGCTATCAAGCTGCCCGCAAGGGCGAGGGGCATGGATGCCCCGAGTCAAATCAAGGAATCACGCGTCCCGCCCTACGGCGGGAACAAGTGATTCCGCAGATTGACGCAGAGATTGCGGAAAAGGGCAATTTCTGGATGGAAACTAAATAACTTATATAACAAATTTATCTACACTTTGTAAAACTTTTGTAAAACCAAAAAAGACCTCTGTAATTTTTCAATCATCCCTATTATAAGAAAACTTTGAAAAATGACCGTTTTCGGTCATATACCTCTAAATTTCAGGAAATAAATTATGAAAACTGCACCACTGGCTCATCCACTCGGGACCCGCGCCAAAGTCTTACTATCCAGCGTCTTTGGTCCATATGCCCAAAACGACAAGTATGGAAGCCGGGAAATCAATCCTATGGAACTTTATCATAACCAGGTTACAAGGATTCAGGGCGGTTTTTCCCTTCGAATGTTTCATCGCAGCTTTGGGTTGATGTTAATTCAGAGCAATATCCAATCCCCCTGCACCCTTCTCGATTTTCCATCTCTGGACCGTTTTGTGCACGAAATCCAACATCATTCCTACGACATCGTCGGCATCAGCTCAATTATACCCAATATCGGAAAACTGAAAAAAATGTGCCAACTGGTCAGGAAATACCTGCCAAAAGCAACTATTGTCGTTGGAGGACATGTGGCAAATAAAGGCGACATCCACGAAATCATTGACGCGGATCATATTGTCAAGGGAGAAGGCGTTCAATGGTTTCGTGCCTTTCTGGGGCAAAATACAACATCCGCCATAAAACATCCGCTGGTCTATTCGGGATTCGACGCCAGAATCCTGGGGATTACACTTCGGGATCAGCCCGGCGATACCGCCGCTGTCTTAATCCCTTCCGTGGGTTGCCCCGTGGGCTGTAATTTTTGCTCGACATCTGCATTATTCGGCGGCAAGGGCAAATTTATCAACTTTTACCAAACCGGGGATGAGCTGTTTTCCGTCATGTGCCAACTGGAAGAAAAACTCAATGTTCGATCCTTTTTTACCATGGATGAAAATTTTCTCCTGCATCGAAAAAGGGCGCTGCGACTTCTCGAGTTAATGCAAAAAAACAATAAAAGCTGGGCACTATATGTTTTCAGCTCGGCCAGGATATTAAAATCTTACACCATTGAGCAGTTGGTGGGTCTGGGAATATCCTGGGTGTGGATGGGACTGGAAGGCGAACACAGCCAATATTCCAAGCTCAACAACGTAGATACGGTGCCTCTGGTTCGATGTCTTCAATCCCATGGAATTCGCGTTCTGGGGTCATCGATTATCGGCCTGGAAAACCATACCCCCGACAACATGTATCGCATCATAGACTATGCCGTCAGCCATGATACGGATTTTCATCAGTTTATGCTGTATACCCCGATTCCCGGGACGCCGCTGTATGAAGAGCATCAAAAACGCGGAACCCTCTTGGCCGAATCGGAATTCCCGTTGGCGGACAGCCATGGACAGTATCGCTTTAATTACCGGCATCAACACATTCCAAAAGGCCGGGAAGAACGATTTCTTCTTAAAGCGTTCCAGCGTGATTTCGAGGTCAACGGTCCCAGTCTTGCCCGATTGATCAGAACGTTATTAAAGGGCTGGAAAAGATACAAAGACTTCCCGGACAAGCGTATCCGAGACCGTTTTGCATGGGAAGTCAAGCCGCTCCGGACAACTTATGCTGCTGCGGTTTGGGCGATGAAGAGACGATTCCGGACAAATAAACCAATGGCTGAAAAAATGAATTCTTTGCTTCAAGAGATATACAAAACTTTCGGTTGGAAAACACGAATTATCGCTCCCCTGGCAGGGATATACGTTTATGCTGCTCTTAAAAAAGAAGAAAGACGCCTGGCAAACGGATGGACGTATGAGCCGGATTGTTTTTATGAAAAAAATGCTGCGGCCTTGGCCGTGGAACACGCCTTACCGCCCTATTCCGAACCGCTATCCCCGAAAATTAGATACGGTTCATGTAAGGCTTCCCCCGTCCCCGGCAGATAATTTGACGTCTCGGAATTTCTATAACATATTGAAAATATAGTTTATTTTAATAGCACCCTGTTTATGCCATCCTCCTGGTTCCCTCCCGGTTCCCAGACGGTGTCACAGTATTTCAATCACACCTCAGTTATCACGGGCCTGCACCCCCCATATTGGAATTTTATTGAAAAGGAAAGAAGAAATGGGACAAAATGATGGAACCGGTTTTTCTATTTTGGATAAAAGAATTCTACTTTTGTTCAAAATATGTTAAAAAAGCAAATCAGATGTTCTGCTTAAGGAATTCGATCCCGGTGACTGCGGTTTGGACTACCTGATACCGAGGGAGGAAGTTAGCATGAAAATACAAACAAACTATAGGTACCTCCGGTACCTCGCAGCGCTGCTTTGCCTCATATGTTCTACATCCAATGTGCCGGCAGAGACTTACAAGACCAATCACATGGACAAAACCCACGACACAAAAACTGAACCGGCTGTGGATGACAAAAGGGTGGAGGAATTAATCAGGCAACTCGGAAGCGGGGATCCCAATGACAGAATCAGCGCCTGCATGGCATTGGAGAGCATAGGACCCGCTGCCAGACCTGCGATCCCGGCCCTCCGGCGAACACTCGGAGACAAGGACGTCACCGTGCGCATACTGGCCGCCTCGACCCTTGGAGGGTTGGGTCCGGTTGCCGCAACAGCAGTGCCCGATCTTATCGCCGCTCTGCAGGATGAAAACGAGTATGTCCGTGTGTTTGTAGCCACGGCACTTGGTAACATGGGATCGCATGCGCACAGCGCTTCCCAGGCTCTTCGGGATGTCCTCACCGATCCGAATCTATTGGTTCGCAGTCAGGCCGAATGGGCCTTGCAGCAAATCGGTGTCCAAGACCAGACGGCACAGGAAAAGGACATCACTCAAACAAAATCCGCCGCCGTCAAATCTTCCACCGCAGATTCGCCTCAAAAATCTCCGTTACGGTCTTTTCATTATCGGGAACAACAATTGATTGACGTTCCCCTGAAACCCGCCGTGGACGATCCCCAGTTCCATCAAGTTTCAAAACTTTTCCAAGCAGCTCGCCTTGGGGATCTGCCGACAGTCGAGTTGCTTCTCGAACAGAATGTCACACCTTACGCAACCATTGATGAAGCTGGGCGGACCCCTCTTCACGAGGCCGCCTCATTCGGACATACAGAGGTCGGCCAGGCGCTGATCCAGGCAGCAATCCATAGGGACCAATTGAACCTTGTCATCGGTGCAAGAGACCAACGGCATAGAACACCGCTACACGATGCGGCCATTGGCGGGCATGTCGACGTTGCCAGGGTTCTTCTCGATCATGGTGCCGTGATCGACGCCATCGGTCCAGACGGTCTTCATCCCCTGCATCTCGCAATGATAAAGGGAGACGAAACAATGGTTGAGTTTCTGCTCTCCCGAGGCGCGTACGTGATGGCACGCGACGCAGAAGGACGGACAGCCAAAGACTATGCTCGGGCCCTCCACCATGACCCCCTCGCCCGGAGTCTCGAGGAGGCAACCCTGCGATATTGGCAAAAACCAACCGTCCTAGAAGTCCGTGCAACCATCGAGAACTACCTCGCTGCGTTTGGTTCGGGTGATGTCTCCGCCGCCCGTAAGCTTTCCACGAAATACCATTACAATGTAATCGGGGACTCGATCAAAGCCCTTTCCTTCCAACACGTCATCGAAGAAATCAAATGGGACAAGGATGTGGCTCAAGCCACCGTCCGGATAAAAATGCCAAGCGGGATAATTCCTTTCTTCGGTTTTTTTGATTTAAAAAAGAATAAGGAGGGGTGGAAGGTTGATAATACGAATTACGGTTTCATTGAGGATTGGGAGGATATAAAATGAAGTGGGGATGGCTGATACTGATGGTGTTTGGCGTGTCGCTTTGGGCAACGTTGACCATGGCCGATGAACCTGTTGCTTTAAAAAACTGCCGGACCGAGGTCGATATTCTCGAAAAAAAGGTCAAGGGTATCCAAAAAGACCTGAGTACGTTAGAAGAAAAGATCAAAAAACAAAAAGAGAGAATTGCCCGAAGTCAAAGCGTTGATAATACGTGGGGAAAGCCCATCGATGCAACCCGCAATGAGATTCGAGAGCTCAAAAAGAAGCTCATCGATCGATATAGGAAGGCAGGCGGGCATGTCGGGACTGGCCAAGATACTAACTTGGATAAATTTGCTCATTTTTTTATGGGGGGAGACAAACAGGCCAAAGCTTTACAAAAGGAGCTCGAGGAGAAAATAAGCAAAGAAAAGGAACTGATCCGGAAAGCCGAAAAGGCAATAGAGAAAGAATTTGACGTGCTCCAAGATTTTGTCGATTGGCGCATCGAGTTGACTGCCCTTAAGACTAAAACGCAACCTGAAGACAAAAATGCCAGGCAGACATTAAAAACGGACCTTGCGAAACAAATGGCTGACCTTGCACGCAAACGCAAGGAGTGCCAGGCACTGGCGCAGAATACTCCGGGAACGGATACCGGACAACCGCCCTCAGGCAACGGGGTGGTGACCTTCATCGGTGGAATGCAGATTCCCACCCCAAAGAGCGGAATGGATCTTCCCATCGAGGACGAGAGTGGACCAAATTTCGAGGACTCGTTGGCTTACCTTCCGCTTTTGCAGATCTCTTACAACGACCCGAGGACCAAGGCTTACTATGATGCTCTTAAAACGGACTTCAAGGCGGTTTTCGGAACGAAAAAAGGCGAGAAAATGCCGCCCACTGCAAGCCTTTTCTCAAAAAGCGGGGCTGAATACTCAGCGCTTTTTGTAGACAGCCAGCAAGCGGGCTGGAAGAACACGCCCATCAGGCCCTATTACGGGATGTACCTCGTTTCTATAGAATGTGCCAAACATATTCGATACCGATTTCATGTCGTTAAGCCGAATGCGCGGTCCACTTACGGGGGGGTTCACATCTTTGGACTCAAACCCGGTCGGCACCCTGTCAGAATGGTTGTCGCCACAGACGACGGACAACGTTTTGAGTCCCACTTTGCCCTCATCGTGAAGCACGAGCCGGAGAAGACAACGTTCACTAATTTTGAAATGGGACCTGACGGCAAAATGATCGATACGGGCAAAACCATTGTCATTGATCTCAACTACCTGAAGAAGACATTTACTGAATCGTGGGGAAACCACATGCAGTATCGTGCAGAGGCGCAAAAAAAAGGGGACAAAAATTCATTGCGTGCAACACTTGAGATGGGGTCTCAGATCGTTTACAGCCATGTCGAGAAGATGAAAAACCAGCCCGGTTGTAAGACTCTTGACGTGGATCCCCTGCTCGCCAAGGGAGGGGGTGCGGTGACCCTCCTTATCACCCAATTCGGGACTGACATCAACGATAATGCCCCCTGGCAAGAGATGCTCAGGTTTGCCAAGCTTTGTAAAGGTGTCACCAGTCGCACTGCCTACGATGTGTTGGCCGCCGTGGTTCAGCATGCTTCCAATATCGCTTCTAAACCTCATCAAGACACTCTTGGGTATGCATACGAATTGCTGGGCGAGATCGCCTTGATGCAGGGGCGTTTCAAGGAAGCCCTGGCGCATCTGAATATAGGTTTAGAGAATCACAAGCGGGTCAACCCCAATTACCTTGTCGAGAAGAAACGTGCTGACCTGCCGAGCCTTGACCAGCTTAACTTCATGTTGAGCAAAATATCGGGATGAGATAAGTTAAGGTACTCAGGGCGAGTTAAACCCGCCCAAAAATGGAACTCCATGATGGATTCAACATTGTTGTTATTAGCACCCATGGAAACGACGGATTAGCGCGGAACAAATTCGAATTTTATCGTATACCACATATTGTCTACCCGAGCATATTGACAACTGCTGGTCTTGTACTTACCCGGTAGCGCGTTGGCCCTGTCTTTTGGAGTATCATGATCACTGGCATGTAGGAGTACTGCGCTGTAGATGTTGTTGTCACCATCCAGCAGCCGCCACTGTGCACCGGGTTCAACCAAAACCGGTGGTTTAAACTTAAAGGTCAGCAACCACTGGTGCTTAATGGGTGCGCTCTGGACGGCAGGCAATTCTTCGCTTGTGGCCAGGGACTGACGATTGCCTATCATCAGCTTGAGCCGATTGGGGCCTGACTTAATTCTGGTGTAATAACTATCCGACCGGCTTCCGGTCAGATAAAAAGTTACGGTGGACACTTGGCGCCGTGGGAAATCCGTTGGCAGTGTACCGTAGTGTTCAATACGACAACCACAGCAACTCGAACCACCGGCAAAGGGCCAATTCTCCCTGACTTTTCCTGAGGCAATATAGAGTTTTTCCTGTGAAACATCCTCCTTTTTTAAACGAACATCCATGCGCCTGTCTTCGCCCATGTCCAAATTGACCCATTGCTTTTTAGTTACATAGCCATCAGCTGAAACTTTCACATGGTAACGGCCTTTTTCAAGCACCATACCTTGATAAAATTTCGGTTCTATATTTAGTATCCGAACTCTGGCATCGTCCGGTTGTGTTTCGACATAAAGCCTGCCTTTTGAAGTGCTCGATACGACAAACACAAACTCTCCGCCTTGGTCACCTGTATTTCGTACCGGGCGGCAAAGGGGGGTCTGCTCGGAGTTGTTACTTACGATAGGTGCAATACGAGTATACAATTCCTGTGTGGAAATATAGGGCTTCTCATTCTTTCTCAATTCCTTAAGCAATTGATGGGCAAACACGCTATGGCCGCCGGTCCCGTCGTCTGCTACAGGTGTTTTGTTTCCAGAGGTCATGCCCCAGCGGCTTTTTTCGTTATACAAATTTAGATAGTATTTGTCGTCGATGACTTGCGGTATGCTGCGCGCTTGACCAAACAAGGTGCCGGAATAACAAGAATCAGAGATAAGCAGGACATGACGTGCTTCCATACTCCGCATGGATTTTTGGACCTGAACGTTGTCCAGATACGTTATAGGATCTCCGCCCTTTGCATCAGCCGGTATCCACCATCCATCATTGTATGTTCGATCCAGATCACCATGTCCGGCATAATATATGAGAATGCTGTCATCCGGATGTGCTGACGCTGCCAAATCCCGCAATGCCTGGTAAATAGCTTTCTTTGTGGCTTTCCGATCCAAGAGGAGTTCAACCTGAAAACCATAACGCTCACCAAGAACTTCGGACATGGACCTGGCATCATCTACGGCTGTTTCAAGATCCGGAATTTTCGGATCTTCATAATCATTAATGCCGATGATTAATGCCCGGTATGCACCCAGTTTGCCACTCTGATGACTCAAATCGGCCATCACTTTTATCGCACGAGATGCATCAACCGTAAACTCAAACAGCAGAAAAATGCTAATCAACGAAAATATCAACAGTAGTGTTTTTCTCATGATACCCACCAATGATTGATAATTGAAGAGATATATCCACAAGCCCTATACTCCTGATTAATAATTATCCTTCCTATTATTTAATCTTTTTTTAAATTTATCTCAAATAAGCTATAATTTTGATTTTTGGTAAGTAAGAACAGCTTTTTGCCGGAATCCGCAATGACTTGCTTGATAAATGTTTCATCCTCATTAATATCCGGCAGCGTTAATACTTTCGTTTCACCTGTATTTATAAAATTCAACAATATCTGGCAGCGGTTATCTTCTCTTTTTCTGATATAAGAAATACAAGTGCCGGATTGGGTTGCTGAAGGCGAATATTCTTCATAGACTGTATCTGTAATATTGTAAAATATGTTTTTTCTGAAATCATAAACAAAAATATCATTATTTGCTTCTAAAGGAAGGATGCCGGATTTAACCATTCCTGCATAATTAATATTGTATGGAAATTTTATTAATTCCGGTGGCTTTCCGGAATTTGATTTTAATTTGAACAATTCAAATAATTTTCCTCTTTTATTTGATATAAAGAAAACTCTATCATCCCAGAAAGATGGAAATTTATTAATACATTTTTTGAAGGTAAGTTTTCTCGGTTTCTGATCTTGTAAATACTTTTTCTCTCCTATAAAAATATGAGATTCATTCCGGCTTTCTAATATCGTTGATAGAACTACTTTTTCAGATATAATCCGTATATCGGTGTATGGGGTCTTAGCCAATTCTTTCCATTTTTTCAGAAAGGTGTCATCAGTAACAATTACGTCTTCTCCAGCTTCATTTTTCTTAATGATATAGAGGCTCCCTTTATAACTGGTTAACCTTATTTTATTTTCGTCTTCTAGTTTAAAAATTGTTTTCTTAACTTCCGGTAAATACTTACCTTCAATAAGAGGCAATGCGAATTTTTCAGTCAAAAGCCTATTCTTCCAGATAATTATTTTTTCAAAATTAAATCCTCCTGAAATAAGCAGGAGTAAAACGAACAGGAATATTAATCGAATACCCAAGCTGTGCCCGAAAACATGTTTAAAGTACTCTTTGAAGGGGTAATAACAATATAAGAGAACCTTCCTCCATAATTTTGTTTTGATTTTAACCCCAGGCATTCTTTTTTCATCGTGATGAACCATACTCATTGGCTCAGGTTTTTCTGTCTGTGTATAACTATGTTGTATATCTTCATCTTTAATGTTTATGTCTGCGGTTACTCTTTCAATCTCATCATCATGTACTAAACAACACTGCCCTCTTATAAGGCCTTTTGCCGAACTATCTTTAAAAAGAAAATCACCACGTCCAACCAAATCTTCAGCGCCAACAGTATCCAGTATCACCTTTGAATCAACCCCGGAAGAGACCTGAAAAGCAATCCTTGAAGGAAAATTGGCTTTTATCCTTCCGGTAATAATGTCAACCGAAGGACGTTGAGTGGCAATTATCAAATGAATGCCAACGGATCGTGCAAGCTGTGCAAGTCTGCAAATAGGATCCTCTATTGTTTCTGTCTTCATCATCAAATCAGCAAATTCATCTATCATAACGACTATATATGGAAGACAATTGTGAGGATTTTTTTGATTATAAGTGACTATGTTTCTACATTTGTTATGCTGGAGCAAAACATAACGTTTTTCCATTTCTCCTACCAGCGATTTAAGGAGGCCATAGCTTTCATCAGCTTCATGTATAATTGGATTGAGCAAAAAAGGAATGTTTGAGTATAATGATAATTCAACTCTTTTGGGGTCAATTAATACTATTTTTAAATCTTCGGGAGTTTTTCTAAAAATAAGAGACATCAGGATAACATTAAGGCATACACTCTTCCCGGAACCTGTTGCGCCTGCAACCAAAAGATGTGGCATTTTAGTTACGTCAAATATTATTTCAGAATTGTTTATATCCAACCCCAATACAACGGGAAGATTCCCCGAATGATTTCTGAAATTTTGGGAGGATATCACCCTTTTTACGGGTATTATGGGTCTCTTTATAACCGGTACTTCCAAGTTAATTGTAAATTTTTTGGCGGATTGAGATATGGCAAGACTTTTCGTCTTTAGCTCTAACTTTAAATCTTCTTTTAAGCTCTTGATATCTTTGAATCTCGTCTTTTTTTCCAACTTTATTTCATAGATAGTCGTTATTAAACCTCTTTTTATGTCTATGACACGAATATTTAATCCATAATTTAGAAAAAATATTTCAATTAAAGATTTTTCTTCTTCTATTGCTGACGTTGTGCGATCATCAAAGGGTCGATCTTCATTGAAATCTTCAAGCAACTCAATATCCGGGATGTTATAGGTCATATCGTGATCCACAAATTTAACTTCTGAAATATAGTTATAAACAGATCACCAAACAATAATTTCTCATCTACCATTTTCATCGAAACCATTGTTAAAATAAAAACAAACAAAATGCCCGTAATCTCAATAAAAATCAGTTTGTTTATCGGTTTGGATTCATTTATTTTTGAAAATATTCCTGTTAAGTTCCAAAGCAAAAGGGGCAATAAAACACCACATAATAAATTACTGAATAGTATATTATTAATAATTAAGGCAGTTATTAAGAGAATAACAAAAACCACATTGGTGACCGGATAATTCTTTGTATTGTAGAATTTGCTGAAAAGCGGAAATGATAATAGAACCCCGGCCATAAACAGAAGAAGTGGAACAAAGGACATTCTATTGATTAAATACAAAAGTGATACCTTTAACTCATATGCAATAGAAATACCAATAAAGAGCAGAACTATAAAAAGCAAAGTCTTTAGAATTATTTTTAACAGTTTTGCAATCATTGAAAGTTCTTTCACAAAAAGCAAATCAACAAAAAAGTTAATGCTTGCCTTAATGAGTTAGATCATTATTGTAAGAGTATTCCCTTTCGTCAAGATTTTTATTTAATTATAAAACGGGGCTCAAAGCCAAATCAAATTACAGCCTAAGCTTTCATTAGCTCACTGGCCTTCTTAGCGCTATATCCCCTTGAGTCTTGACACACAAGGCGTTTTTTGCCATATTTTATCAATATGTTAAGAATATTATTAAACTTTATATAAAAATGAATGATTAAAACGATGCCAAAAAAGTTACGCGAAATATTCGCTGCTGTAATATTGGGTTATCTGGCATTATTCTGCATTTCAGGTTGTGCAGCAACAGAGGAAAAACCAAGAAACGGTCAGCTCCATAACTTTAAGAGTCTGGGTATAAAAGCAACTTCCCCGCTGCCTGATTCCGATTTTGCCGCAGTCCAAATTGAACACTCCATCAAAAAGGAGTTTCAGCGCTATAAGCTGCTTGAAAATATCATTGCCGGGCCGGCATCGGATAGTAAAGCTGTCGATGCCCGTCTATCTGTGACGATCACTAAGCTGGATTATGTTCGTAGTAGATATTCCGACATGTTGAAGGGGTCAGTGGGAGCCAAAGGCGGCTTTGTTGCAGAGGTCCATTTGGCCGATGCCAGAACCGGTGAGACGATCGCAACATGGAACGTCAAAGGCAGCATGTGGGGAGGGCCGGGATCCCTTTTTGGGTCTTCGTTTCTTAAAAACAAGGGCCAAAAGATTGCAAAGGTTTGTGCAAAAAAACTTCACAAGGCGGATAGATTGTACGTGAAAAAACCGCCCTCTCCGTTTTTACCCCAAAAGACTGAATTAGCAAATCACACATTGATGCAAGAGTTGCCATCGTTGCCAATCCCATCGGTGTCGGAATTTGGCAATTATCATGCACTGGTAATCGGCATAATGGATTATGAATATTTGCCTGATCTCCATACGGTAGGCAATGACACTCGAGCCGTAGCAGAAATCCTCGAAAGTGATTATGGATTCCATGTCAAAGCACTGTGGAATCCTAATAGAGCGGAGATTTTAATTGCACTGAACCAATGTCGGAGGAAGCTCACTGAGCGAGACAACCTACTCATCTATTACGCGGGGCACGGATGGCTCGATGAGGCGGCGGATGAAGGCTACTGGTTCCCCGCAGATGCGACAAGGAACACCGAAGTGAACTGGGTTTCCAACTCATCCATCACGGCTTCAATTCGCGCGATTCGTGCCAAGCATGTCATGGTCGTGGCCGACAGTTGTTATTCGGGTAAACTCCTCAGAGGTATCAAGATTAAACGCGGAACACCCGACTATTTACATCGCCTTTCTACCCAAAAGGCACGTATAGTGCTTTCCTCTGGAGGCCTCGGGCCAAGCGTAGGCAGTGGTGCAGACGGAAACCATTCGGCTTTCGCATCCCTGTTCATTGAAGCGCTGCGAGAAAATAAGGGAATAATTGATGGGACTGAACTTTTTAGCAAGATTCGCAAACCCTTCATGGCCAAAACCAACCAGACGCCAGAGTATGGTGACATCCGGAAGGCCGGTCATGAAGGGGGAGATTTTATATTTGTCCGTCGACAAGGAAAAGACAGGGAGAAACAAAATCATTAATATGAAATTAAACGTGTCCTATAGTTGCTTAATACTGACCCTGTTAATTGGTTCTTGTGCCGTCCTTATCTCCGGGTGCGTGGGGTTCACCAAACCGGAACAGCGGTTCAAACACTATAGGAATCTTGTTGTACATGTTTCATCGAAGGTCCCGAATACAGAAGATATAGTAGTCGAACTCGAACGTGATGTACTTAAGCCCTTTCTAAAAAGCGGGGCATTTGAGACCGTGTTGTTGTCCCAAGAAGCAATAGGCAGGGCTGTGGATGCCAGACTAAACATTACTATAACAAAGGCGAAAAGGCATAGTATAGTAATTTCGGCTTTAACGCAACGCCTTGCCGGGAGAGGGAATCTGCAAGCAACGTTTAAGCTGTCGGACGGCAGAACCGGTCAGCTCATAGCAGTATCGAATACTCAGGCTTCCGGCATAGCTGCAACCGGCTTAGCCGCAGGTAGAATCTATCTTTTTTCCATCCGTCACCTTGAAGCTGCAGACAACGCCTATTTTACTCAAGCAACAGCGCCATCCGTGAGCCAAGTCCCGTCAAGCATTATACGTGAACCAAGGGTCGTTTCACCGCATATGCAACGGACAATCGATTTTGGTAATTATCACGCACTCGTAATCGGTATCAATAACTACCAGCACCTTCCCTGCCTTAAGACGGCAAAAAATGATGCCATTGAAGTAGCCCAGATTTTGGAATCGGATTATGGATTTAGTGTGAAAACACTTTATGATGCGAGCAGGACTGAAATCCTAATGGAGTTGGGTGGATACCGGCGCTCCCTCACTGACAAAGACAATTTGCTGGTATACTACGCCGGACACGGATGGCTCGATGAGGCAGCGGATGAGGGGTATTGGCTTCCTGTTGATGCTACCAGAGACAGTGAAGTCAACTGGGTTTCAAATTCATCAATAACATCCGCGATTCGCGCCATACGAGCAAAACACGTCATGGTTGTGGCAGACAGCTGCTATTCTGGAAAGCTGGTCAGAGGTATACATATCACTCGCAAGGATCCGGACTATCTGGGCCGTATTGCCCAAAAAAAGGCGCGTGTGGTGCTATCTTCAGGAGGTCTTGAACCTGTTGTTGATGTGGGAGCAAACGGTACGCATTCGGTTTTTGCAACCGCTTTTATTGAAGCGCTACAGGAAAACAAGGAAGTCTTGGATGGAACCGAACTTTTTTCCAAAATACGAAGACCCGTAATGGTAAATTCTGACCAAACACCGGAATATGGTGATATCCGAAAGGCCGGCCACGGGGGTGGTGATTTTCTATTTGTCCGTCACAAATGACGTCACCCTTGCCAACTCATTCTTCGGTAAAGCTAACCCCCTGTCGAGGAACATCGAAAAAAAACAGACAACCAAATAATCCGTTATTTTCGGGAACGAAACGCAAAAGCGCGTGCACCTCTGGAAACGTCCCGGTTTTCCCAGTACTCGTAGCCAACACTGAAACCAAAGCCCCAAGCCAATGAAGAACCTCTGGTTTCTCCTGACCACACCCACAATCCCGAAGTCTTCAGTAAAATCGTCATATTGCGCGCGCCTACCCTTCGCTGATAAAGGGTCCTCAGTTCCTTTCTTGCGGGCATCCGCCAACCCCCGTCGGCGATCTTCAAATTTTCAACCCATTTTTTGGCATCATACCAGTCTGTGTCTCTGTCAGGCCCGACAATCCATTCAAGACCGGTATTTTTATCATACACCATTCCGTTGGCATAGGCGATAAATTGGCCGTGACGACCGATGATTCGAGTGCCGGTATAAGCCGTGTATGAAGAAAATGGGACAGGCGTATCCGCAATCTTTTTCAAACGAATATCCCTTTTTCCCTGTTTTTCCCCGGCCCGGTGACAAGTTTGTTCAGTTCTTTTTTAAGGATTTTCCCTTCAGGGTCTTCCAATGTTTTATATTACCCGAATTTTATGAGATCTTACCCTGTCTTTTGTTTATGCAAATTTCAGATATAATGATTTATTTGACATAAAAGGCTTATTTTTCTATATTCTATGACAAATAGCGAGTTATGATCACTTCAATCGGGATTATGCTATGCCCATGTTGAAAAATTACCATCGTGAAACTACTGGCATATGAAACAGCGACATGGATATGTGGCAGCAAGCACCATTTGGTTATTGGTACTTTGTACCTTTACTGCTGCCGGATATGCGGCAGCACGCGGCATCAAAGTTTTAAAGATAACCGACAATCAGGGTCAAGAAGTCGGTTTATACCGCCAAAGCCATGCTTTGGTGATTGGTGCCAGTGACTATCGTGAAGGCTGGCCACGGCTGCCGGGTGTGCAACAGGATGTGAAGGCGGTATCCGCTACTTTGAAGGATCATGGATTTAATGTAGAGATTGTCACCAACCCCACAAGAGCGAAGTTATACCAGGCGTTTTCAAATTTCATTAATCGCTACGGTCAAAAAATCCAAAATCGCTTGCTGTTCTATTTTGCCGGACATGGTCATACGCGAAAGCTGGCTTACGGCGAAGATATGGGCTATATTGTGCCGGTGGATGCACCGAATCCCAGTCGCAATCCTCAGGGCTTCACCGTCAAGGCGATGGATATGCAGCAAATTGAGGTATTTGCCAAACGCATCCAATCGAAACATGCCTTGTTCATATTCGACAGTTGTTTTTCCGGTTCCATTTTCTCGCTATCAAGGGCTGTCCCCGCCAACATCACTTACAAAACGGCAAAGCCCGTACGCCAATTCATCACCTCCGGCAGCGCTGACGAGAATGTGCCTGATGAGAGTGTTTTTCGCCGGCAATTCATCGCGGCCCTGAAGGGGAATGCCGATATGGATAAGGATGGCTATGTCACAGGCGCGGAACTGGGAGAATTCCTACAAAAACGAGTCGTTAATTATTCCCGAAACAGCCAGCATCCGCAATATGGTAAAATTCGAAACCCTCATTTGGACAAAGGAGACTTTGTATTTGCCTTGCCAAAGCCACGCCCCCGTCCCGTCCAAAGGCCATCCATTCCCGGTTCAACGGCTAAATCTGTCAGCCCGGACACCTTTGAACTTACCTTCTGGAACTCTATTAAAGACAGTTCCAACCCGGACGACTACCGCGCCTATCTAACACAGTATCCCAATGGCTGTTTTGCTGCTTTGGCCAAAATCAGAGCAAAGCCGTCCCCACAGTTAAAAATACCTTCAGATACAAACGCTTCTCATCAAAAAATAGACACTTGGTTACAGCAGGCCAAAGGACATCTGGCCTCCTATCGGTTAACCAGCCCCAAGGGAAATAATGCGCTGGAACTATATCAGAGAGTGTTAAGCATAGACCCGGACAACCCGGATGCCCAAGATGGTGTGAACAGGATTGCCGACCAATATCTGAAATTAGCAATAAAAGCTCTTGATGAGGACAAGATTACCAAAGCCCGGACCTATGTAAAACGTGGTTTGGAAGTGGTAAAAGATCATGAGGATTTGTTGGACTTACAGATGGAATTAGCAACAGAGCAAACAGACTCTGATGGACTATTCTCGCGGCCTTCTCCAAGATACCCTACCCCTGGTGGCATAACCCAGACCCATCTAAGCGGTGTGTGGCAAAGCCAAGATGGGACCATCGTGGTCATAGATGGTAATAGCTATAGGATCTCTTTAGGCAACAATGTAATGGATATGGGCAGCTACGCCTTACAGGGGGGGAATCAGATCGTCGTCTATAGCATGATGGGTTTAAACAGAATCGTTAGCTACTCCCTGCAGGGGAATACCTTAACTTTCGTTGACCGTTCGAGCGGCTATCCGCTGACCACTGTCTACTATCGTATGAAATAAAGGAACAAAACTTGACCAGAAAAATTCCTTTAGTTCTTTCTAGTCTCCCTTTCACCGCACACGTATCAGGGCCATGTCATTTAAGCGTGCAATCCGTTAAAACTAATCTTAAACTGACATTATTACTCTTCTCGCTATGGTTGGTCTTTTCAGGCTGTGTTCACTCAATCAAGGCCTTACCTGAAGGTATTGATTACCGAAGCAACGGATATTGTGTTAGTGCCGAGGACATAGAATTCCTTGTGGATTTAACATATAAGAACTATGTCGGAAAGACCGTACATGAACAGGAAATTTTTGACACGATCTTTACTCTGATTGATAACGCCCGCAACTACATTCTAATTGATATGTTTCTCTTCAACTCATATCAAGGAAAGGCAGAAAGAGCTTACCGCAGACTTTGTTTTGAGCTAATGACCCGACTGGTAGAGAAGAAGAAGTTGATTCCGTCCATAAAAATAGACTTTATCACCGATCCGGTAAATAACGTGTATGGCGGGGTAAAATCCAAAGAGATCGCATTAATGAGGGCGGCGGGAATTCATGTTATTTACACTGATCTTAATAAATTGCGTGACAGCAACCTGTTGTATTCTCCCATTTGGAGAATATTTATACAATGGTTTGGCAACTCTGACAGGGGGGGTATTTTTAAACATCCTTTCAGCAAGGATGAACCGGGGGTTACTTTAAGATCATACCTGTCTCTTTTAAATTACAAGGCAAATCACCGGAAGGTTGTCTTGGCTGATAATAGGGAAAAATGGACAACTGTCATTACCTCTGCCAATCCGCACGACGGCAGCTCAGCTCACTCCAATATTGCCTTGAAGATCACCGGTGACTTTTGTCGGGAGGTCTATATTGCCGAAAAATCGGTTGCCGAATTCTCACGGGGAAAACTTCATGATGTTGTCTTTGAAAATATGGATAGTGGAAATTCCGGTCAAACAAATTGTGTGTATTTATTCCTGGTTACTGAAAAAAAGATCCAAGACGAACTGATTCGACAGCTTGAGGGCCTGGGACAAGGTGACCGTGTTCTCATGGCATTATTTTACCTCTCGGACAGAGACATTATAAAAGCGCTGTTGGAGGCCGCCCAAGCCGGGGCTGAGGTAAGAATCATCCTTGATCCGAGCAAGGATGCGTTCGGCCGTGAGAAAAACGGCATTCCCAATCAGCCGGTGGCCCATGAGCTGATGAAAAAATCACGCGGCAAGATAAAAATCAGGTGGTACCATACCCATGGGGAACAGTTTCATACCAAACTCACCCTGGTTGAAAAACAGAACGATACTGCTGCTGCTGTATTGGGATCGGCAAACTTGACGAGAAAAAATATCGAAAATTTCAATCTGGAATTAGACGTTAAAGTCCTCGGAACTTCGTCATCAGAAGTTATCCGAGAAATAAAGCAATATTATGATCGAGTGTGGCATAACAAAGGGGGAAACTATACCGTGGATTATGAGTTCTATGAGGACAGATCCTTGAGCAAGACCTTCTTATACAGATTATATGAATCTACGGGTATCTCCACCTTTTGAAGATTTTGTATGAAAACCATGAGTAATCCAAACGACTAAAAAACTTATACAGCCGCTAACTGTCAAGAGATATACGCCGTCGCTACACTACACAAAATTCACATGCGTTTTCCCTGATTGTTTTTCTGAAGGAGGAAATATAATGGTAAACTCTTTACGAAAAAACTTGTCTTTCCTAATAGATAATCCCATGTTCAAGGGCTTGTCGGATAAGCAGCTTGAAGAGGTCATCCAAGTGCTGGAAGAAGTGAATGTCAAGGCAGGGGAAATAATAGCTATGGAGGGAGATCCGGCATCAGAACTCTATTTCATAACGAGTGGCACGGCCGAAGTTTTTAAGAAAGAACCCGAGATTGATTATGAACATCGGCTGTCAACGCTATCAACAGGCGACAGCATTGGTGAAATGGCGGTTCTGGATTGCAAACCGCGTTCGGCATCTGTCCGGGCGGTTTCGGATTGTTCCCTGTTGATGCTTAAAAATGAAAAACTGCATTCCCTTTCAGCGGCCGAAGAATCTGCTTATTCCAAGATCAAAAGCAATTTGAGTTGTGAGATGAGTGAGCGTTTACGTCAGACCAACGAAATGACGGTACGTTCCTTACGAATGCAACTGGCCGAGGAAAAATCCAGAGTCTCTATGGGAATTCTCATCTGTATGCTACTGGTGGGAATATGTCTGTATGTGTTTTCTTTACAGGTTATTGCATCTTGGGCCAAGGCAGCATCAACAACCACGGTGGTTAGCATAAATATTATCTTCCTGTTTGCGGCCATGTCCTTTTTTGTTATTAAAAAAGGCGGTTATCCCTTTAGTATGTATGGTCTCACTGTTGAGAATTGGCGCCAATCGGTGATTGAATCTATTGTATGGCTGATACCTATTCTATTGCTCTTATGTGTGCTAAAATGGCTGTATCTGACTCGGCTTCCCGGCATGCAGGAATATCCGTTGCTATCGTTAGGGCAACATTTAAACTTAAGCAAAAGCGGCCTCATCCTGACGTGTTTCGCCTATTCGGTATTTGCCCCGGTGCAGGAATTTATCGCCAGAGGATGCTTTCAATCTTCCTTTCAAAATTTCTTGATGGGCAAATACAGAACCTTGACTGCCGTTGTTATTTCAAATCTTATGTTCAGCATGACTCATCTCCATATCTCCATCAGTTTTGCCCTGGTGGCATTTATTCCTGGGCTTTTTTGGGGGTGGCAATATGCACGTCATCAGACACTCATCGGAATTTCAATTTCACATATCATCATGGGTCTCTCTGCCTCAATTTTTATTGGTTTCCCGGGAGTTTTATCATAGAGGAATCCATTCATACGAATACCTAAAACCGGTGAATGTCTTAACGCCAACCGCCGGGCAGTATGGTAAAATCTGAAAATGTGACTTCAACCGGTTTTGCGCTCCAGGTTTTGGCAATCATTCCCACACGATTCAGACTATCTTTGGCCGTGGTCAGAACACTGCCGAGATCCTGCCATGCGTCTGCCCCGGGTAACTTTACCCAGAACCGGAAGGTGGTCCCTGTCTTCGCGACTCGAAGCAAGCCTGAGGTTCCTTTGTATTTAACCAGAAACTCGCCCGAGTTCTCCGGGATCTTGGCGAGATCGTAATGGGCACCGGAACAGTCATCCTCATAGGATCCGGATATCACCACATCATTGGTATCGGCCGGACCAAAATAAAGGGCATATGCGGGTTTATCTTCATTACCATTCCATAATACCATACCCACATGGCTGTTCCCGACGCGTTCCGGCATCTGAAACCTGACCTGTGCGATCCAGGTTTCCCGCGGCGGAGCTTCAACGGTCAACATGGGTGCCAGACCGCGGCCGCAATTCCAAATGTTATGCCCCCCGTTTGCCTTCATAAGAACCTTGCTGCCAGAGATTTGATGCATAGAGTCACCCTGGGGATCACTCCACTCGAAATCGGCAAACTTTCGTCCGGAAAAGACTTCTGACTCACCATTTTTCAGCCGGGCGAAATAGGACGGAACCCAATGCCGGATGCCGGCTACACCCACTGCCACTCTAAAATCAGAAAAGGTGACACTCACCGGATTGCCCGCCCAGGTTTTGGTAATCATACCGATCCGACTGAACCCGTCCTTCATGGTCGTCAAAACAGAGCCCAGTTCCTGCCATTTTTTCTTAAAGGGTGACCTAAAATAGAAGCTGTAGGTGTCGTCCTTCTTGGTGATTCTCAACCAGCCCGAGGCACCTTCGTACTTGGTCCGAAAGTCGCCGGAGTTGCCTTTGATACGGGATAACTCATGGGAATGACCGGAGCAATCGTCACGATAGGATCCACTGACCACAATTTCGTTGGTTTCTCCTGGACCCACATACAGGGCATGAACCGGCTTATCTTCACTGCCGTTCCACAATACCAAACCCACATGACTGGCACCGACACGCGTCGGCATTTCAAATTTGACCTGAACCGTCCAGGTTTCCGTTTGAGGTGCTTTCATGGTCAGCATGGGTGCCTGACCGCGATTGCAGTCCCAAATATTATGGCCCCCTTTGGTTTTCATGAAAATTTTGTTACCGGAAATTTCCTGCAACGAATCTCCCTGTGGGTCGCTCCACTCAAAATCTGAAAAGGCATCACCGAAAAAAGTCAATTCCGGGGATTTTTCCAGCTTCTTAACATAATTCGGAACCCACGGTTTAAAGCCTGCCACGCCGGGCAGAATCCTGAAGTCATAAAACGAAACCTGTACCGGAGGGTTACCCCATGTCTTGGCGATCAGACCGATGTGATCGAATCCATCCTTCACGGTCGTCAGCACGCCCCCCAGTTCCTGCCACTGTTTCTTAAAAGGTGATTTGAAATAGAAACGGTAGGTCATTCCTGTCCGGCTGATTCTCAGCCAGCCGGTGGTACCTCCGTAATTTGTACGAAAGTCACCCGAGTTTCCTTTGATGCGCGATAAGTCAATGGGATGACCGGAGCAATCGTCACGATAGGATCCGCTGACCACAATTTCGTTTGTATTTCCCGGACCCACATAGAGGGCGTGAACCGGCTTTTCCTCTCGGCCGTTCCACAATACAAGGCCCACATGGCTGGGGCCCACACGCGTCGGCATCTCAAATCTCACCCAGGCGGTCCATGTTTCGGTCCGGGGGGCGTCCACCGTCAGCATAGGCGCCTGTCCACGATTGCAGTCCCATATATTGCGGCCACCATTGGCCCGCAGATGAATCCATTTGCCATCAATTTTATACATACCGTCTCCCTGTGGATTGCTGAACTGCCAGGCCTTGGCCGAAATACGGCCCTCTCCTGTTTCTTGAATAACCTTTGCCGAGGCGGGTATCTGATGTGCAGGCGATATTGCAGCAATTTCCGTGCCTGAGATGAATAAACTGCCCAACTCTGTCTGGGCCGAAATCTTAAAAGAAGGCTTTTTCTGAGAGGGTGCTGCCGGCATCCATTCTACTTGTTTGGGCTTACCCACTTCAGATATTTCCTGACCCGATGAAATCTGTAATGGGGTTTCTTGATCTTCGGGTGTCACCCTTGGTTCTTTATCCTTTTGCTTTTCTTTCAAATGGTCGGATTCCCGGGACTTGAGTGACTTGATTTTTTTGTGTGCGACGGCCGCAAAATTGCCATTGGGATATTTCTGAAGGTAGCTCTCAAAATCAGCAGGGTTTTCACTGGCGGCCACCGATGCCCAGTAGGTTATTTCCACCATGGCGTCTTGACCGGCTGGAGCCACGGAGGGAAGACTTGCCGTTTCACCTTCCGGTGTCAGATGCCCGGGCAAAAGAAAAACAAAGTCGCCTCGATCAAAATCGGGATCACGCAGCTTGCCGTAACGGGGGGTTTGGGCCTGCTCCGTTAAGTTTGTGATTCGGTCGGAGAGATAGAGGCCCATCTCGCTGGCGGTAAGGTAGCCGTCCCCGTTCGCATCGGCCCGCTCTTCGCCCCTTACGCCACGCAGGAACAACTTCCGAAACGCACCGTCATCGCTAACGGTTTGATTGGCGTCACCCGAACTAAGAAATTGGCGAACCGGCAAGGTAGTTGCCCGGGTGATCGCAGCGGGAATGGCCCCGGCACGGGCTTCAAAGATAGTTCCGGCAAAACAGCTATCGAAAATGGCAAATACATGTTTGGACTCTGCCAGCCGCATGAACCCGGCAAAGTCACGCATATGGATCGCTTTTAGCTTAAACTCCGGTGAGATGGGTTGGGGTGCATCTGCCGGAACCAGAAAGCCTTCCCCCTTGATTGTGTGACCATGGCCGGCAAACCAAAGAAACAACCTGGCCTCAGAATCGGACCCCTTGATCGCAAAGAATTTCTTCAGGCTTTGCTGAAGCTCACTCGATTTAGGATTTTTTTTGAACGTCACCTCAAAGCCACGATTCTTCAACTCGGCTGCCACCTCACGGGCATCTGATAAGGCATTATGAAGCGGTGGCCATCCACTCGTGTACGTATCGATTCCGATAACCAATGCATAGCTTTTATCGTAGAGTTGAAGTGTCTCGGTCACTGGAGCGCTGATGCTGTCTTCCGCTCGAATTTTTACGATGATCCCTCGGTCTTCAGCATGAGCTGTCCAAAAGCCGATAGAGACGATCCATGCAATCATGGTCAATAACAAGCCAATTCTGTTTAAACGCCACATCTACGTCCTCCTTGAGCCGCAGCCTTCCCAACCCTTTTTTATTGCTGCAAAGATTTCCTGAATATCCTTACAACATTAAAAATAACCTATCTTAATAAGGAAAAAAGTCAAGCGGTTTTGATCGAGTAAAACCGAGGGAAAAAATATTTTCAGGCGACTTGATCACAATTATAAAATGTTTTCTCAGGGTAAACGCATTTGATTTCGGCTCAGCGTAGCGACGGCGTGTTTCTCTTGGAAACCGACTGACTGTTTGAAGGGCTTTAGCACGTGTTAGCCCGATCCGAACGAAATTATGAATAAAAAAAATCAATGGGATAATTTAGCGACGAATTGTTCTTAATAACTGAGTCTGTTGATTAATGAGGATTTTCGTTCAAGATCAAGGCATGCGAAAAAAATAACCACCCCAGTACGATCCGCCTGACCTACGGGGCAGGCAGGCATATATTTGATATTCCGAGGATTATTTTTTGAGCATAACGCAGAGATTGTGCGAAAAGACCATTAATCAACAGACTCATAACTCTGGCGCGGCTCGGGCATACGGGTGCTTAAGCACAAGTTTCAGTCGGTTGGAAAGAGATATACGCCGTCGTGGAACGTTCTCGCTGTATTGGGATTCAAATGCGTCTGTCCTGAATGTTTTCTTTATTGACGTTTAAATATAAGATGAGGTAAATTATTTTCGTGATATTATGTTGTTGTTTGGATCGTGTAATTTACGGATATCATAATACAATTCTAACAGATGTTCCTAAAGTAAATAAGGCGTGTAAAATGAAAGACACGGATGGTTCTGTTTTCAGAAAAGACGGTCAAGAATATGGCAATGCTGTATCCTGGGCGGTGCTGACAGTTATCTTCATACTCATTTTAATTCCTCTTAATACACTTGCCGGTTCCGGCAAAATCACTGAATCGGATCTTTTGAAAAAATACGCACCTGTTTTATACTTCCATCCCGAAGAAAAAGTTTATCCCTGGGGAATCAACAGCATCCTATATAATGCTGATCTGAAAAAGTTAAGAAATAAACGGAAAATTTCTATGCCGGTTGGCTCTAAGGATCTATTATCAAATAACAGCGATAAGCTATATTTGGATATACGACATATAGTTCCCTATCATGACTCTGTAAATTCCTCAAATAACATAGATAACACCTTTAAAAGGTTTCCCTTTAAAGTGTATGGAAGACGGATAGATCCCCAGAAAAATTCTACTCATATTGTTCTCCAATACTGGCTTTTCTATCCTTTTAACGATTGGCATAATGACCACGAAGGTGACTGGGAACTCATCCAAATCCATTATGCTAAAGATAAACAAGGACCCGTTCAATTAACGACTTCCCACCATCACAGCGGATCTGTGATCTCATGGGATAAAGTGAGCAAGATAAACGGAACCCATCCTAAAATCTTTATTGCCAAAGGAAGTCATGGAAACTGGCCGACCAGCGGCAATCATGCCGTAGGGAAAATATGGAGAATAGTGGGTATTTTTCGTGATAAAACTTCAGAAAATGGAATGGTTTTGTATCCTGAAGATATAAGAGATAACGAAGGTGGAAAAAAACGGAATTACACGCTTGAGGACATCAGTGATGTGCCGCGCACAAGCTGGATATATTGGAATGGAAGATGGGGAGATGTGAAAGCGCTATTTTGGGGCTCTAAAGGCCCGGCAAGTCCCGGAGTTCAGGATAAATGGGAGAAACCCATAAAGTGGGGAAACAAGCCGGCAAAATCATCGTTTTGGGTATACTTCGGGAGTCCGGGCTACCTGCATATATACGATCCGTTCGGCAATCATGTCGGCGTAACTAAAAAAGGCGAAAAAGATACCACAGGTGAAATAGAAGGAAATATCCCCGGCACCTATTTTTTTGTACCTTCTTCTGATGAGACCCCGGAAGATTGCGCATGGATTAATACATTAGAAGACCTTCGATTTGAAATAGCGGCAACCCGTTCAGGCAACTTCAATCTTTCTTTCGACTTCGATCCCGGGCTTGCAGGACAAAATGAGGGAGAAATAGCTATTCATGTCATATATAAGGACATTAAGATCACTAAAGGCGGCACCGCTAAGTTAAACGTACCGTCGGCAAAGTTAAGCGAACGACTTGAAGCTATTATGACACAAGAGTCGGAAACCATAAAAGGCTTTGGAGCAATGGATTCAGAGTCAAAGGACTTAGAATCAACGGAATTAGAACTTGAAGACATGATAAAAAAAACCAGGGTATATTTAAAACAGAAGCCGGAGAAAAAAATATCCGATATAATGGAGAAAGAGCTGGCGGAGCTGGAAGCCTCGATCAAAGCCGGCGCCATGGAAAGATCGCTAAACAAAAGATGCGCTGATCAAACAGATCTTAAGTTAGCCGAGCTGGAGCTCGAAAACATGGCTGAGATAGCCAGGTTATCCAGAAAGTTGGTAAGAAAAAAAGGCCTGGATAGAGTGGATGAAGAATTATCAGAAATAGAGGATACACTCAAGGGCGTTAATCTGCTGGAAAGGTTATTGAAGCCTATTCTTATCATGAAAATAGATTTGGACGGAGACGGAACTATAGACAAATTCAGACAGCCTGATAGGATCTCCTGGATTGAGGGGTAACCAGGAGAACTTAGGCACTTCGCAATATAAGCACTAAGTTATTTTTTTGCGTCCTAAGGACTGCGGAAAGTTAATAAAAAAAATGAACATCCAACATCGAACGTCCAACTTTGAACATCGAATAATGATGTCGCTTCGCTCCATAATTTAATTCCATTTTTTCAAAATGGGTTTTTTTATTCATCATTCGATGTTGGACGTTCATCTTTTAATATTTTCGATTTGAAAGGGGCATATTGTGTTTGATACTGTTTTTTGGCAAATTCTTATCGCTGTGGTTTTTCTCAGCGGATACGTTATCATATCCAAACGTTTTCAGAAAATACCTGCCATCCCTATCGGGCTGATAATCCTTTATCTGATTACGCGCATCATCGCATCGATTATCCGCGATCTAAAATGGGCGGCCGAGTGGGCGCCATGGATTCAAATTGCGTCCGTTGTTATTCTGTCATGGGCAGTCGCCCGATTGACTTTTTTTCTTTTCGTCGAGTTGCCTCTCCGCCTGAGGAAGAAAAAAGAGCTTCCCAATATCACACGTGATCTTATACTGCTTACCTGTTATGCAATCCTTTTTTTTATTGTGCTTCGCTTGAAAAGCAATATTAATCTTACCGGCATACTTACAACCTCAGCGGTTTTAACTGTTGTTGTGGGTTTTGCTGCTCAGACAACATTGAGCAGCCTTATTTCCGGTCTTATACTGCAGGTCGAACGCCCTTTCGGGCTGGGTGACTGGATCAAGCTTGGAGAAAACCGCGGCCGGGTGATCGGCATTACCTGGAAATCCACGCGATTGCTTACCCGCCAAGATGTTTTGGTTTATATACCCAACGCCGAAATAACCAATAAAAGCTTTTTGAATTATTCGAAACCCAATCGAAGGCTTGTCTCTCGAATGAACATCGGGATAGAATATGGAGCGCCTCCCAACACGGTTCGGAAAGTTGTTTTAGAAGTCATAAACCAGAATCCTCAGGTTTTGGAAACACCCCCGCCGGAAATTTATCTTGTTAATTTCGGTGATTTTGCCATTACCTATGAAATTCGATTTTACCATAATAATTTTGCTAATGAACGTAGAATCAAGTCTGACATAAATACGCGAATCTGGTATGCGCTCCGTCGCAATCATATCAAAATTCCATTTCCAATTCGCGATGTTCAACATAGACATGTAGAAAGGCGGTTTGAGGCCAAAGAATTAGCAGCCCGAAAAAGTTCTGCCGATGTTGGAGGATTGCTTGAGCGGGTATCGGTTTTCTCAGCCCTGTCAGAAGAACTCCGGACTCAGATTGCAGAACGTTCGGAAATTATCGAATATGGTTCCGGAGAATTCATTGTGCGCCAAGGTGATCAAGGAGACTCCCTTTATATCATCCGCACGGGTTTATGCGAGGTTTTCATTAGAAAACATGGAAAGCATGAAAAAAGAATTGCAACCATTGACAGTGGCGGATTTTTTGGTGAGATGAGCCTTTTGACCGGCGAACCGCATACTGCAACCGTACGGGCAATGGAAGATACCTCGGTTATTATCATCGATAAGGAAAATTTCTCTAATATTTTAACCGACAATCCCTCTATTTCTGTCCAGTTGGGCGAGATCCTGGCCGAACGCCAAAAGGAATTAGCCGAGGAAGCCGGCCGGATCGTCTCAGTCACCGCTTCCTCCACCAGCATGATTGCCAAAATCAAGTCGTTCTTTCGAATCGACTGATCGTCAAATTTTACGTTCTGTTTTTATCGTCATTAAAATTGTATTGCACTTTTTACTGAAAAACACGGGAACGACTCATGTTGGATGATCATAAACTCACACCAAATGTATTTTCTAACCCAACCGATGCACTAAAGACATGTGTTGAAGTTGGCAAATTATTAACTTCGACGTTGAATCTGCAGGAGATTCTGGAACTCATTATGCTCAAGGTCAGTCAATTAATCAGGGCACAGAACTGGTCTTTACTTTTAAAAAATGAAAAATCCGGCGAACTGACTTTTGAAATTGTAGTCGGTATTAACCAGGAGTTATTTAACGGATTAAATCTGTTGCCGGGTGAAGGGATCGCCCCCCATGTTGCAGAAACCGGCAAAGCCGTTTTCATACCGGATGTTAATGATTCCCCCCTGTTCAATAAAAAGGTTGACCTTCATACCGGCTTTACCACCCGATCGGTAATTTGCCTGCCACTTATTATCCGTGGAAAAAGTTTGGGTGTTATTGAAATCGTCAATGTCGAGGACATGAAGATTTTTGAATTAGAGGATTTCCCCATTTTAACCATCCTTGCGGATTATGCAGCAATTGCCATCGAAAATTCCCGGTATGTGGATAAAATCAGGAAGATGAGTATCACGGATGAGTATACCGGGCTATATAACGCCCGGTATCTCCACCAAATATTAGATGAATTTTTTAGTAAAACCGATCAAACAACACCACTTTCCGTTGTTTTTATGGACATTGATAGTTTCAAATCTATTGTGGATCATTACGGTCATCTCCTGGGAACCCGATTATTAAAAGAAATCGGTAAAACCATTACACGTAATCTTTCCGATCAGGACATTCTGATAAAATACGGCGGGGATGAATATATAATCCTCCTTCCGGGCAGGAATAAAACCCAGGCAGTAAAACACTCTGAAAAGATTCTTCGTGCCATCAAGGAATCGACCTATCTGAAATCAAAAACCGAGCCGGTCAGAATTACGGCAAGTGTCGGGATTGCAACGTATCCCGAAGATGCAGAGACCAAAAAAGAGTTATTGATTTTAGCGGACAATGCTTTATTTAAAATTAAACACTCAAGAAAGAACCGTGTGGGCACCGCATAAGCTTATAAGAAAGACCTTTGCAACATGCCCCTTTGCCCAATTCATACGTCCCCGATACTCGGGATCTACGCCTCGCTTCGACAGACTCAAATTTTAACCCGCCACCGAACTTTGGTGTCTTGATCCTCAAAATACTCAATGCACTCATGTGTGCCGTC
>JASFLX010000012.1:0-29735 GCA_050117895.1 Desulfobacterales bacterium | reverse complement strand
GCAATTACCAATTTGTAGTCAAAATCTAATCCTACACCATCACATTGGGCAATAGAAAACGATATATGAAAAATGATCTTCTCTTGATATTTACAGTCCCAATTTGATACATGTCAATTTAGCAGAATCCATCTAATGGCAAGAAATCTTTCAATGATTTGATTTATTTTTGATGGTGAATTAACAAGCATTGAAATTTATTGTAGTGCTGGATATCCCCAAGGACCTCTGTTTTAGAATGCCAGGAAACTGTTTTAAAAGCCCTGTTACCCAAAATTATGATGTTTTTGTGTCCACAATCATGACCCCGTCCTGAATCGTGTCCACCACTGTTTTCCGATACTTGTTTAGTTTTTGTTCAAACATAGGCGCCATCTGTTCATATGTTAAACAATTTTACTGTTCACCTATTTAACATGTTGGCAGTTGGATGACAACAAAAATATTAAGCTCGAACTTCAATTCTACACTACTTTATCCATCAACCAGCAACCGGTAAAAAGCAACCAGCAACAGGTAACGACCAAACCAGCATCCCACCTTAATTGGCATCATTATTGCTGTATTAAAAGTTAGTTCGCTTTGTTCACAATTGGAATGCTGGAATACTGGGTTTTGGAATTATGGGGCGTTATAATTGCTTGGTAAACCCACAGACCACCAGCAGAAAGGAGGTTTACAATGGATAAAGTAGTTCTCTTAACAGATCGTCCTGAAGAATGTGACCCCCTAATTCAGCTTTGCCTTAAATGAAAGGAGGTGAGAGAGACATGAAGAAATTAGTCTATGTCTTTGTCTTCGTTAGTTTAATGGTTGCAGTAATGTTTTGGGCAACATCTTGTGCAGGTCTTTCTTTCCCTTCGTCGGACCTAACACATTACCCTTACCAAGACCTAAATGAGCAGGCCCCTGATCTTCAATGATTTATAGCGTTAGTATCAACAATGCTATCTTATGACCCGTGTAATTTTGCAGATCTGGGCATATGGGTAGAAAATATAGATAATTTTTGCTGTCCATAAATTTTATGTAAATGAATTGTTAATTTTCAAAAGGCAGGGTATTTTGCCCTGCCTTTTCTATCACATGTATCTGCTATAAAGCGGAAATCCGACCATGCGAAAATATCTTGTGTTCCAATGATATATCAGAAAAAGATGCAAAGTGCGGATTACTAATGGATATGTGGATAGTGTCAGATTTGGTTTGAATTAGAATTCTGAGATGTAAGATCGAATTTCAATTTTTACATTTTATTTATTCCGTTTGGTTCCGGTGTATGTAAACGCTTTCCCAATCATTTTAATATAGCTTCCTTTATCAATACCAACTTCCTTTCCACATGGACATTTTATTTTGCTGTTTTCCTTTTTGAATGCATATATTTTTATGATTCGATCTTTGTGACACCTTAAAACTTCACCCTGTCCGATTTTGTCATATTTCCAGAGTTTCTTTTTACATGCGGCACATTTTAAAACCAACACGATTTCCTCATGGAGACATCAAGTGCTTCATAACTGAATTTAGTATGAAAATTCAGGTATAATCCTGTCTAGACAAATAACCACACAATTGTTTTGTGGATACAATATATGAAAATCCAAACGCAAGATTCTTTAAAGATGCTAAATGAAGTTCATCACTCGCCGTCGCTGTTGCATCCGAAACAAAAAAGACTCGGTAGTCCCTGACAAAAGCATCTCTTGCCGTTGTTTCACAACAGCAATTTGTCATTACCCCGGTAATAATAAGCTCATCTATTTTCTTTGATTTGAGGCTATCATCTAAACCGGTTTCATGAAAAGCGTTATATCGATTCTTATCAATGATTTCATCGGCAGCGGACGGTGTTAGGGATTTGATAAGTTCCCAGTCCTTTGATCCATAGTCGATTTGATCTCCCCACCATTCAGCGAGCATCCCGCCGTCTTCTAAAACGTTTTTGTGTCCATGCCGGGTAAAAATTATCCGGATTCCTTTTGATCGACAGGCGTCGATAATCGATAGAACGTTTCCCAATATCGGTGTTGCAATAGAGTGGAAATATTGTTGCATATCGATTACCAAAAGAGTACATCTGCCGGGCTTAGGACATGCGTGACGGATATTGTATGGCTCTATTTGGGTTAGGTAATCTGGCGACATGGTTTTTTCAGGGCATCGGTTTTCAGCCATAAAAATTAAGGGGCACTTGAACTAAAATTCTCATTTATGGATAAACACGGATTAAAGTTTGTTATTCTTGGTATTCGATAGTATCGACATTTATCAGCCAAATATTATTGAAGTTTTAAGCTAACCATACAGAATTCATTGACAAGATTCAATCGATTCTTTATTGTATTGATTTAATTGATGATTAGTTCAGGATGTTACCATGAACAAACTGAAACTCGTAAAGACTTTAAAAAAATGAAAAGTTGAAGCAAAAAATGCAAGTTGTCGGCCTTTTTAGTATATTCAAATTTTTTCATTGAGTCTATGGAGAAAAATAATGAGAGGAATTTTTTTGAGGTGGTTAATTTTAACGGTTGCAATTATTGTAACGTCTTATTTGCTGGATGGAATACACACCACTAGTTTTTTATCTGCATTTTGTGCTGCCGCTATTTTAGGAATACTAAATGCTTTTTTTCGGCCAATATTATTTATTTTAACGCTTCCTATAAATATATTAAGCCTCGGGCTTTTTACCTTTGTGATAAACGCAATCCTGCTTATGATGGTTTCAGGGACGATATCCGGCTTTGAGGTTTACGGATTTTGGTCGGCAGTTTTTGGATCACTTTTGATCAGCCTGGTCAGTTGGATTCTGACTTCTTTTATAAATGAGCGGGGAACGGTACATTATATTGATTTGAAGAAAGTTGGCCGTAACCGGTGGGAATAAAAAGTAACGGTAGCATAAATACTGCATCATCGGAAATACAATAACTTTTCGACAAGTTCTGGTTTGTCAAATAGTTATATTTACCCGAACCAATAATTTATTGAGATGTTAAAAAAACACGAGATACCGGATATGCTCGGACTATTTTTCCGCACAGTTTGCCGGACATTGGGTATAAATGCATCGTTTACATTCATATCTTCTTAAAGTGGTGCACAAAACGATTACAGATAGAAAGTATATAACCAGCAAACCCGGTTGTAACAACAAATAAAAAAGCGGAAGCAATAGGATAACGAGAGGTATTAACAGGGCCACGGTTTTTTCAATTAGACTTAAGGGACCGGATTTTTCCTTAAAAAATTTAGGAACTCCCCAAAAAAACATGCACTTTGTGGTTTTTGAGCTTTGAATGTAATGGGGACAATGGGTACAATAAAATTTATAGATGACCATAACAAGTAATATACAGGTTATGATATAAACAATTAACCATAGAATTGAATCCTTGGCAATGGCTATGCATGCCGTAATAAACGGTACGGAAACAACCAGGTTCCAGTAAAGAAAATCACGAAAATTATGCCGTGTCTTTAATTGTGTTTCCTGTTCATTCATATTCATATTCCTCCTTTATTCGTCTTCATGATAATACCCTGCAGCTTGTCGAAGTAAAGCGGAGATCCCGCCCGGCGGGGCTGCAGGGGAGCTTCATTTTAAATTCCCGTCGAACCCCCTGAGACGGGCAACCTCTACAATCGCTCAATTGAGGTTTCGGGTACGATTGTTACACGGAAAATCCGCCCAACTTGGTTTCAAGGTATTCGGCAATACCTTCACGGCCTCCTTCGCGTCCCAGACCGCTTTCCTTCATACCTCCGAAAGGCGCCGAGGCTGCTGTGGGATTAATATCGTTAATGCCGATAATACCGAAATTCAGGCCTTCAAACATGCGCATGGCACGTGAAAGGTTAAGCGTATAAACATAGGCGGCCAGACCGTAATGAGTGTCATTGGCCATTTCCAAAACTTCTTCTTGGGTGTCAAACGCAATAATCGGAGCCACCGGCCCGAAGGTTTCTTGGCGATAGATCAACATTTCCGGCGTTACATCATTTAAAACCGTTGGGGCATAGAAGTAGCCCTTGTTTAGATTGTTGTTCATCAACCTTTGGCCGCCGCAGACCAGCGTTGCTCCTTTACCCAGAGCATCGGCAACTTGTCTTTCCACCTTTTCCAGTGCGGCAGAGTTCACCAGCGGTCCAATGCTCACGCCGTTTTCAAAACCGCTGCCCGCACGCATTCCGGATACCCGGTTTTTAAATTCCTTTATAAAGGGATCCACGACACTGCGATGAACGAAAATTCTGTTGGGACTGATACACGCTTGCCCGGTGTTCAAAAATTTAACCAGTACTGCGCCTTTGGCGGCATACACCGGGTCGGCGTCATCAAAAACAATAAACGGCGCATGGCCGCCGAGTTCCAAAGAGACATGTTTTACCTGTTCTGCTGCTTTTTTAGCCAGGATCTTGCCGACTTCCGTGGATCCTGTGAAAGTAATCTTGCGGACCAAAGGGCTGGTGATAAAGGTTTCACCGATAGGAGCAGGATCCGAAGCGGTGACAAGGTTGACAACACCTGCAGGAATTTCCGCCTGTTCGAAGATTTTGAAAATTTCAACAGCGCAAAGAGGCGTGGCTTCCGCCGGTTTTAACACAACCGTGCATCCTGCGGCCAGAGCCGGAGCCACTTTCCGGGTTATCATGGACATGGGATAGTTCCAGGGCGTAATGGCCGCCACAACTCCCACCGGCTGGCGCATCACGATAAAGCGCTGGTCGGAACGGGGCGCCGGAATCGTCTCGCCGTAGACCCGCTTAGCCTCTTCCGCATACCAGAGCAGAAAATCCGCACCGTATTGAATTTCTCCCCGGGAGGATTTCAGCGGCTTACCCTGCTCCTCAGTCATGACCCGTGCCAAATGCTCCCTGTTTTCCATCATCAACTCATAGGCTTTGTAAAGGTATTCCGAACGCTGATAGGGGGTCAGGCAAGACCAGGGGTCGAAGGCATGCCGGGCAGCATGGATTGCCTTTTGTGCATCGTTACGATTTCCATCCGCAACCTCCCCAATCTTGTCGCCGTTTGATGGATTTAAAACGTCAAAGGTCGAACCGTCATTTGCATGGGTCCACTGACCGTTTATGTACATCTTTGATATATAGGTATTTGAATTCATATCGTTATTCCATAATTAGTTTCCATCCAGAAATGGCCTTTTTACGCAATCTCTGCGTCAATCTGCGGAATTACTTGTGCGGCGTACCACCCGTACGCCTCCGCGTAATTCCTTGATTTCCTTGACCTTGCGAAAAAATGCTCATTTCTGAATCGGAAACTTAATTTGTGCCCGATATAGATTTATGGATGGGCAGTAATTAAAGGGTTATGTTTGTCGAATCTTAACAAATCACGGTAAATCGTCAAGAAAAACCCCCGACTCCTCATTAAAACAGAATCATATTATTTTTAGTATGCCATGCGATATCAGAAAATACGCGATGGCTGAACTTATGAGGCATATACATAACAGCCAGAAATGTTTGTACACGGCTCCCATGCCGGCATTGAAATATTCATTTGAGAGAATAAGGCACAGATGAAGCGGTGAAAGTAGTACGCCGGAGAAACCGCATACCATTGTCAGCATGACATAGGGTATAATAAAAGCTGTTTCACCAAGGGAATGGATCAACGGAATCAGTATGGGAAGTGTGACACCGACAAATGCGATGGTAATTCCGGTAATGAGTCCCACTAAGAACGGCAGTATTACAGCAATCAACATAAGCGGAACTTTAAGCATGATTAGCTCGCTGCTTATTGCTTCTACGGCATGGCTGTCTTCCAAAATACCCTTAAAAATCAAAATTGATGCAACGATATACATCATATTCAAATTTTGAGGGTTGCTTATCACTTTCCATATTTTATCTTTGGATAGACTATTTTTATACCATACCCATCCGATGGACATTAAAAGCGCAAAAATAAGACCGATCTCTTTGGAAATGGAAAGATGTGGAAATAGATAAGAAAAACATATCCCCATGCAAAGACCCGGTATTATCACAAGCAAAATAGGTATCATCTCTCTGAAAAAGGGCCATACGGCCACACCCGAATGATGACCGGGGGTATTGCCGAATGTTTGATGAAGATCTTTTAACGGCAGGTAGCCCAGATATACCGCCAGCAGGGTGATGGGGCACATGAAGCATATAAACTTAAAAATATTAATATCCGCCATAACCGTCGCCAGCAATACGCCCGGGTATAACGGCCACCAATACTCCCATATATGGCGAAACCAGTAATTGATAAAACTGAGTCTATCGCCGGAAAGGTCTGACTGCATTCCAAGGTCTTTCACCATGGGAGCAGAAAAAACAGCGCCGCCCGGCATGGGCAAAAGACCGATCAGTGCCGGAAAGACAATAAGATTTATTTTAATATTTGTGATTAATCCCTTAAATTTCCCAAGAAGACGTGTCATTTGACCGGAAAGTTCAAGGCTGCTACTAAGGACTAAAATTAGAGAAACAATGAGTGCCAAAGACAATGTTTTCGGATAGACAATGGACCCAGCCATTGAACCGATCATTGCCTTGGGGTGCAACCCAAAGAAAAAGCTTAACAAAATGGCCCCCAGCACAAAAGCATGACCCAACGAGAGCTTTTTTCTGATCAAAAAAAGCACACATACAAATACGACCAGAACTCTCATTATAGCGGGTATTTGCTGTAAAACAGGCATATTTTTAATTGGTTACAGGCTCAGGGTTTGCCTGCTACGTTTTAGAATTTTACTTTGGGGACTGCCTTTTCCGCCTCAGGCACTTTATAGTATTCTGAACTTGAGACACTCGCAAACATTGCGTAAAACCTTCCCATGAAGGTCCGGATATATGTATTCAGGATTTGAACCGACTCGTTATATCGTTTTCGTTCCACTGCGATTCTGTTCTCCGTCCCCTCAAGGCTGTCTTGAAGTTTTAGAAACGATTCATTGGCCTTTAAGATCGGGTATCTTTCCTGGAGCAGCAGGAGTCTTGAAAGCGCACCTTCAAGCTGGTTTGAAGCTTTAATCTTGTTTTTTACATCTTTGGCCTGAAAATACAGGGTCCTTGCCTGTGCGATATTTTCGAACAGCTCTTTTTCGTGTGTTGCATACCCTTTTACGGTTTCAACAAGATTTGGGATGAGGTCGTATCTTCTCTTCAACTGGTTTTCCACCTGTGCCCATTTCCCTTTAACATTTTCATCCATGGTAATAACGGTATTATAACCGGTTACTATTTTTCCCAGCAACATAAAACCGACAAGTAAGATGATTCCTAACGTGATGAGTATGATTTTAAATTGTTTTGACATAACGATCCTCCGATGAATTATAAGAAGTGGTTTCAAGACCTCCCCTCAAGCCCAATTTCTGTGTTGGACCGAGGGATTCAATACTCGATTTTTCCAGTATTGATGATAATATCTTTTTCAATTCGTTTGCTTTTCTTTGAGATCATAAAGTGTTAAATCAACAATCATCAATCGCAAATCAACAATCGTGCCTGAACGGGGTTTTGGTTCAGACACCCACTACCAGCCTCCTGATGCCCCACCACCGCCGAATCCGCCGCCACCGCCGCCGCCGAAACTTCCGAATCCGCCTCCGCCCCATGATCCCCTTCTTCCGCCCATGGATGAAAACAAGAGAAGCATTAGAAATAGTCTCGGGTTTTTAATGAACAAAATCACCATAATAATAAGAAACCCGATGGTCATTATGGAATGCAAAAGACCCCCGGGTTTGTCCTTAATTATGGGCTGGACACGACGTTTGACGCTTGGCATTCCGTTTATGTTAACTCCCGCGTCCACGGCAATTTCATTTGCCATTGCCGCGGTTGTGACAAATATAGCTTTTGAATATTCACCTTTTCTGAATAAAGGCACCAAAAAATTGCGGCCCAGACTGCCGACCATGCTGTCCGGAAGCACGCCTTCGAGTCCGTAGCCGACTTCGATCCTGTATTTTCGGTCTGTTACGGATATAAGGAACAGTACGCCATTGTCTTTTCCCTTTTGACCGAGTTTCCATTTATCATGGGCGATCTTTATGGAAAAGTCTTCGATGGATTCGCCCTCAAGGCTTTTTATTGTCAGGACAACCAGCTGGGCCGTTGTCTTTTGTTCAAGCTCCTGAAGATATCCGTTCAGCCTGTTTTCTGTGGCATCATCGACAATGCCGGCCAGATCCACGACATATCTATGAGGCGTTTCCGGAATGCCAGCGGAATGGGAAACAGATAGAGCCACCAGGCATACGAACAGGGTTGCAAAGAAAACCTTTGGTTTATTCTTTGATATCATCCGTAATATCTCCCAGTTTCTCGATGGCTGTATAATAATCTTGGAATATAGTATTGAGCTGCTCCATCGTCAATTTTGTCTTTTGTCTTTTTTGTTTTAAAACGGTTTTAAATACACTTGTATTTACACCGGAAACTTCCTCAAGCACTGACAGTACATCGGGATTTGTTACGGGGGGCTCCTTTCCTAAAACAAGAATAATTCCCTTGAAAAGCGGTATGTATCCTGAAAAAGATTGGATAAACATATCCATGAGCATTTTACTGTTGCCCAAACAAGAGATATACCCCTGCCTGAGGCCGATCAGTCTGACTTTTAGTTCTCTTTCGCACTGTAGCCTGAGATTAGAATGGTTTATTTCCAGATTCCGAAAGAGATCCTCTCCCCATATGGTTTTATGAAGAAGTTTTATATTCAAAAACTCAAGGGGAAAAACATCAAGGGAATTCATTATATGTTCAGGGGTCATGATCAGGGGGGCTGCAATTCTTTTTTTGCGGTATTTTTTTCCCAGACTGGCCAGAAGTTCAAGAAATTTCAAATCCATTTCCCGGAGGACAAATACCGAATTGACGTCTGATTTGCCCGGCATAAAATCTTCTGTCACAGCACTTCCGGTTAGGGTTATGGAATGAATATTATCTTTATAGCGGTTCAATATTTCATCCTGAAACGGTTTAAATCTTTCAATGTTTGTGATGATCATCTCCCCTCCATGAATCATTTTTAAAACGTTTTAATCCATACTTTCTCTAAATCGTCAATCCATTTTCTGACACGATCCTTACCATAAGCTTTTTTCCAGGCCGCCAGAATGATATCCACCGGTATATCCGAAAATGTCCCGTGAAATTCCAAATATTCCATGAATTCCTTTTTCTCCATATTATAGGCCTGAAAAATTGAATCTTCTCGGCCGTTAAATTCAAGGGGGATGAGTTTTTGTTTTTTACACAAATCCTCATTAAACGCAGGGGTCGCCTTAACCCATTTTCCGCCCAGATAAAATTCCGTAAAACCATGATAAACAAACAGATCAGAACCCAAAAATTCGATAAGCCTGGGCGTGGCCAAATGATTGCGAACCGTAGCGAAACCTGCCCGGGACGGGATGTTGCATGCTCTTCCAAGAGCACATAGAAGAGAAACTTTGCTGATGCAAAAGCCTCGACCGCTTTTAAGTACATTACTCGCACGGTAATGCCCGGCAAGGTAGAACGGATAATAGGGATCATACCAGATTTCATCTCGGACCGCGTAATAGAGTTTTACGGCCTTTTCAATGGGGTCCCGCCCTGCATCACCCACCGTATCGTTTGCATATTCGATAATTGTCTTATGGTTACTGTCAATGATTTTCGTAGGAGCAAGATATTTTTTATCCATATGATTCATAAGATCGAATTCCTCTATGTCTGATTCAAGTTATACAATCGCTTTTCGATTCTATATAACGCGGCTTCGCCGCTCTAAAAAAGGAAATTCCTAATACTATTGAGTTGCGGAAAAATTTGCTCCGGCCATGCATGGCTTACTCAGCAGGCGGATTTGAAAAACTCAGATTCAACACGGTATCTATTTGCTCGCTGACGGGATTCATGGATAGGGGTTGAAATTGCTCGATTTGTTGTTTCACTTTTTCAAATGCGTTACGGGTTATTTTCTCAGAACCTGCGCCTAACCGAACACATCCCTGGAACAGAAAAAAACTCAAAAACAGGGTGATACCGATGATTAAAAACGCATGCAGAAAGAAGTCGGAGGAGAGATAGCTACCGGTAAAGTAGTTTCGCGCGGTTATCCAGCCAACATGGCCCAGGACAGCAATTACGGGCAAATTGAAAACAATTTGCAGAATAAATCCGCTCATAATTTTCGAAGACTTTTCTATTTCATTATCCAGTGAATCGCTCCAGAGGGCGTTAAGATCACCGCCCAGGGTATCACGGTCCGGGAGGAGGTCTTTAATCCTTCGCACCGATGTGTCAAACCGGGCTTTAACAAGAGATTCGGCAATGTCCGGCCATTCTTTGGCAATGGAAAGACGATAATCCCGCAAGGCCGCATCCACTTTATGGATTTTGCCGGTTTCAACCACTGACGCCCGTGATTCTTTAAAATGTCGAAACGAAGAAACCATACCGGCCAGTTGGCGAAAGGGGCTGCCGAATTTGAACATTGCCGCTATACCGGTACCGAAAATCAAAATACGCGCCCACATAGCGATGAGCCATCCTACCGGTCCCAGCCACCGGTTGGCCAGTTTTTGGTACAACAATACATTAACACCGAACCGCTGTCTGGAGTTGTCGTTTTTAAAAGCAAAAAGGGCATCCTTTATTGCCTGTGTTTCCGCTTCATGGATATTTTCTTTGACAGACTCAAGCTTTTTAAGGTCCTTTTCAACTTCAATCCGTGTTTCTTCAAAAATGTAATCGCGCAGGCTTTCGGCATTTTCCAGCCGCCGGTCGATTACGAAGCCCGGACGATTGAAACTACCGAAAATCATCTGCCGGAGCTCTTCAAACTGGTCAAAATCGTGCAGGGGATCTGCTGTCGGGTCCCACCCCGGATGGCGCAAGTGTCGACGTGCGGAAATACACAACACGGTTTGAACCGGTCTTTCCCAGGCATGTTCAATAAACTCTAAAAATTCAGGCCGTATCTTTTCTTTAAGCTCGTTTTCGTCCCGACGGTCACACTTGTTAATGACCACCACAAGAGAATCTCCGCCAAAAAAGCGCACATAAGATGCCAGAAAATCCACATGGTCTCTTCTTTTAGGATTTTCAGAATCAAAAACGCAGATGAGTATGTCTGAAAGCGCTATGGCGTTATGCACCATGGGAATCTGCTTTTCGTATTCGTTGCTATCCGTATCCGGTGTGTCGATGAGTATTAGGTGATTAAGGGATGCCGCCATATGACTGGATCGCGTCTCAACATTTTCTGTACCCAGTACTTGACTCAAATGGCCGGCATCGCTCTTTTCCCGGCAAAAAACAACGATGTTTCGGGTAGTGGGACGCAGATTTCCTGCCTCGGACAAGCCGTCGACTTCGGCCAGAGCATTCAGTAGGGTGGATTTGCCGGAACCGCACGGGCCGATCAGGGTAACAACAAGCTTACGTTCAAAACGTTCCTCAAGATCCGTGATCATGCGGAGCACTTGGTCGCACTGTTTTTTTAGCGCTGCACCGGGCTGCCACATGGGCGCCTGACTTATTACATCCCGGAGTATCTTCACGTCATTTTTATACCCTTCAATCCTGCCAAGTGCTCTTATTGATCCGGTCTGCCGGTTTGAAATCGTCATAATGAGATCGCCTTTCCACACGCTTCAATGTTGGCTTCTATCTGATTTATCAAAATATCCCCCTCATCCACGGCATCTTTTGCTGCCCGAAGTATCCCGCCGGTGATTTCATGTTCGAAAAGATCATTTACCTCTTTAAGTTTGTTGTTTAACCATGCCTGGACAATGGGGCCGAGCATGTCATCGAGTTGCTTCTGGTCAGCTCTTTTGAGACCTGTGGTGGCAGGAATTGCAACAAGGGCATAAAGATCATGCAGCCCGAACAGTCCGGTGAGCTTGACCTTGATTCCCACGGCTCCCACCGGATCGCCGGTTGAAAGAATATAGGTTACCGCCACGGTGGCCGGAACCACATTCAAAAAGGCGGAGAACGTCTGGCGGATCTTGGACCACATTCCCATTTTGCTGCGGAATTTTTTTGCCAGATCTTTCAGCTCCTGATCGATTTCTTGGGACAAATCCATAATCACATCCCCGCGCGACAGAATAGACTCCAGCACTGATTTCCAGTCTCTATTCCGTAATTTTTCCTGTTCCTTAAAAACAACCGGGTGAGCCGAAACAAAGAAGTTTAAAGACACCTGTTTTTCTGTGGTCTCAATGTGGGGATTTTGATTGTTTTTCAGACTTTTGTCTGCTCTGATCCGCTCGACGGCCTCACGCATTTGCCGGGTCACCGGATCTTTCAGGTTGATGAAAACCGAAATTTCAGGATTCACCGTTTGATAATGCATACGATTTAGGGCATTTACAAGATCCTCTTCCACTGTATCGGAAACATCTTGTTGAGGCTCTATTTTTTCAGTTCCGGAAAGCCGTTCTTTTACCTTTTTTGAGGTATCTAATAAAACTCTAAAAGGAAGCTCAACAACTTTGCCGGTTTTGCGCATGGCTCTGACATAAGGAGGATCTGTTCGCATCCAGATTTCGACAAAACGTTTCAGTACCCGATCCATGGGGAAATGCTGGAGGGCGTCATGCACGCAATGACTCTGGGCGGTCTGCAGAGTATCCAGATAAAGGCGTAGCTCATCACGGGAAATTTTCGCATGTTCCAGAAAATCTCGGGCCATGATCAGCACATCCTTTAAAATCGAAGATAGGAGCTCCAGTCTTATTTCCTGGGAATCGATGGACTGGAGGGCGGTTATCAGCGAAGGATCTTTTTTGCATATCGGCCGCAAAGCCATGAATCTTTTGCCCTCGGCCACGGCGTTGTCTTCATCCGCACGATATATTCCCAGTATGTAACGGTCGGCATCCTTACCATACAAGTTTCGGGCAACGGTCATGGCGTGTTCCTGTACCTCGTCTTTTTCAAAGCTGGGATAAACGCGGTAGACCAAAAAGCATTTTCTCATCCCGATGCCTGTAAGCATTTCCGATATAAAATCGGTATTTTCCCGATTGTTATAGTTGGAATTGGTGAAAACATATATCAGGATATCGGATGATTCCAGAGCCTTTAAAGTAGTATCCCGGTTAATATAAATGCCTTTGGCTCCGGTATCAAAATCCGGTGTATCCATCAGCACCAGATTTTGAGGAACGGCGTCGCTAAGAACATAGAGAGGGTGTCCGGAAACGGAGAGATCCTTTGTGTTTTTCAGGGGATCGGGCAAACATCCGAATGGCTCAAACAGGGCGGAAATAACGTTTGGACGATTGAAGATTTCCCGGTGCATGGAAGCAAGTACACGGCGGTTAAGTCCTGCACTGCCGCCAACCGGTGAAAGACCTTCACCGACCATTGAGTTGAACAGACTGGATTTTCCTGAAGATCCGCCGCCGCAGATGGTTGCCATAATGGGGAAATCAAAAGAAAGCCGGGTAAGCAGTTTACCGTCGACAATCTGGGTCCATCCGGCGATGTCCTTGCTTTGATCGAGCCCGAGTTTGTCTTGGACACCGGGAATACACCTTCTTAATATTTTGAGGGCATCGGTTATGTTTTGTTTATAAAGATGTTCCATAACGGTTATCCTTAAGATAACACATTTTTCTTCACAAAGGAATGCTCTAATTATCCAGAAATTTATTGTAACTTCTGAGCAATAGTATTGAAACCGTAAAAACAGCTTTACTATAAAAAAAAGAATGCATACATATATTAGGTGTTCTAGGTCCAAAAGCGGATGATCATCAGGAGCAATTTATGAAAATAGAGGTGACATGTTATTCCGGATACCGGGGGGAAGAGACGCCCCGGCGTATCCGGATGGGTGATAGAAAAATTGAGGTCAAAGAAATTAAAGATCGATGGCTGGACCCGAACCACCGCTATTTTAAGGTTCTGGGAGACGATCATGCGATTTACATTCTTCGTCACGACCCGGAATCATGGGATTGGGACCTGACGTTCTACAAAGACCAACATTAGAACAGCGATACCTGTTCAGGTCTCAGGGTTCAGATGCCCCAGTTTTTTAGATAGCTTAAAACCTATAATAATAACAATATGTTATTTAGACATATTGTAGTCTCTCAATAAGTTCTGGTGTATCAAATAATCATATTGATCCGGCCACTAATAATAAAATGTAACCTGTCTGGAACTCGCATTTAAGAGAGCCTAAAGAAAAAACAGTAGCCAATCCTTTAATACCTATTGTTTAACCACACCATCATATGTTTAAAAGATGAATGATCTTTTTTGCTGTTTTTTCTTAAGGCTCACTAATTTGCTCAAACAGCCAGACAGGTTACATTTTATCACCAGCAGGCTCCATCATTTATTGAGAAGTTACGATATTTAATCAATATACGCACACCGACAACAGGCGATATAAAAGATGAGATTAAAAAATTGCGTCAGAAATGAGTATGGCAAGTGCGATCTTCCGTCCAACACGATCGGAAAAATTAAAGACGGGTTTCGGAAGTTGGATCTCAACGTCGAATACGCTCCCTTTCAAGTTTCGGACAACATTTATTGGGGGCGGATATGGATTGATTCAATTCGGATCGTATGTAATGGAAAAGGTATTACCCCGGAGCTTGCGGAGGCCAGCGCTTACGCCGAACTGGCGGAACGCTTCAGCGCAGGGCTATTTTATCCGGTCTTTGAAGAACGCGTGAGATATAACATTCCGGCGCTTTACAATGAAGAGACCACCCGATTCCTTAATTATGAATGGATGGATGGGTATGTACATGCCCATCAGGATGAATTGAAAGGCAGCACTTTGAGAATAGAAGACCTGCTGGCAAACGAAAGTCATCTGACAGATACAGATATTGAGCAAATCAAAAACAGTCGAATGGCCAGACATTGGGTTGACGGTTTTTCAATACTTCGTGAAGAGACCGTAAAGGTTCCGGTCAATTTTGTTACCTATATTCATGCATCTAACGGGATGGCGGCAGGAAACACCATGGAAGAGGCCATGATACAGGCCTCATGTGAAATATTTGAACGTCATGCCCAAATACAAATAATCAAACCTGAAAAAACAGTTCCTTCAATTGATCCGGATTCTGTGGACAATGTCGTGATAAAAGATATGATTAAATTTTATCACGGGAACAATGTTGATGTCATACTCAAGGATCTTTCTCTGGGTGGCGTGTTGCCCTGCATCGGCGTCCTGTTTATCAACCACAATTTGTCTTCCGATCGCCTGGAACACAGGATACTGATACCGGGGGTATCTTTCAATATGGACGAAGGGTTAACCCGGTGTTTTACGGAAAGCATGCAAGGCCGTGAAACGCTATCGACGCCCCGCCCGCAATTGGATAAACCCCTTGTCCATCGATCTCGGGTAAACAATTTTTACCTGTTAATGAAATGTTGTATTTCTCCCAAAGATATCTCATTTCTTGAGCAGGGAGAAATGACTGTTTACAGGCACAACAAAATCAAGGATGTTTTTGGCGAAATTGAGGAACTTAAGAAAATATGCAAGCAGTTCAATACGGATTGTATCCTGCTCAACCATACTCATCCGGTATTGAATTTTCCGGTAATAAGAGTAATCATCCCGAGGGTTTCTGACTTTTTACCTTTCTTGAGTCAAGATATTCTCGTATCTGAAGCAACAAGACCGTCCGCGACATGGCGAGGCGAAAGATTCAGGAAGACAATGCAGAGTTTTTTTGCGTAAGATAAATAAACTCGCAACATAACGTATCGTAGCGCAAATACATTTGAATCCTAATACAGGGTAAACGCTCCACGACGGCGTGTATCTCTTTCCAACCGACTGAAACTTGTGCTTAAGCACCCGTAAGCCCGAGCCACGCCAGAGTTATTAAGAACAATTCGTCGATAAATTAACCCATTGATTTTTCTGTTACAATTTTATTTGGCTCGGGCTAACGCTTGCTAAAGCCCTTCAAACAGTCAGTCGGTTTCCAAGAGAAACACGCCATCGCTACGCTCCACCAACATCAAATGCTTTTATTCTGTAACGTGCCGGGTCGAATATTTCCCGAACAGGATGTTCAGCCCGCCACTTCCCGAACGACGTCGTGAAATATGGAGAGGCATTTGTCGATTTCCTCTGCGGATACCGTAAGGGCGGGACAAAAACGGATACTGTTTTCACCACACCCTAAAAGCAATAATCCTTTCTGAAAGGCTTTTTTAATAATATGGTTTCGCCACTCTCTGGCCGGCTCTTTGTTCTCGCGGTCTGTGACAAATTCCACACCCACCATCAATCCCTTCCCCCGAACATCACCCATGCATTCAAATGATTGTTGCAGCTTCCGAAGTCCTGCTATCAGATACTCGCCCTGAGCCGCTGCATTGTCTATAAGTCCTTGCTCAAGCAGTTCAATGGTCGCCAGAGCCGACTGGCAGGAAATCGGATTGCCGCCGAAGGTGGATGCATGAGAACCGGCTTCCCAGTTCATAATTTCTGCTTGTGCGATCAATGCCCCAAGAGGCATCCCGGAAGCGATTCCTTTGGCCAGGGCGATGATATCCGGATCAACGCCGAAATGCTCCATGGCAAACATTTTGCCGGTACGTCCCATTCCCGACTGGACCTCATCGACCACATAGAGGATATCATACTTTTTCGCTATGTTATTCAGCCTCCTATGGAATTCGGGAGGGGGAACGATATACCCGCCCTCTCCCTGGATCGGTTCAACGATAATTGCAGCCACCTCTTCCGGTGGTATGGTGGTTCGGAAAAGGGTGTCCTCAACCCACTGGACACATCCCAACTCGCATTGGGGATAGGAAAGATTATACGGGCACCGGTAACAATAGGCATAGGGAATATGAGTGATTCCCGGTACCAAGGGATTATAATGTTTTTTTTGGATGGTTTTGCTTGCTGTCAGGGAAAGCGCACCCATTGTCCGTCCGTGGAAAGCCCCGTAAAAGGCCAGATTCAATTCACGCTGGGTATGCCAGCGGGCCAGCTTGAAGGCAGCCTCCACCGCCTCTGCGCCCGAATTACCAAAATAAACCTTCTTGTTCCCTTTTCCCGGTGCCAGAGAAGACAACTTTTCCGCCAGAATTATCTGAGATTTATAATAAAAATCGGTTCCCGACATGTGCAGCAATAGATCGGCCTGTTCTTTGATGGCTTGAACCACCCGGGGATGACAATGCCCTGTGGCACAGACGGCGATACCGGCTGTAAAATCAAGAAATACATTGCTGTCAACGTCGTAAACCCAAAGCCCCCGGGCTTTTTCCACAACAAGGGGATAATACCGCGTATATGAAGGCGAGACGTAGGTGTTATCCTTCTCTATGAGTTTGCGCGCCTTTGGGCCGGGAAGGGCTGTCTTGATTACAGGAGATTTCATCATAATTTCTCCTTAATTCAAAAGGGATATAGAAACCTATTCGGGTGAATTCGAAAACTAAAAAACTGAGTGAGCACCTTCATTAATTTAGTATATGGAAAAACAGCTTTCATGTCAAAAAGAAGTCAAAGTTCTGCGTATATCTCAGGTTAACGGTAAGTTTCTTTGCTTGACACATTTATGACGATATCATAAAATTAATCAAACTGATAAAAAACTCTTTGGAGCAAATGCTGAAAATGATCGTGTCAAAGTGGTTTATTAATTTTGCCGACGACTTTTGGGATTTCAACTCGACGGAGTTTCATTTACCTCTGAAAATGCTTCCACCTGCTCCATTAAACCTGTTTAGCGTTACTGTTGTCTAAGATATTTCTGAATCCTTTTTGAATCAATAATCTGAATACCCTGTTATAAATTACTGCAGATCGAATGAGGTTTGTTTTCTCATGAATTGTTACCCATCCATAAACCAACCATGAAAGGAGGGAACATGAAAGCTAAAACACGTTCTATCGAGCAGATTATAGAAGAGCAGGTCAGAAGATGGCAGATTATGCGTACGGAAGAGAAAAAACAGGAAGAACGTATTTCTGTCGTAACCTTTTCCAGAGAGCACGGAAGTGGGGGGGACATTTTGGCCGAGCGTCTTGCCGAAAAACTGGGATACGAATTATTCCATCAGGAAGTCCTCCATAATATGGCCGAAAGTGCCCGTGTAAGTGTTCAATTCGTTGAAACCTTGGATGAAAAAGGTGTTTCAGTGCTCGAAGAGTGGATATCCTCACTTGTAGACAAGCGCCATCTATGGCCGGATCGGTATCTCCAGCATCTTATGAAGATCATCGGCACCATCGGCAGACACGGCCAGGCGGTTATCATAGGCAGGGGCTCCAATTTTGTTCTGCCTCCTGACAAAAGACTCAGCATTCGAGTCATAGAGCCCATGGAGGAGAGAATACAAAATTTATCCAGAGAACTCGGAATTACTGTTGAAGAAGCAAAACAAAAGATCATAAAAACGGAATCAGATCGCAAAGCGTTTATAAAAAAATACTTTAATGCCGATATTACGGACATTTTTCATTACGATCTTATCATTAATACCGGAACCCTAAGTATTGAGGAAGCCATTAATGCCATAACCGGAACCCTGAATTAATTGAACAGGGTTTGACCCAACATATAAAAGAGCTGAGATTTTTTTAAAGGTCTCGGCATTTTTCATTAGAAATTCAGATCAGCCATATTTTAAATTAAATGCATCAATGATGGATAAAAACTCTTCAGGCAATCTTTTCCTGACATTTGATATAATTTCACTGGGGATGTCTTGATGGTAAGCCTGGGCGATCCCTCCTGCAATACAGGCTATGGTATCGCTGTCTCCACCCAGAGAGATCGCTTTACGGATGGCATCCTCGAAATCTTTTGCTTCCAGAAAGGCAATAATCGCTTCGGGAACAGAGCCCTGACAGGATATATCAAAGCCATACTCAGGTCTTATTTGGTTCAGGGTTCGGTTGAGATTGTAAGCAAATCGATGGCTTATTTCCTGCTTGATGCTTGCTTTACTTTTACCGGAACGGGCAAGGAACACCGCCAGTGCTGTCGCCTGGGCGCCTTTTATCCCTTCAGGATGGTTATGGGTTACTTTTGCGCTTTCTTCAGCTTCGTGTAATACATCTTCCATGGAGTTAAATGCGAATCCAACCGGGCTTACTCTCATAGCGGAACCATTTCCCCAGCTATTATAAGGCCTACTGTCCACAGCGTAAATCCATTTGAAAAAGGAACTGCCGTAGCCGGCGTTGGGGTATTTTTGACCGAACCTTTTAAGAGAGGTTGAGTAATCAACCTTTCTTAAAATCGAGTCGGCAATAGCCACGGTTAGAACCGTATCATCGGTAAATCTTGAATAGGGACTGAAAAGAGGAAATTGGGTCGACTTCACGGCATAGTGCTCAAAAATTGAACCGATAACATCTCCGGCAATAGCACCGATCATTTTTACCTCCCATGAAGAACTAAAGGTTAGGGGCTTCGCTCCAATATTCCATCATTCTATTCTTTTATGCCGATGGCAGAAGCATTTTTTTATTAAGAAAACCAACAGTTATGGGAGTAATAGGCAATTTCTCAATAAGTTTTGATGTATTCTTTGATGATATTGACCCGGCTCCGGAGCTTATTGTGAGATTACAGGTTCGAGATGTCATTATTGGGTTAACAGACGATCCAGGATCAGCCCGTGAAAGCTGGCCCTGTCCGGTGATGCAAAAAGCCATCCCAGATGTGTAAGGCACTTGATGCAAACGGCAATTCTCCAGCTAAAGCCCGGAAACCAGCTAAAATCCGTTGAGGCCGGACCCGCATGGCCGCATCCCTTGGCGGTTCTAAAACATCCAATTTCAAAAACTATTCCATGGGGGTTGGCAAAAGTGTGCTTGTGAGACCCCTGGACTTCTATGCGATCGGCCGGACTCGTTATCCTGTTACGGCATTGGCGGCAAAAGATGTATTCCTCCCGGTCCGATTCTTTATCTTGGGTTTCATCCTCAACAAAGCTGTTCAGCATTTCATCGCTCTGTTTATCAGGCGGCACCCGAAAAAGATGAGAAGAATTGGAATTAACCGTTTGCATGGTCTACCTTTTTTGTGATTCGGCAAATAGGCGCATCAGGGATTATTTTCTTTAACTTAGGTTATCTTATTTCCGGATAGATTTCAACACGAGGTAATTTTTTTTGAACGGTCATCATGCCCGGTTCGTTTTTAAAGAGTCTTTTTTTGTACTTTTAAAATGAAACGCCAATGCCAGGGTAAACGCATTTGAATCTCAGCACAGGGGGAACGCCCCACGATGGCGTGAATCTCTTTCCAACCAACTGAAACTTGTGCTTAAGCACCCGTAAGTTCGAGCCGTTCCAGAGTTATTAAGAACAATTCGTCGCTAAATTATCCCATTGATTTTTTAAATCATAATTTAATTCGGCTCAGGCTAACGCGTGCTAAAGCCCTTCAAACAGTCTGTCGGTTTCCAAGAGAAACACGCCGTCGCTACACTGCTCTAAAATCAAATGCGCTTGCCCAGAGGCCAATGCAAAACACCCTTGAATATCTAAAAATATTATAGTATATTTTATAATTTTGAGACCATAATATCAAGCAAGCGTTAGTTTGTCGTTAGAGTTTAAGACGCCTTCAAAATAGTATTTCCGGGTTTTGGAAATACAGGGGCAATTTGAGATATGAACACACCGACAATAGTGGTTGCGATATTGACGCTCTGGCTGGTGATGGGGTTGGGTTTTTTGGCTGAGTATGTCAAGGCGCGCAAAAGAGGGAAGACCTCATATGAAGCCTGGACTTCATATGAAGGATTGTTGTTCATTTTAAGTGTTGTTGTCCCTTTGATATTTTTAATTCATAAATCTTTGTCCGGGTAATTGACCAAAAGAATTTAGGTGTCAACATCTTTAATATTTTTTGAATCAGGCAACTCCAGAATCTGAGACGTTTTTTCTGAAGGCATTTCTTCCACAGCTCGAAGTTTTCGTTCCATTGCTCGAGTACGTACGCCGGTCTGTTCTAAGGTATTAGAGGCCGTATGTAACTGCCTTTTTACCGTTGTTAGAACATGGCCGAATTTGCCAAATTCCGTCTTAACTGCGGCAAGGATTTTCCAGACCTCACTCGATCGCTTCTCAATGGCCAATGTACGAAAGCCGATTCGCAAACTGCTCAGGATTGCCGAGAGCGTGGTTGGCCCGGCAACAACAATACGGTAATCTTGCTGAATTTTTTCGACCTGACCCGGTTGTCGCAGGACTTCCGCGTAGAGTCCCTCCGTAGGCAGAAACATAATTGCAAAGTCTGTGGTTGCCGGCGGGTTGAGATACTTATCCCGGATTTCTTTTGCTGAGCTGTGAACCGAGCGAAGGAGTGCCGCAGTGGCTTTATGCACCGCATTCCCGTCAGCAGTATCGGCAGCTTCCACAAGCCTCAGGTAGTCCTCCTGAGGAAACTTTGAGTCGATGGGCATCCAGACACAAGACTCCGGATCATCATTCTGACCGGGAAGCCGAATGGCGTATTCAACGCTTTCCTGAGAATCACTCCGGGTACAGACGTTTTTGTTGTATTGATCCGGGGTTAAAATTTGCTCTAAAAGTGCGCCCAGTTGGACTTCTCCCCAGGTACCCCGCGTTTTAACGTTGGTGAGTACCTTTTTAAGGTCACCAACTCCTGTTGCCAGATTCTGCATCTCTCCAAGACCCTGCTGGACAGCCTCAAGGCGTTCACTGACAAGTTTGAAAGATTGGCCGAGCCGTTTTTCAAGCGTGCTTTGCAGTTTCTCATCGACCGTTTCACGCATCTGATCGAGTTTTTTCTCATTGCTTTCCTGAAGATGCTTTAATTGTGTGTCAATTGTGCTTCGCAGTTTTTCGATTTCCAGCCGGTTCGATTCGGTCAGCTCTATGATTCGCCGGGCGATGGATTCGAGTTGATGGTTTTGTGATTTGCCCATTTCAGCAATCGTCCTGACCATTGTGTCCATGGACAGCTTTTGACCCGCAGAAACTTCTTCTCTGAAATTTTTCGCGGCGGCGGCGGATTCTTCGCGACCCAAACGCAGTTCCTCGCGGACCGCCTGTTCGACTTTTGTGCCGGCATTTGTTTTTAATTTTATCAGAACAAAGATCAACAAGAACGCACTGATTGCCAGCAAAATGAAACGAGACAATATAAGTAAATCCGTTACCATATTAAACCTCCGTGAAGATAACTTTTTAATTCAACCTAAGTTGAGCGATTCCTTCCGAAGAGATGTGCTGGGATCTTGATGCATAAAGGTTCGCGAAAACCGCAGGCATACCCATGGATATGTCGAGGATTTTCGCGGATCTTTGATGCGTAAGAGATCGGTACAGATCGAGTAAAAAATCGCTCAATTTAGGTTCAATATAGGATAGTTGTTCAAACGGTCTTTTTCTTGATATCTTATTGCTGTCCTTTTAATTTTTTGTTATTAAGCATTTTTACATCTATAAAAGAGACGGAATGATACCGGAGGAGTACATGTCTGAACAAGGGAAAAATAAATCTATCGGCGTAGCCACTCTTTTTGATAATATTGAATTAAAACGATTTATAAAATTCTACATAGGGTTGATTTTTTTTCTTGAGATCATAATTTTTCTCCTTTGTTTTCTTTTGCAACTTAAACCGATTAATATTCCTTTCCCCTGGAAATATTATTTCCTTGCATCTTTCTTGATACCCATTGCCATAACATTTCTTTTGGGTATTTTTGTAACTGCCTTTAATCTATTTATCTTCGGTAACCCTAGTCCTCAAAACGATCGTATCATATTAACCGAAAACGGTTCTGAGAAAAACAAATATTTGAATAACTTTAATCTGTTTATCAGTTGCATCCGTCAGGCGCCATTTCTTCTGGGCCTGCTGTTACTGTGCGTTGGCACCATTATTTTTTCTAAATTGGACACGATTATCGTATTATCAAGAGGAATAGGGGGAAAAGCCATTCAGTATGTTTTTATTATCTCGGGGGTGGTTTTGGCTGTGGGTACCGTTTTCGGATTTGTTTGGCTATTTATGAAATATAAATTGGAAAAAATGAAATGTCGGTATGAATACAAACGGGATGTAATGACGAATTTGGGACTTCTCGTTATGGACGACAGTATGCTTATTGACCATGAGGGACAGATTATTACCCGGGATGAAGCAAAAAAAAGAATTCTCGAAAAAAGTCCCGTATTAATCTCACGGCACAAAAATCAGTGACCCTATTTCTACTTTAATGGAGATTTTTCATAACCCGAAAATTTTCATGAAATATTCGGTTTAGAACTCTCTCGAAAATAACTTCACATGACATGACACGTGATAATTTAAACAAGTCCGTTCTTTTACTCCTGCTTTTCTTTATATCTGCACTTTTTCTTTCGATGATCCGCCATTTTTTAATGGCGATTTTTCTGGCCGGTATTTTTTCAGCCTTAGCACATCCCCTATATTGCTGGATTCAGGGGCGTTTCAGAGGACGGCAAAATCTTGCCTCACTGGTTACGCTGCTTTTAATCCTTTTGCTTGTTTTATTGCCTTTGATTGTTTTACTAGGAGTTGTCGTGGCCCAAGCCATCAAGGTGGGCCAGTCCATAACGCCGTGGGTTCAGAAACAGATGTCTGAACCTGCAGCATTTTCCAACCTATTGGAATCGATTCCCTTTTATGATCAGATCAAACCCTACCATGAACTCATATTACGCAAGGCCGGTGAGATGGTAAGCCTATTGAGCAGTTTTTTGATCAATCACCTTCAATCTCTGACTAAGGTCACCGTCAATTTCTTGTTTATGCTTTTTATCCTTTTGTACTCGATGTTCTTTTTTTTAATAGACGGTCAGAAGTTGCTGCACAAAATCCTTTATTATCTGCCGCTCGAAGATCGTGAAGAGCAGCAGATACTGGATAAATTTACCTCCGTAACTCGCGCCACCTTAAAAGGCACCGCAGTTATCGGCATATTACAGGGCGGTCTTGCCGGAGTCGCCTTTGCTGTTTTAGGTATTCCAAGTGCCGTTTTCTGGGGTACCATCATGACCGTACTGTCCATTATACCAGGCATTGGGACGATGCTGGTTTGGGGGCCTGCAGCAATTATTCTGGCAGCAGCCGGTAATTATTTTAAAGCGGCCGGTTTAGCACTTTTTTGCGGTTTGGTGGTTGGGAGCATCGATAATTTGTTGCGTCCCCGTCTGGTGGGCAAAGACACGAAGATGCACGAACTCTTGATTTTTTTTGGTACACTGGGCGGAATCGCCTTTTTCGGTGTGATAGGTTTTATCATTGGTCCGATTATCGCTGCGCTTTTTGTAACTATTTGGGATATTTACGGTCTTGTCTTTTGTGATGTCCTGCCGGAAGTGGGCGCTTTTAAAAGTGACGCCCCGCCTAATGATGGTGAATCAGATGTCTTAAAAATTAATGGTGGAGAAGAAAACGAAATAAACTTACGGTGAGCAAAAGGATGCGGATGTATCTCTAAACTTACAAACCCGATGATAATGAAGGTGCTTTTTATGTATTCATCAAATCTTCAATCTCTTCTGTTTCAATGGCAATATTCCCAGTTAGATCGACAGGGCCATTTTTTGACAGCAGAATGTCGTTTTCGAGTCGAATACCGATATTTTCTTCTTTAATGTAAATACCCGGCTCGCATGTAAACACCATGCCTTCTTCAAACTTCCGGTATTTATTGCCCAAATCATGAACGTCCAACCCCAGATGATGCGATGCGCCGTGCATAAAATATTCTTTATAGAGCGGAGAATCCTGGTTTTGATTTTTTACTTTTTTAGAATCAAGTAAGCCCAGACCAACCAACTCGTTTTCCATGAGTTGCCCAACCTCTTTTTGGTATTCTTTAAGAGTATTACCCGGTTTGAGCATTTGAATGGCTGCCTTTTGGACACGTAACACCGCTTGGTAAACTTGTTTTTGCCGCTCTGTGAATTTACCGTTTACCGGGACCGTGCGCGTTACGTCTGATGCATAGTTGGCATATTCCGCACCGAAATCCATGAGCAATAGATCGCCATCTTTGCACTGCCGGTTGTTTTGGATATAATGCAAAATGCAGGTATTCGGGCCTGAAGCAATAATCGATGTATAGGCCGGTCCCCGGGATCGATTGGCTAAAAATTCATGGTAGATTTCAGCTTCAATCTCGAATTCCCACACATCCGGGCGTATAAAGCCGAGCAACCTGTGAAATGTATCTTCAGTAATCTTGCAGGCTTGTTTAATCAGTTCTATTTCAATATCGGATTTAACGGCCCTAAGATCATGCATAATCGGAGCCAGTCTTTTGTAGTTATGAAGTGGATATAATCTTTTGCACTGTTTTAAAAAGCGGTCATCTCTTGTCTCCACGGTAACATCCGCCCGCAGGTGCTCGTTTGTGTTCAGGTAAATCCGCTCAGCCTCAAGAACCAATGGTCTGAAAATTTTTTCAAATTCTCCGGTCCAGTAGACGGTTTTAATCCCGGATACCGCCGTGGCTTCTTCTTTGGAGTATTTGCGTCCTTCCCATATTAAAATTTTTTCATTGGTTTCTTTAACAAACAGGATTTCTTTATGTTTTTCTTCTCCGGCCTCCGGAAAAATCACCAGAATGCTTTCTTCCTGATCGATCCCGCTCAAATAAAAGATGTCCGTATTTTGAATAAAAGATCTTACGCCGTCTGCGCTGGTGGGCATGATGTCATTGGAATTCAAAACAGCAATGGAATGGGGTTTGAGTTTCGCGGAGAATCTTTTTCTGTTCTCAATAAAAAGACGGTTATCAATGGGTAAATATTTCATCTGATTTTTCCCGGTATTTTTAAAATGTTTATAACGAGATTTTCTGGGACGTTATTATAGCAATAAAAACGGTTGGGTGACAAATATAAAAATAACATCTCAATAAAAAATATAAATAAAACTAGTGCAAAAAAAATCAGGAATTGATAGAGGGTTTCTTAATAAATTTTATAGGGTTAATGTGAAAAAAGAAGGATTTTTGTATGGAAGAAAAACTTATAAAAACCATGGATCTAACCAACGGTATGCAGTTGAATTTCTATGATGCTTCAAGACAGCTGGCTGGGGACAGATGGTTGATTTCATTGATTATTCGTATGGAAATTCCGGTTGCTGAAGTATCGGTTAATGACACAGGCAAATCCATAGAGGCCCTAAATGAAATCAAAGAGGTGCTCGGAGAAAAAATTTTGTTCGAACAGAAAAGGGAGCGAATTTTTGTGGCTGAAAGCGAAAAACAAGCCGTATTTGAAGAATTATATAATTTTTTTATTGATAGTGTGCTCGGTTATTTATCCAATAAAGCATTTCCAAAGCGGTATGTGTTAAAAAAATATAGAGAGAAGGTTGAAAGGGGGTCATGGTATCATTAACCGGATGGTGCAGGATGTCTTATAAACGCTAAGTTATTTTTGTGCCGGATGGACCGTGGAAGGTTTACTGAAAAAAAATGAACGTTGAACATCGAACGTCCAACATCGAATGTTGAATGGAAAAAGATGAAGAAACAGACTTTAAAAAACCTGACTATTAGATGATATTTTACAGGAAACAGAAGAATTAATTAAGATTTTCGTTACGAGTATCAAAACTGCTGAAAAGAAACAGAAATTGCTGTGAATGTTTGTTTTTCATTTGATTTTAGAATAATTTGAGGAGCGGAGCGATATCATTATTCGACGTTCGACGTTCAATGTTCGATGTTGGACGTTCATCTTTCAAAACAACCCTGTACGGCATAAATGTTACCTTTGAATGGTTACAAAATAACTTAGCGCTTATGGGGGGATGTCCCCACGGTATGGAAAAATCAGGCTAAAGCAAAATGTAAGGGCGAAGATATGAAGTTCAAATTCTGTCCATTTTGCGGGCGTCAATTGCAGGCAAAGGTGGACGGTAATAAAAAAAGATTGACCTGTGATCCGTGCCGATGGACTCATTATAGAAATCCAACGGTCGGAGTGGCGGTTGTTTTGTTAAAGAATGATGAATTGCTCCTGGTGAAGCGAAACGGATCTTATGAGGGGTTGTGGTGCATCCCCTGCGGACATGTAGAATACGATGAAGACATTCGGGTAGCGGCCAAACGTGAGTTCAAAGAAGAAACCGGACTCGATGTTGACGTTGGGCCTGTTTTTGCGGTTCATTCAAATTTTCATGACTTGGAAAATCAAACCGTGGGCATATGGTTTTTGGGGACATGTAAGGGCGGCAAACTTAAAGCCGGTTCTGATGCCAGTGACGCTAAGTTTTTCCCCCTGGACGATCTGCCCAAAGAAATGGCGTTTCCAACCGATCTTCTGGTATGTGAGCAAATCAGCTCTGAACTCAGGGGTTCCGGTGCACAAACAGGGGCCATTAAAAGACTTATGATTTCATAAAGTTGTAGAAATTTCGAGACGTTTAATTAAATCTACAGTCGGGTTGCTTTCTTATAACGTTTTGTGAGTAGCGTAATGAATGATCAGCAGCGAAATCATACACTGTTTGAATACATTAGGGATCGTTAAGATAGAACAGCGGTATTTGGTGTTCGTAATTAAAATGCGTTAAACGGGTTGTTATAAAACCTATTTATTTAAAGCCATATTTTCTGTTCTATCTTTACGAGCCCTTATTTATGAGTTTGTATGATGTAGTCGCTGATTATTTATGGAGCGATTCAATCGAAAGAAACTCCCCGATCCATCAATTAAATACAATTAAAAGGTGAAAAATGAATCTTCAAAAACAAATCAAAAGTGATTTAACTGCTGCCATGAAGGCAAAAGATGAAGAGAAAAAAGATGCGCTCCGTGTGATCCTGGGAGAGTTTGGGAGACTCGATAAAAAAGAGCTTTCAGATGATGAGGTTGTAAAAATTCTGAAAAAATTAATAAAATCAGAAAAAGAAATGCTTGAAAAAAAAGGTGATGATGCCGATTCTATATTTATTAGAGTCATTGAAAATTATTTGCCGAAAATGGCAACCCAGGAGGAAATCACCCATTGGATCGAGCAAAATGTCGATTTTTCTGAATTTAAAAACAAAATGCAGGCCATGGGTTTAATTATGAAGCATTTCGGATCTACGGCAGATGGAAATGAGGTAAAAAAGATTTTACTTCAAATATCGTCAGATAGTTGAGGGTAGCGGAGTTTTTTTTAACTAAATCGCTCCATGAATAATCCGCAACTTCACCGTAGTTCTAAGCTCAGGGGTCTTTGGCGGCTAAAAACTGTTCCACTATTTGTAAATACATATTTTTTGGATACAATCCATTTAGAGCAAGGACCGTCTTCTTGTTTTTAAAAAGAATAACATGGGGAATGCCCACGACTCGAAATGAATTTGCAAGCCCTTTGTTGTGATCGATGTTTATTTTATATACCGTAACCGTTGAACTTTTTTCTTTAGCGATTTTCTCAAGGATTGGATCAAGCTCTTTACAGGGAGGACACCAGTCGGCGTAAAAATCGAATATCAGGAGACGATCTCCTGATGTTGCAATGATTTTATTTAACTGTTCCATACTATCTATGGAGGAAATAACAGAATCGTCTAACGGGTCCCGGGTATTTTTGCTGATATCATCCCCGCATGATGAAAGCTCAAAAAATAATAATATGATAAAAAGCCATGAGCAAAGGCGCATCCACCGGGTATTGGACGGTATATTTTGTATCATATTTTAACCGTTACAGAAAATAGAGGTCAAATGGTTCGAAAATGGGTTGCTTTAATTACTTGTCTTGTGACAGATATCCCACGTTATTTGTGTTTGCAAACAAAAAAACTAAGGCCATTAATCCTGAGACCTTTGAAGTTTCATAATTTTTTATAGAAATTCAAATAATATCAAATTATGACCCGTTATATGATTAAACTTTTTATACTAATCTTAAGTTCGGTTTTCGTCGTATATACATTTACCGCACCTGTTTATGCTGATATATATGTTTATATCGACAGTGGGGGGGTGCTTCATTTTACCAACGTGCCCACGTCATCCAATTATAAAATCTATATCCGGGAAAAGCCGTCCAGATCATTAAATTCAGGCGTCACCGACCGGTATGATGACCTAATCACAGAAGCATCCAAGAAGCATGGGGTTTCATTTTCGCTGCTCAAGGCGCTGATTAAAATCGAGTCTGATTTTAATCCCCGAGCCATTTCAAGTGCCGGTGCAAAAGGTCTTATGCAAATTATGCCTGAAAATATCAGGGCTCTAAATATAAAAGACCCCTTTGATCCGTTGGAAAATATAATGGGAGGTGCGCGTTATTTAAAACAGCTCATCAAACGCTTTGACGGGGAACTGCCCATGGCATTGGCCGCCTATAATGCCGGACCCAATATGGTTGATCGTTATAAACGAATTCCTCCCTTTGAGGAGACGGAAAATTTTGTAGAAAAAGTGATGAAATATTATTCTATCTTTAAAAAGGGATAGCCGCTCAGTCAGCACCGATATATATAAATATTTTAGAAATTAAATTGAGCCCACATTTTTCTTTATGAGTCTGTTGATTAATGAGGATTTTCGTTCAAGGTCAAGGCATGCGAAAAAAATAACCACAGGCATATATTTGATATTCTGAGGATTATTTTTTGAGCATAACGCAGAGATTGTGCGAAAAGACCATTAATCAACAGACTCATCTATTACGGATCCGTGTTTGATAACCATCTGTGATTTGCCACTGTTTTTTATTACAACA
>JASFLX010000011.1:0-30093 GCA_050117895.1 Desulfobacterales bacterium | reverse complement strand
CTTTTAAGCCAAATAGTATGACTCCGATATCCCCAAGACAATCCATTATAACCCCCTATATTTAACTTGACATGTCAAGGGTGATAACAGGGACCAGAGGTCAGGTGTAAGAATTCAGAGATCAGCTTAAAAACAGATATTTAATTAGCCACAGACCCACATTTACCCTGTTAAAGCCTCCGAAGGGGGGCTGACCGGATCAGCGTTTACTGAATAAATTTAAGATAGTTTTCTCGATGGATGACCTCAAAAGCAGCATCCGGATAACCGGAAGTCCAGTCTCGGGGAATCTTTACGCGCTCCTTTTTCCATTTGACTTCGTAACCAAATAATCTTCCTTCTCTTTCTTCCACTAGATCGATTTCTTTTTTGTCATATGTTCGCCAGAAATATGAATTCGTTACCTTGCGTAAATATTCCTGTCTTTTCATCCGTTCTGTTATGATATAGTTTTCCCAAAGCTCACCCAGATCATTGCGCACGGCCAGTGGATTAAAATTTCCGATTAAGGCGTTACGAACCCCGGTGTCATAAAAAAAATAGCGTTGACTTTTTGTGATTTCTTTACGCAAATTTCTACTGAAACCGGAAAGCCTATATATAACAAAGACTTTCTCCAATAAGTCCAAATAGCGTTCCACCGTATTTTTGCTCATGGAAAGTTGCTTTCCCAATTCGGCGAACGACACCTGTTTGCCGATTTGAAACGCCAACAACTGTAACAAACGCACCAGTTTGTTGGCATAACGAATACCTTCCAGAGATAGAATATCCTTGAACAGATAAGATTGAATGAGTTCACGCAAATAGTCTTCACGTCGCCTGTTGTCTCTTATAAGCACAACTTCCGGATAGGAACCGTAAATCAAACGTGATTCCAAACTCGCAGTTGTCTCGTGTCGCTTTTCAATCTTTGATATTTCCATTTGGGACAATGGAAAAAGTTTAAGGACATATTTTCTGCCGGTCAGCGGCTCGCCCACGTCTCGAGCCAGATCAAATGAAGAAGAACCTGTGACAATGACTTTGATTTCAGGAATATGGTCGACAATCAATTTGAGATTTAACCCAATTTTTTCAACGTACTGGGCTTCATCCACAACCAGTAGACGATGATTTCCGACAAAGTCGCGAAGGGTTTGAATAGACTGACTTTCAAGGTACTGTCGAACAATGATATCATCTCCGTTTACAAAAAGAGCGCTATTGTTTTCACTTTCCAGATATTTTTTCAATAACGTTGTTTTGCCTACCCGGCGCGGTCCATAGATGACCATTACTTTACCCGGTATGATCAACTGCCGAAGATTTTCGATCTGTTTCTGGGGAATATACATTTTAAGGACCATCAAATTTGGTTAATAAATTGACCATATTTTACTAAATTCAGTCAGTTTGTCAACCCAATTTTGATAATAAAGGGCAAAATCCATTATTTTGTGCTTGTGTGCTTGGGTCGGACCTTGGAAAATTACCCACTGCTGCCATAAAGCACTGTAGCTTGGTCCGTCCCGGAAGCCAGGTGAACAGTCTGGGAAAATTTTATGAAAGAATGAATGAAAGTGTGCTTGCTAATTCCATACCAAGCGCTTTAGATCCAACACCGGGCCCTGCTTTTTGATTTGATTTTTCACCGGTACAATAATCATCCGAAATTTGCAAGATAGGTTATAGTTTAAACTTCCAGTTTTTTTCGGATGGTTGCAGAATGCGTTTTCTTTTATGGATACAGTCGATACAATTGCAGCCTTTTGACAACGGGTGCCTGCCGAGTTTTTCAGCCAGATCATAGCCGGCATTAATCATTTCGAAGACCATCTTGCGCTGCGTTGTGTGTGAAAAATTCCTTTTAATTTGATTTTTCATAGTGTAAACGGCCCGTTCTCATCGTCGTCACTGGAAGCCTGATCAAAGTATTTGTCGATAAGCTTTGTCTGGCCGAAACGATCTGCAAACAGGTGAATCCGGCTCATGTCAAGCGGTTCAAAATAGTCGGGCAGCAACCGGTTTCGGTAGAGCGTGATAAAAGTTGATATATCGGCTTTATCTTTTATGCTGCGATCCGGGTTGTTGGCAATAGCCATCATCTTTAATATGATATAGTCCGTGGGCTGAACCACAGGAACTTTTCCCAGCAATTCGTCTTCAACGAGAACACGGCGATTTAAAATATCCAATCCATCCGGGGTGTTGACGAACATAAAATCAATATAACCCATAGCCCCGAGTTCAGATTCAAATTGAGCAAACACATCCGTCTTTTGATAGCAGCTATATCCCAGTTTTTTCATTATTGAATCAAGTTCAGGCCACAAGCGACCTTCGGTGATCAGGTCAATGTCGGATGTAAACCTGGGAAAGCCATACAATCCCAAGGCTATCGCTCCTACTACCGCAAAAGGAATCTTATTTTGGGTTAGATTTCGCGAAATGATCTCTAAAACTTTATTCAACTTTTCAGTCGGCACCTTATTCTCCCCCACATAGGATCCCTAAAATTATTTCCTTATTTGACCTCATTGGATGCTTTTCTTAAGCGATAAAACAATATCTATGCAAAAACAAGAAATTAATACCTTGATCTTGCACGAGTCGGAGGCTTTCATATGCAAGGCACTTAAGGGCGAAGTCATAGTGAACTATTACGAGCCCTTAATAACGCAGCAGATGGAAGCCTCCGGCTTGCCCTTTGGGTGAAAATTAATGAATAAAAAGAACATCATCCGATTTAACATCTGGGTAAAACGTATAATTTTATGAGGTTGTTTAAACCCGCTTTAACTCAGTGTTTAAAAACTTTCATTAATTTTCATACAAGATTCAGGTAATACACCATCTCAATTGTTAATTTATCCATCATTATACCATAGCGTGCATTGGGCCGGGCACCCACCGAGGCGATTTCAAGCTCTTTCAAGGCATACGGGCCGAGCACCCGCTGAAGCGCCCCTTTTATTTTACTCTTGTACCAGGCTAACCCCACCCGCCACCTCCTGGCGTTTCAATCCGGAGACAATCTCCTTTTTTTAACGATGCGGAAAATTTACCCCTCATTTCTTGAACTCGGTTGTTTCTGATGACAACATTTTTTCCCACAGCCCCGGGCCCTCCGCCAAAGAGGCCGTATGGCGGGGTTTTTCTTCTCTCGGACAGGACCGTCACATCCGCTTCCGAAAGCAGTTCGATCTCCCGAACAATGCCATCTCCTCCCCGGTGAAGGCCTTGTCCGCCCGTGCCTCGGCGTATGGAATACTCGGTGACCAAGAAGGGATAACTGTATTCAAGGGCCTCTACCGGGGTGTTCAGCGTATTGGTCATATGACTGTGAACGGCACTTTCCCCATGGCATTCCGACGATGCTCCCATTCCTCCCCCAATGGTTTCATAATATGCAAACGGCTTTTGGTTTCGAAAATCCATACCCCCGATGGTCACATTGTTCATGGTCCCCTGTGCGGCGGCAGGAATCGCATGGGGCAACGCCTTTGAAAGGGCACCCAGCACCACATCCACAATCCGCTGAGACAATTCTACATTTCCCCCGGCCACAGCGGCCGGAAACTGTGCATCCACAATGGTTCCTTTTATAGTCAAGACGGTGAGGGGCCTCAGGCATCCGGCATTGGTGGGAATATCTTCTAAAACCAGCGACCGAAACACATAAAGAACCGCGGACAGGGTAATGGCGTATACGGCATTGATACTCCCCCGAACCTGGGCGTCACAGCCACTGAAATCCAGGGTAACTTTATCCCCCTGAACAATGATTTTTACACGGATTTTTATCCAATCATCCGAAATCCCGTCATCATCCATAACATCTTCAAAATCATAAATACCGTCCGGAATTTCCCGGATCGTCTTTCGGGTCAGCCGCTCCGCATAGTCCATCAGGCTGCCGGCATAGAACCGGACCGTTTCCAGACCGTATTTTTCTATAAGCTCCCCGGTTCTGCGCACACCCGTGATATTGGCCATGATCTGGGAAGCAAAGTCACCCTCACGTTCCGTGGGTGTCCTGACATTGTTCAATAAAAAATCCATGAGTTTTTTATCGATGCTCCCTTTGTCAACCAATTTCAGAGGTGGAATAATCAGGCCCTCCTGAAAGATTGATGTGGAAAGGGGCATGGAGCCGGAAGTCATTCCTCCCACATCCGCATGATGTGCCCGGTTGGCCACAAAGAAAGCCGGTGCAGGATCATTGGCAAATACCGGCGCCACAAGCGTGATATCCGGCAGGTGGGTACCGCCCTTAAACGGATCGTTTAAAATGACCATATCCCCTTTCTGTAAGGTTACACTCTCAATGGCCGCCTTGACCGACAAGGGCATGGAGCCCAGGTGAACCGGGATATGGGCCGCCTGAGCGATCATTGCTCCGGTGTGATCGAAAACCGCGCACGAAAGGTCCCGCCTCTCCTTTATATTGGGTGAAAACGCCGTCCGTATCAGAGTCATTCCCATTTCCTCTGAAATGGAAGCAAAGCGATTTTTAAAAACTTCCAGCAGGATCGGATTGACGGTCATTTCTCTCCTCCGTCTTTCAAGTCCATAATTATATTGCCATATTCATCCACAAATGCATTGGCAAAGGGTGGAATGACAATGGTAGAAGAATATTCTACCAAAACAGCAGGCCCACGGATCCGGTTTCCGCTGTTCAGTTTATGCCGGGCCATTATTTTCGTTCGCATCCGTCTTTGATCAAATACCACCGGCTTCTCTCCAATAAAGGCTTCGGAGGGAGGTTCATCCCCCATTTTTTTATGCTTTTGAAATCGTGGTTTTTCCGGCAACCCCCTTGCCCGAAGCCGGATATTGACGATTTCAACGGGCTTGTCCGGGTTTCTGTATCCGTAAGTTTTTTCGTGACCTGCGTGAAATTGTTCAACATAATTCTCATCAAAAGGCACGATAATTTCGTACGACTGCCCGTGATACCGCATGTCCAGATATCGTTCGAGCATGATGCCGCGATCAGGAATTCCCTCGGCCCTGAGATCTTCCTGTCCTTTGGTTTCGATCTCCTCAAACTCTTCGATCAGCAACTTAAAGGTAACATTTTCCTGCTTCTTCATTATGGTCAGAGAATAGTCTTTTATCACGTCGGCCATAAGCATTCCCATGGCCGACAGGATGCCCGGGTTGGGGGGCAACAGCACTGTGGGTATATTCAAAAGCCTGGCCAAAAATGCCGCATGCATTCCCCCGGCACCCCCAAAGGAAAAAAGAGTGAACTCCCGGGGATCATATCCCCTTTCTACCGAAATCACACGTATGGCCCTCTCCATGGCGGTGTTGGCCACGTCCAGAATGCCTTGGGCCAGTTCTTGGGGTGAAAGCCCGATCTTCTGTGCCATGTTTTCAAAATACAAAGGAAGTCTTTTCTCCGTCAAGGCCATCCCGCCCCCGAGAAAATGCTCCGGAATCAGTCTTCCCAGATAGAGATTTGCATCGGTCACCGTAATTCTGTCCCCTTTTCCGTAACAGATAGGGCCGGGATCCGCACCGGCGCTCTCCGGACCCACCTTAAGAGCGCCTCCCTCATCAAAAGAAACCATGGAGCCGCCACCGGCGCCAACCGTATGAATATCTATCATCGGGACTTTTACGGGGTAACCGGATATATGGGTTTCAAAGGCCAAAGACAGGCTCCCGTCTATCAGGCTGACATCAGTGGATGTGCCTCCCATATCGAAAGTAATGAGTTGTGAATATCCGGCCATCTTACCGATCTCATAGGCGCCCACCGCCCCGCCCGCAGGACCGGATAGAATCGTTTTTACCGACTCGTTCATGGCCGTCTCAGCCGAAATACTTCCCCCGTTGGACTGCATGATCCCCAGTGAATCCTTTCGGCCCAGTTCCTCAATAAGGTGTCCGATGTATCGCTGCATTTTCGGGGAAACATAGGCGTTGATAACCGTTGTGGATGTTCTCTCAAATTCCCTGAATTCAGCAAGAACCTCATGCGAAAGCGACATTTGTAGCCCTAAAGGCGCCAGTAATTCCCTTATCTTTTGTTCATGACTCGGATTCACATAGGAAAAAAGAAAGCAGACGGCCACCGACTCAACGTCAAGGTCCTTGAGGCATTCGCCCACGGTTTCAGTCTTTCGGATATCCAGAGGTATCAGTTCTTCGCCCGACTGAAGGATTCTTCCCGGAAGGCCGAATCTTAGATCTGATGGAATGATCTGAGCCGCCTTGCGAAAGGAAAGATCATACAATCGGGTGCGGTTCTGGCGCCCGATTTCTATAATGTCCTCGAATCCTTTATTGGTGATCAATGCGGTTTTAGCTCCGTTTCTTTCGAGAATGGCATTGGTGGCCACCGTAGAGCCGTGTATGATCTGTTTTTTCCTTCCGTGTGCCAGATAATTAAACCCGTTAAGAACGGCCTCTGCGGGATTTGACGGGGTGGAGAGCACTTTGTAAACGCCCCACGTTTCGCCTTGCTTGTAAACAAAATCGGTAAATGTTCCCCCGGTATCCACCCCGATAATCATTCGTCCCTCCGGTTAGCCATTCTTAGGTCTATAATACCAATGTGAGCAAAGCCGACGAAACCGCACTGAAAATGGAAAAATCGTCAGTACCACGGCTGAAAACGCCAATTGAAGCGGAGAAAACCAGTCAAGCTTGCGGCTGGAGGTGATAATTCGATGGGCTGAGATTATTTTAAAGGCCATATTGTGCGTGCTGCCCCAGGATCTCAAATCATATGAAAACCAGATTTCTTCACCGGCATATACGTTTTCGCTAAAGCCTCCGATGGCTTCAAAGCCGTCCCGCCGACAGAAGATGAAACATCCGGCCGCAACATTAAATGTCTCAGATATCCAGTTCCACAATCCCAAAATTTTTCGGGAAAAAGCGGAAATCGGTTTGTCGAAGTCTACCAGGCATCCGCCGCCACACAACCTGCCGACGGAAAGATGTTGCAATGCGGTTTTCAGCAAAACCGGCGAGAGGAAAGTATCCGCATCCAGGAATATGAGATAGTGACCTTTTGCTATGCTTGCGCCGGTATTGCGAGCCCGGGAAATCTGGTTGACCGGTTCAAAAACGATTCGGGCATTGTGCCGGCGAGCCACTCGGGCAGTTCCGTCCGTAGAGTTGTTGTCTACAACAACGACTTCTCCGGACACATCCAACGTTTCCATGGCTTTTTTCAGATATGGAAGGGTTCGGGTCAGCCACTTTTCCTCATTGTAAGCGGGAATGATGATGGAATAGCCAGTAGTTGTATTCATATTTTATTCAGGCCTACCCCTGTCGTTAGACGGCTTCGATGGTTGAAGGGGGCTTGGGCGCTATGTTGTAAGTAACGCTTACAATCCCCGGAACATCTCGGATAATCTCGCCGGCGAGGTTCTCGAGAATTTCGAACGAAAGCCGTGTCGGTGTTGCGGTCCGCGCGTCCACGCTTTCCCAGCAACGAACCTCGATCTGCTGGCCGAAGTCACGCTCACCGTCGCGCATGCCGGTGACGCGGTCTTCATGAAGTATCGCCATGTACTGAAATGCACCGGTGCCCTTGAGCAGACGCTCCACAATCACGGTTGCCTTTCGGACCGTTTGGATGCGTTCCTGGGTCACTTCGCCGATCACCCGTGCCGAGAGGGCCGGTCCCGGGAAGGGTATGCGCTCGAATAGCTCTGCCGGAAGCCCTAAATCCTTGCCGACCTTTCTGACACCGTCCTTGCGAAGCTGAATAAGCGGTTCGATGATACGGTAACCGAACGCTTCCTTGGGATCGATGCCCAGTTGCTCAAACACATTGTGCTGCCGTTTAATCCCTGCAACGGTCTCGTCGATATCGGTCAGAATAGTTCCCTGGATAAGGTGCTTTGCTCCGCTTTGTTTGACAATTCGTCCGAATACATCTTTGTAAAATGACTGGGTAATGGCCTCGCGCTTTTCTTCCGGATCCGTAATTCCTTTAAGCGCAGCAAAGAACTCTTTTTTGGCATCCACGACTTCAACCGTAACGCCCAGCTTTTGGAAAAGACCCACGACCTGTTCCGGTTCTCCCTCCCGCATGAGGCCGTTTTCGATGAAAACGGTCTTGAGACGCTTGCCCAACGCCCGATGGCCGAGCATCGTAACTGTCGAGGAATCCACACCTCCGGAAAGGGCATTGATCGCCATCCCGTCCCCAACCATGTGCTGGATCTCTTTGACCTTATCATTAATAAAATTCTCTGTGTTAAGCTCCTGCGCAGTAATCTCCTTAGTCATGTGCATCGCTCCTTTTTAGTTAATTTAGCAGTCGGGATGTTTTCTTTATAAAGTTTTGACGTTTTCGTAAAAAGTCCGATTTAGACGGTTTCGTAAAAAGTTCAAATTCAAGGCGTGCAAATTTTGCAATCATGAGGAGTACTTATCGTACGTTGAATGATTGCGAAATGTAGCACAACGCAGAAGTTGGACTTTTTACGAGACCGTCAAGTTTTGGAAATAGCGTAATGAATGATCGGCAGCGAAATCATACCGTGTTTGAATACATTAGCCCGGATATTTCACGAGTGCGAGGCGTTCATTTGCAAGGCATTCAAGGGCAAAGCCGTAGTAGATTACTGCAAGCCCTTGATAATGCAGCAAATGGACGCCTCGCACTCGCCCGTAGGGTGAAAATTTTTGAGAAATTGAACAATAAAATTTTCGGTACAAACTGTCACCTTACAACTATAAGCATAATTGTAAATAAAAAACTGTTTTCATTGCTAATAAAAAGGCCTCTCGAAAATTTTTATGAAATATTCGGGATAGGGATCGTTAAGAAAGAACAGTGGTATGTTGTGTTCGTAATTTAAATGCGTTAAACGGGTAGTCATATAATCTATTTATTTAAAGCCAGATTTTCTGTTCTATCTCTCCGAACCCTTACAAACCCCTTTTTTTATCGCCAAATTTAGATTTATACAATCCCCTAACTCACAAGCCCGTTTCCAATCGGAACAGGCCTTTTTCTTATCATCCAATTTCACCATATAGACAAACCCCCGGTTGGAATATGCTTCGGCATATTTCGGGTTTAAACGAATGGCTTCATTAAAATCCTCTATGGCTCGCTCATGCTGGTTTATATTGCCATATGTAACTCCTCGTTTGTAATAATATTCGGCATTGTTCGGATCAAGTTTGATGGCTTGGCTAAAATCCTCAATGGCTTGATTATATTTTTTTAATTTGACCTTGGCAACTCCCTGTTTGATATATGCTTCTTTTGTTTTTTTACAGGCCGTATTGGCACATACAATGATAGCGCTCAGCAGCAAAATTGAAATAAATAAACAGAACTTTCTCATATTATCCTTCCTTCCATAAAAATAATTTTTTGGGTGACATCATGTGTTGTCAATGACCTGCTAACAATGGCCGCCGTTTAGCTATTGCCTGTGGCGTGCAACGTCTGGTTCGCTGCAATCCCCGTCCTTTTTGTCAATAGTTATTCAACGATTCATCAGCCAATCCGGAACAGACGCCTCGGCTGAATCATACCCGGGAATATAGGGCTTAAGATCCAGGATCGGCGTATTGGCAAACGCGTCGATCTTGTCAATCTTAACCACATTGTTCTTGACCGAGAGAACGCGACAGAGGGATAGGGCAATAAGATTGGGACGAAAAGGTGAACGACAGGCAAATACGCCGGTCAAAGGATTCCTCCGGTTCCCACGGGGATGTACTTGGAGAACGGAACGCTTCTTCGGGGTGTCGCTACGGTCAAACCACCACAGGACCCACACGTGCGAAAAGCCTTCGAGCCCTTGTAACGCCGGTTCAACATCTTTGTTAAGGACAAGTGTGGTAAGCCCATTCGCCTTATGAACCGAGCCAATCGGCCGAAGCACAAACCGTTTTTCGGTTATTTGCGTCGATTCCCGTGCAGTGGCCGAGCCGGGCAAAATAGCCCAGCCGATTACAATACATATGATTACCGTTAAGAAGACCTTTGAAAAGTGCTTAATTTCCATAGTATGTTTCCCATTTTAGTCAACCAGGACAGGTTTTACCTCCCGCGATATGCAATACACTTGATCTCAACTTTGGCATCCTTGGGCAGGGCACTGACCTCCACCACGGCCCTGGCCGGTCGATGCTCTGAAAAATATTCGGTGTAAATTTCATTAAATTCAGCAAAATTCCCCATGTCGGTGACAAAAACATCGACCGCCGTTATACAGTCAAGATCGCATCCTGCGGCCAGAACAATCTGTCGAAGATTCTCCAGGGCCCGGCGTGCCTGGGGCGCAAAATCGGAGCTTACCAGTTCCCCGGTTTCGGGTTGCATTCCGAGCTGCCCGCTCACAAAAAGCCAGGAGGCAACCTCTATGCCTTGTGAATACGGGCCGATGGCGGCCGGCGCTTGATCTGTTTGAATCACGTTACATTTCATGATAATCTCCTCCTGGGATGATTAAAATTGCCCATAATATGGCTTTAAAAAATATCCCATATTTATTCCTTCCCGTATGCCTGGTGTCAGGTGTCAGGTGTCAGGCTCCAGCGCCTCTGTTCATTATTCCTGACACCTGACACCTTAAGATATGGAACAAAAATGGGATTAAAATTCCATCTGTATACACGGCGATTTTCACCACCCCAGTCTCCTTATATTACCAGTCATAGAGAATTTCCCAGTTTTCCTTAAAAGAAGTATCTTCCTGCGTGTAACGATACGACAGGGTCTTATCTTTGCCGGAATTATTACTAATTTCTTCCCCCCAGTACCGTATGTAGATTGCCGGAATTATGCGGGGATTGGCATCAGAACTCCCCGAAGCAGAGGGTTCTTTGACCCACATCTCTTTTTGCTCTATCACCTTCCATATCGTGCCGGAGACTTTGCTTCTTACCCTTTCACCGACATGAGGAAGCTCCAGCTTATCCCGCAATTCTTTGAATCTGTATACCGAAAGTTCACCGTAATCCAGAATTCTTTCACCAAAAATCATGATGCCAATGGCGCCAATGGGCGCCGTCAAAAGAATGGATAAAACCGCTATCGCCAAAATAACCTCTCCTGAGGCCACACCCGCAGCAAGGGGCACAGCCCCGATAGCGGCCTGGACAGTTGCTTTGGGGATATAGGCCACCACGCAAAAAAGTTTTTCTTTCAAATTAAAAGGCGTTCCGATAAGCGATAAATAGGTTCCAACACTTCTAAAGATAAGACCGATGAAAATAACCAAAGCTCCGGCCAGGCCCGCTTTCCAGGCCACGTGAATGTTCACCTGAGCCCCTACCAATACAAAAAGCAAAAGTTCTGCAAATATCCATAGTTTTTTTAATTTCTGAGAAATAATATGGGCGATGGGTTCGGATTTTTCCAAAATGATAAACCCGATAGCCATAACACCCAAAAGGCTGGCCACGGGCACATGTTCTTCACAAACCGCTTCCAGCCAGGTAAGTACGATGGCAACCCCCATTACCAGCATGGTCCGTTTTGGAGGACGCCAGTCATATTTTTTGAAAAGGATATATAAAAAATATCCGGGAATGAGTCCAACGATTATCCCAAGAATAATAGAGATGGGGATTGCACCCAGCTGCATGTAAATATTTGTCTGCTCCCCACCGTACATACCTAAAAATACAGTGAACAGAACAATAACAAACACATCATCCAGGGAAGAAGCCCCGAGGATCATTGTGGGAATCGCCTTTTTGGCCCCCCGTCCTCGATCCATAAAGTCAATCATCAAGGGCACCACAACGGCCGGAGATACCGCAGCCAATATACTACCCAGGATGGCGGCCTCGAGATAGGTGATATGGAGCAGCTTGGGCGCCACAAGCATTACTCCGCCGATTTCAAAAATAGCCGGAACCGCGCTCATAATAACTGCCGCACGTCCCACCCGGTTCAACGCATCCCGGCGAAGCTCAAATCCGGCCCTGAGCAAAATGACGATCAGTGCTATTTTTCTGAAATCCCCGGAAACCTTCATCATTTCCGGGGACATGATATTCAGTACAAAAGGACCGGCCATAACCCCAACGATGAGCATGCCTACCAAACCCGGTAATTTCATGCGTTTAAAAAGATAATCGGCCACTAACCCCAAAATGATAATGAGCGCCAAGCTGAAAGCCATGTGATCCTCACTTTTTTTCGGTGTATCCTTACTTTTGCAAACAAGCTCCACCGGATGCAAAAATACGGTTTCAAAAACTTTTAAAAAATTGGATGAATACTGTCAAACGCTTTTTCTGTTTGCCCTTTTGACTTTTGGGTTTTCATGATAGTATAAAAAAGAAAACCTTTAACGAGAAAGAGGTCTCCATGAAACGATGTAACGCATCTTTTATTCTGCTATTTGCACTCTTTTGTTTTGCGTGTGCAGGAGGAAACTCGGCGAAAAAAATACCCGAGCACATAACCGCTGGCACAAAAGAAATGGCCGGGGGAATCGCCCGGTATAATAAAGGGTGTTACCAGGACTCCCTTGAATATTTTTTCAAGGCTCACGAGCTGTTTGTTGCATCTGATCAATTAAGCGGTGTTGCCATGAGTCTCAACAACATCGGAAACGTATACAGAATCACGGGGGATTTTGACAGTGCGTTACTTTTTTTTGATGAAGCTTTTGCAATATACTCTGATATGGGTGACCCCCTGGGCGGGGTGCAGGTGCTATCTAACAAAGTTGCCACACTCATAGACGGCAACAGGCTCGAACAAGCGGAAAAAGTTCTTAATATTGCAGAGGAAATGGGCGAGAAAAACCGGATACTGTTTGCCCCGCTCCTCACGAACAAAGGGATTATCTTTATCAAAAAAACCGAATACCGTCGTGCTGAGGAGGTGATGCAAACGGCTCTTTCCAATACAGATCCGGAAAATCTTTTAGAATTTGCAGCCGTAAACTTCGCTCTCGGGAAACTTATGTTTGAAACTCAGCGCTATGAAAAAGCCGTCGACTTCTTTAAAACGGCCCTAACAGCAGATCGTCTGATCGGTTTTAATAAAAGTATTGCCGACGATCTTGATGCAATCGGATCCGCCTATTTAAAACTGGAAAAAGACGAGATTGCCGTTAATTTTCTTAAACGATGTGTCGAGATTTACGCGCTTATGGGGAATCATAAAAAAGTACAAAACATTATGGAAAAACTGGAAAAGGCTTCGGAAAAAACCGGGATTGATATAACTATTACAAAACATTTTGTAAACCGGTGGCTTGAAGGAAAAGCTTTTGAAAGTATTTGTGAATGAAGCTCTCCTCAGCAAGCTGCAGGGTATTCAGGCGAAGGCGAATATGACCATCTCTCACCAAATCAGGTCTTGGACCGGCAAAAACTGATGGGACCTTTGAAAAATGTCAATTTTTGCCTGCCCAGTTAAATTTGTCTTTAATATTTAACCGGGGTTTAAGTTCAAGATAACCCTCACCGAATGGTGCATTTTTCGAGAAAACGATCCAATTGAGATTCCTGTTGAGGCGTCATTTCCCCAAATTGCACACCTAACTGCCTGGTTTTTAAGTGGCCGGATGAGGTCTCGCCGGGTTCATGGGAAACCCATACCGTCTTAAACGGTATATTCTTCAAATAGGTAAAACAGATACTATCTTGAATAAATAACACATCTAATTCAAATGGTTCATTTGATTCGCCATTTCTATCGATACAACGAAAGGCGAGGCCGCCTTTGCTGATATTAATGATTTGACAATATTTTTGAGTTGTAGCAAGAGCATTCAAGGGTCTGATCATAGCTATTGCACCGTTCTTAACCTTTAACCGTTCATGCCTCCCGCATTTTGTAAACTCTTTCTCATCAGTCATAGTTGAAGATCCTATTTTTGGATTATTATAAACCTTGCCTTTTTGTTTTTAATATTCATTTCATAACGAGCATTTCTATTGTCACCACTTCTTCAATATCTTTGGGCAGGACTCTGATTTAATTCCATTCAACATCCGTGCCACATTCTGTTCTGTGTTTATGAAATATCAAATTTTAATTTTTTACAGTTAGTTATGAAATTTATTTCTAAGGAATGGAAAAGTATAGATGGCAGATAAGATGAACAAATGCACAGAAAAATGTGCATGATGCACTGTTTTATGTGCATGACGCACTGTTTTATGTGCATGACGCGGGTGGTTGAAGATTTCTGCCAACTATTATAATAGATTGGGACATAAAAATATTGACAAATTTAAATTTCAATTTATTTTTAATGACTTAATGGTTCACTAATCATAATTGAATAAGGATGGTTTTGGCCCCATCGAATTCATTATGAATTTCTATGCATCCAAAAAGATTTTGAATATCAGGAGAGGTTCTCATGTCAATGACAACACACTTAAAAGCATCGGAAAAATTTGAGATTCAAACATACAAACAACCAAAAGACATAGGAACTTTGCTGAGAACACACGTCGCCTTTTCAGGGTCTCCCCGAAAAAAAGCCGGCGACTCCGGAAAAATCATTCTTCTCGCCGATCCATTTAGCACCAATACGTTCTATTATGAATTCAATACTGAGGATATTTCTTATGCTGAAGAACTTCCCAGCCTGACAAGCCCTAACGGGGAAACCATTACCATGGCAAGAATATGGGTGAAGAAAATGAGTATAGGAATCCGATCCTTCCCTTTCAGGGTGGAAGACATAGAGTCCATCAGATAGACCTTAATCTTTTTTTTGGGGGGCTGGCAGAGTCAGTCTGAAAATCACCACAAAGACAAGAATGATGATCCCGACCAGTCCCAGCCGACTAATAATCTTCAAGGTGGGAGTATCGCTGATACAAGGATCTATTAGCGGAACATGTAATGGCGGATAATCTGGGGAATAGGGGTCAAGCTCAACAGATTTACGGAAATTTGCCTCGGACAGCTCATTTTGTCCTAATTTTCGGTAAATCTTGGCCCGGGTTGCGTAAGCTCTGGCCGTGCTTTGCTGATCCTTCTGCAACTGAATAACCATGTTGGAATCGCGGACCGCCTCTTCCAACATTCCCTTAATACGGTATGCCTTTGCCCGATAACTATATGCACTTGCCAGTTGTGGGTCCAGATCAATGGCGTGACTGAAATTGTCAATGGCCATCTCTAATGATTTGCTAACCTCACGTACCTTCTGCTTACCAAGATGAAAAGCCAGGTTTTTTATCTCTGTGGAATACCCTTCGCCATATTCCTTTTTAAAGTAGGCAAGACCCCGCATCAGATACGCATTCACCGCATTGGGCTTTAGCTCTATAACTTTTGAATAATCCTGAATGGCCTTATCGAATTGCCACTGTAAGTAGTAGTGTATCGCTCGTTTTTCATAGGCCGACCCCAGGTTCGGGTTCAACTGGATAGCCTTTGTGAAGCACTCGATCTTTTTGTAGGCCAAAGAGCTCTTGAGACCACGGTTGTAAAATTCCATGGCATCCTGACCCCAGGCCGCTGAAACAGCCATGCACAAATATACCAACGTTGAAACAATTATTTTTTTCACAGCGTTTCTCCTTCGTGACGGGAGAAGGAGGACCCTTTGTTTTATTTCTCAATAACCTTAAGCTGAACTAGTGTCCATCCATAAATGGTAGATTTTGGTTTCCGGCAAGGCCCGAGCGAGTTTTCAATCGCCCCGAAAACATCACGGGATCTCCGACAGTCATAGCGCGCTATTTCGAGGATTGAAAACGAGCGAGAACGCCGCCGGAGGCCGAAAGATGCCGTTTATGGATGGACACTAACTATTAAATAACATCTCCAACATAATATCAATTGAACGACATGCAATACAAATGATTTTTCCTTCTTTACTAATCAGAACTTTGGTGGGTACGCCTCTTACGCCATACATTGATGCAACCTTACCATCCGTATCCAGAAGAACGGTATAAGGAAGTTTATGTTTAAGCGTAAATGCAGACACTCTATCTTTGCTTTCCTGGATATCTATATTAATGATTTCAAGCCCTTTTTCTTTGTATTTGGCGTATAATTCCTTTAACTGAGGAATTTCTTTCCGGCAATAGGAACACCAGGTTGTACTAAAAACCAACAGGACCCCTTTCCCTTTGTAATTACTTAATTTTATCTTATTGCCGTTAAGGTCTTCAAGTGCAAAATCAAATGCTTTTTTTTCAATACTCTGTTTTTTGATATCCCATTTTTCTTCCTTGGATGCTTCTTCCGAAGGAAGGCAGGCCAATATACCCAATAAACTGAATACTAAAATGATACATAACCATAATCTAAATATTCCTTTCATATTCACCTCACTTGACCACGAATTTTTCAGTATTTATTCAAACTAATATTTTTTTTAACGTGCTGAACGATGTTCCGTATTCATGCATGCCGTTTTTCATGAATATCATGTATTCATTTGAAAAACAAAAAGGATTTTACATTCCGACAAACCAAATGATATGGTCTTATGCATATCAATAGTGCCGACCATCTTTGGATCGTTTCAGGATCGGCGCGGATGTCAGAGGGCGGATTGACCATGGCGACAATCGACAAAAACATCGACGAATCGGAAATTTTAAAATTCGAAACCGTGGCCTCCCGCTGGTGGGATCGTGAAGGAGAGTTCAGCGCCCTGCACGACATCAATGAAACCCGGATTAGATACATCAACGCCCGGGCCGGTCTTGCCGGCAAGCAGGTGCTCGACATCGGCTGCGGCGGCGGTATTCTTTCGGAGGCTATGGCGAAAATAGGTGCCCAAGTAACGGGAATCGACGCCGGCAAAGGTCCCCTCGAGATCGCCAGAAATCACATGGTTGAAAAAGGATTGAAAATCGATTACCGGCAAGTTACCGCCGAAGCCTTTGCCGTATCCCATTCTCAGCGCTATGACATCGTCACCTGCCTGGAACTGCTCGAACACGTTCCCAAGCCATGGTCGATAATCAACGCCTGCAAAAATCTGGTCAAGCCCGGCGGTCATGTGTTTTTTGCAACCCTCAACCGCAATCCGCTATCATACCTGCTGGCGATTCTGGCTGCGGAATATTTTCTCGGGCTGGTACCCAAAGGAATGCATCAGTACAACCGGTTTATCAAACCTTCGGAGATGATCCAATGGGCCCAAGCGGTTCAACTGACCTTAAAGAACGTCTCCGGGCTTTTATACATTCCCCTGTTACGCCGCTGCATTCTCGGCGGACCACCCAGCGTAAACTACATGGCGCATTTTTCCCGGTAGACTCCAAACATGATAGGGGCATATTTTAAGTATTAACTAACAAATTAGTTTTTTCAGTATTTTCAGCCTGTTCAAGAACTAAAGCGAGCTTTTTGCGGGCTTCTGAATATGTATAAACTTGCTTTTTAGACCTCAACGATCTCGACGTTGAGATTTTGAGCAGCTGCCTTTAACTTTAAATCCTTTGGATCATGAGAAGCGACAGGTTGGCCGTTCCTTTCTCAGATATCAAGAGCAAAACGGATCGCACGCCCAACATCAACCATCTTTGCTGGAGGCAAAGATGTGATTAATGATCCGATTTTTCCCCTCGAAACAGTCTGCAAGTGGTCACAGTTAACAGCGCAATCCCGGGGCATGCCCTCGCCTTTCGAGAGAAACACCTCAGACGGTATATTGCGGACCGTAGTTGTAATGGGAGCGATGGTGACTTCACCAAGATATTTCAGCACGGAATCTCGTGTTAGGATTAGAACCGGCCTTTTTTTATCTGGCCGTACGAACTTGTACCAACGTATTTCGCCGTGTTTCATTCGTCACCCCAGGCTTGCTCTGTTTCCCAAACCGAAAATTCATCGGCATCAACCGGGTGCCGTTCGTACCCTTGGCGGTGCTTACGCTCCATTTGCTCAAGGTTGTAACGAGCAAGCGCCTCACGAAGCGCCTTTCTTGTGAAAGCAGAACGACTTGTGTTCAGTTGCTTTGAAACGCGGTCAACTGCTTTGACAAGATCATCATCAAGAGTCATCTGAATAGTCCTCATATCACACCTCTGCAATGTGGATTATTATAGCTATAATAATCCACATTGTAAGCCATGTCAAATCGATTTATTTGGCGTCGTGGTAGTAATGTCGGTTACCCGGTATCCCCCAAACAGTCCCGGACGTTCGGTTTTCCCGCATCCGGTTCCTCGTTTGTACTTGCTTCCGCATCGGTTTATCCCAACGTGCAATGATGCAGACGTCTCTCTTCCGTCGGTCTCGGTTTCGGTATCTCCGTTCATTCAAGAACTCGCTTGAATTTATCCCAATTATAGCTTTTGCGTTGGCTTCTGCGATTCAGCCACTTCTTCGCACACTTAATCATTCGGCGATAAAAAGACCCTACCGCACGCGAGTTGTCCCGTACATAATAATAATTATAATAACCTATCAACTTTCGCTTAAGAGTTTGAAAGAATTGCTTTCAATCGGGGTCGGGCCACGCTATCTTACTAATATTTATTGATTATCGCTCCAAAAGTAGGTGTTTTTATTATTTGACGCGGTAGGAATGCCGGTCATCAGCGCGTGACCTTTTGATATTATTTTAAAAAAGTTTATTATTCACAATCCACACTTTGGCATTATCCATTCTTTTAATCAATAATCAAGCTTTGAGCCCACCTATTATTTCCAACCCTTCGAAGGATCGTATAGGCCTTTAGATCTTGTTCAAGCAGGACAAATTGGGAACTGTTAGCAAATTTAACATGCTGGTTATCCGTCGTTATAAGGGGTGAAGGCAGGGTTATGGTTGAAAGCGAACCGTCAGGAGAAAGAACCTCCAGCGCTTCTCCTGCATGGATTTTATTTCTTATTTCAAGGATGCATTTGCCTTGTGATTTTTGTTCTATAATATTACCCACAAAGACAGAGGTCGACTGTGATTTGCTTGTTTCTCTTTGGTAATCGGTGCTGTCAATTTCTCCTTTCAAAAAGCCGGTGGAGTACCCCCTGTTGTGGACTCTGTTCAGGAGCTTTAATCCCTGTTCCCATGCAAATTTTTTCCCGTCAAGGACCTGTCGATAAAATGAGACGGCTGTGGCAATGTAATGAATAGACTTCATTCGGCCTTCTATCTTGATGGAATCCACACCTGCTTCTTTAAGTGCAGGGACAAATTCAAAAAGGGCCAACTCTTTGGTGTTAAAAAGATACAGCCCTCTCTCATCTTCAAATACCGGCATGTATTGCCCGGGTCGGGTTTCTTCTACAACAGAGTATTTCCATCTGCAGGCTTGTTTACATTCTCCCCGGTTGGCCTGAAATCCTGCCAGATAGTCACTGATGGCACACCTGCCGGAATAGGAAAAACACACGGCTCCGTTGATAAACACTTCAGTCTCAATTTTACCGCGCACGTGTTTCTGGATCTGTTGAATCTGTTCCAAAGACAACTCTCTTGCAAGGTTCACCCTTTTTGCGCCCAGGGTTTTATATGCCAATGCAGTCTGAAAACTCGTGGTGTTGGCCTGGGTGCTGATGTGAAGTGCGGCATTAAGACCCAGTTTTTTGAGTTCCATCAGTACGCCGAGATCCGAGACAATAAAGGCATCAACGCCCATTTCATCAAGGGTCCGGGCAGTGTTTATAATTTTTTCATATTCATCGGGGAACGGGTAGATGTTGAGCGCAACATAGCCCTTTTTACCATTGGCATGAAGAAACCCAAGGCCTGCTTCAGCATCATCAAAACTGAAATTTCCGGCAAAGTTCCTAAGGGAACCGAACCGGGTGCCGAAGTATACGGCATCGGCTCCATAGATAACGGCCCATTTGAGTTTTTCCAGATTTCCTGCGGGTGCCAATAGCTCCATATGTATTCACTTACTAACTATGGTGTCAAAGCCTGAATTGTGAATTAAGTTTTTCAAATTGGGTCTTCACTTTTTTATCGTTTATCATCTTCTCTTTAAATCTTTTAACACTATGACTGACAGCCGAGTGGCTGATATCGAAAAGACGCCCTAACTCTTCATTGGTCATCAATCCTTTATTCCAAAGCAAATAAACGAGTAAATCACGTTTGTGTTTGTCCGTACCATGTAATCGTTTTGCCTGAATGCATTTATCAAGATCGATTTTAACGATTTTAGCAGATTTTTTTAATACATCATCTAATTTGATATCTTTTGCCAGTTGCTTTTGCTGAGGCAAAGCATTATGGGGAATATCCGGCAAAAACTGCTTTCGGATTTTATTTACAAAATTTTTAGCACCCAAAATCATTCCATGGTGAATATCCTCCAAAAGACGCTTCTCTTCCTTTGCATATTTTTGAACTTTTTCCCGATATTGCTTATGTTTATCAGCGCCTTTAAAATATGACCAAATCACTTTTGTGGATAACCAGGTTGGGGCTTTCTTGGCATAAGCATAGATTGGATAGCTGCTCCATTTATAGTCGATCAAACGTCTTACGATTCGGGCTCTCAATGGATTTCGATGGATATAACAGGAAAGTTGCATCAGGTAAGAATCATTTTGAACCAGAATGCTTTTATAACGCCCCTGGAATAAATGACCTTTTTTAAAGTTCCGGTTATTGAATCTTCGGGTATAGGTGGTGCCGAACCACTGCATTGCCTTTTTTAAATTTGCCCGGTGGGTTCTTACCAAAAGATGATAATGGTTGGACATTAAAACATAGGCAAAGATATCGACTTCAAAACGTTCCGACATCTCCGAAATCGTTTCTAAAAACAATTTTCGGTCATCGTCGTTTAAATAAATATCCTGTCCGTCATTTCCCCGGGACATCAAGTGATATAATGCCCCTTCATATTCGATTCGCCATGCTCTGCCCATATGGCTTCTACTAAATCATAGCGCCTTAATTGTCAAACATTAATTCACAATTCAAGCTTTGACCCCATTCGTCAGGTGTGGGTTAACTATTTAGCAGTTTTTTGATTTCATCCAGCAGGGGCGGCTTTAGTGTTCGCCATTTGGGTTTAATAGCCATGCCATCGTGCCATGTAAATTCAACGGCATCAAATTTTTCCGAAATCACATATTTATCATTCACACCATATGAATGCTCCGGATAATATTCAATATAGAGCATGCGGTGCGGATCGATGTTAAACTCCTTCGCAACCAGGGTGGCCACATGACTGGTGGCACCCCTGACCTCCATTTTACTGTCCGGAACATCTGACACGATCACGATAATGGGCCTTAAATGCATCAGATCATTTTTATCACCCCTTTTCAGGTCATAAATCCGAAGTCGGCACTTACCGCTTCCGAGCATAAGTTTTCCGCCCCAGCCGCGCCATGAAAATATATCATCGTGTATCAACATAGTTTTTCCAGGGGAAGCGCTTACCGTGTGTGCCCGGGTATGTCATAGGTGGTGCAGCTGCCGCTCGGGCAGGTTCGGGTCTGAGATTTAACCTTACCTGACCCGGAACCATAGCCCATGGCGTAGCTGGTGGTGCTCAGAACCCGTGCAAGTTCCTCGCTGCCGCACTTGGGACATTTCAGCTCGATTTCTTCATCTTGATTCATGACCAGTATCTCAATAAATTCCTCGCATTTTAAACATTTGAACTCGTAGATCGGCATGGTTATATTCTCCTTCAACCAGTGTCCATCCATAAATGGCCTTTTTGCCCAATCTCTGCGTTATGCTCAAAAAATAATCCTCGGAATATTAAACATATGCCTGTGGTTATTTTTTTCGCATGCCTTAATCTTGAACAAAAATCCTCATTTATGGATGGACACTGAATATTTTATTATTAAATATCTTTTACCATCTTTTCGAAATTGTCAAGATTTACCGTCTATGGGCAACGCCACCTCGAATACCGCACCGGGTCCGTCATTATTTCTGAGTTTTAACGTGCCGCCGTGTTTTCGGACGATTTCATGGCAGATATATAATCCGAGGCCGGTTCCCTTGCCCACTTCTTTGGTTGTAAAAAAGGGCTTGAAAATGTCCTGCCGAATAGATTCGGGAACTCCGGGTCCGGTATCTTTGCAAGAAAAAACCACCCGGCTTTTATCAGGGTCAAACCAGGTATCCAAGTATATGACTCCCTGGTTATGGATAACAGACTGAATGGCATTTTGAATAATATTCAGTGCCACCTGACCCAAATTGGCAAAATTCCCCCGAATATCCGGAAGGTTCCGGTCATAATTTTCCACGATTTCAAGACCGTGATGTTTATACTGGTTGTGCATAATCCGTAACGCATCTTTTACCACCGAATTGATGCTCACCGCTTCCGAATAAGTCTGGGTCTGTCGGGAGAGCCCTAACAGACTGGCCACAATGGACTTGGCCCGACCAAGTTCCTTATCGGCAAACTTGAGATCCTCTATCAAGTCCGGGTCAAAAGAACTCTGTTGATCCCACTGCTCAATATCTTCTATGGTGGCCTGAACCAGACTGGTAACGGTGGTCAACGGATTATTCAGTTCATGGGCAACGCCGGCAACCAATTGACCGAGTGCGGCAAGACTTTCCGATCGGATTAACATGTCCTGGGTTCGCTCCTTTTCAGAAAGGGCATGTTTAAGATCTATGGTCCTTTCTTCGACCTTTTTTTCAAGATTCTCGTTCAGATCATCGAGCAACTTATAGGAACGGGCATTCTCAATAGCCAGTGAACTCTGTCCGGCAAGTGTTTCAAGAAGATCCATATCTTCGCGCGTAAAAAGATCCCCGGAAAATTTCTCCCCCAGAACAATAAATCCGTTCAGGTTTTCCTCAAAGATCATTGGAAGAACGATTTCTGCGCCCAGTCTATCCATATCTTTGACGATATCCGGTATCTCGGATGCTGAAATCTTTTGCTTAAGATTTTTCCTTATAACGGGCCGGCAATTATTTTTCATGAATTTGATCATGGGGGTGTCCGTGCTTATTAAAATGGATTCCCCGCGAGGAGAAAAAGGTTTGAAACTCGAACCGGATGGTTCCCGTAAAAAAAGGGCACAATGACGAACCTTCATGGTATCAACAATTGTATCCATCAGAAGTTTTCCGATTTCCTTATAATCGAGCACGGATACGATCAACTGGCTGACCCGTTTGATGGTTTTCTGATAATCATATTTGCCTTTGTAGAAGATACGGTCGATAACCACCTGTATTTTTGATTTTAGCGGTCCGAAAACAAAAGCGATTAAAAGAAAAAAGCATATGGGAAAATAAATGGAATCCGAAAAATTAAAATTCTTAAAGACCTTATTCGCAACAATGATGATTAGAGCATATAAGCAGGTGAGAAGTGCAGTCAAAATTGAATAGATAAGACTCTTTTTTATAAATATTCCCGTGTCAAGAAGATCGTGCTTAAAAAGTCCCACAGCAAAAATAATAAGAGGAAAAAAGCTTAAATTTCCGGGGGGATATACCGAATATCCATAGATCGGAAAGACATTTAACCCGTTCATAAGACCCATAATGCCAAATCCGGCAAACAAATATTTAAGCCGGTTCTTATGGGAACTGTTGGTCTCTTTTCGGATGGCATTCACCAGTTCTATCAGAACATACAGGGTAACGAAAAATGCGGCCAGTCCTGAAAAAAAATAAAGGCTTCCGGCCTTTGCAAAATAACCGAAATAATGTTTCTGCATGGACTCGATATAAAAAGGAGTCGGCGTAAGGCACATCAGAATAAATGCATAGGCATATGCACCCCGGATAAGCCATTTTCGCCCCGATATATTGAGATAGGTGTGAAAAAAGTGAATGTATACGGGCAATAGATACACAATAAAAAAATGATCCGTACGACTGACCAAAAGAGCGGTTTTTGCCGATGTGACATTGAAGGCGAAAAGTATGTCGATATAAAGAAAGGACCCGAGGATGCAGATTGTAAAAAAAAGCAAGTTGGTTTTTGTTCTGGGGCCATAGAAAATAGCCAGACCGGCAAGTCCGAGAAAACAGCACAATGTCAACAACGGTGGAATGCTATAAAACGTCATGGTATTTCAAATGTTTTATCCAGCATCGGGTGTAAATCAAGATTGTTGGTGATTTAGCTCAAGCAATCCAGGTTTCAGGTGTCAGTGTTCAGGTGTCAGCTCTTACGTTCGTCCTCCTGACACCTGACACCCGACACCTGAAACCAGACCTTCGAACTCCGATGGAAAGTAATACCTGAATTTTGCATGAAAATTAATGAAAATCTTTATAATTCTTAATTGAAGGGGTTTTAAACAAAATCATAGAATCATACTTTTTACCCAAATGGTATATCGGATGATAATCTTTTTTATTCATTAATTTTCACCCGAAGGGCGAGCCGGAGGCTTCCATCTGCTGCGTTATTAAGGGTTCGTAATAGTTAACTATGACTTCACCCTTAAGTGCCTTGCATATGAAAGCCTCCGACTCGTGCAAAATTTAGGTAATAAATGACCGCTGTTAACCAACATCAGTGAATTGCACGCTCCAGCATCTCTTTGGCATGATCAAGCGTGGCGCGGGTGATTTTTTCCCCTCCGAGCATCCTGGCGATTTCTTTGACGCGTTCCGCCTCGGTTAAACGGGTTATGGTTGTTCGCGTTCTCCCGCGGGCAACATGCTTTGAAATATTGAAATGATGGTCGCCGAACTTGGCAATCTGAGGCAGATGAGTAATACAGATGATCTGATGGTGACGAGCAAGGGATGAGAGCTTTTTACCCACCACTTCTGCCACACTCCCTCCGATTCCCGCATCAACCTCATCAAAAACAATGGTCTCCACCGCTTCGGTTCTGGCCAGTATAGCCTTTAACGCAAGCACAACCCGTGACAACTCACCGCCGGAAACAATACTGTTGAGCGGCTTGAGCGCCTCTCCCACATTCGGAGCAATCATAAAGGTAATGCGATCGATTCCGGTTTCAGTGATAATGTTCTCTTCTGATGTGAGATGGGCATCTGTATGTTCATCCACAGGAAGTGTTCCAAAGGAAATGTCAAACTGTGTTTGGGACATCTTAAGGGTGCCCAGTTCTCTTTCCACTTTTTTGGTAAGTGTCTTGGCTGTGCTTTTCCTTTTCTTTGAAAGGGTTGTGGCCAGTTTGGCCAGCTTGCCGTGCAAAAAGGAAAGTTTTTTCTCGGTATCGGCAATATCCTCTGATAGATTATCCATGCCTGAAAGTTCATGGTCTATGGATTCCAGTTTCAACAGTACATCTTCAAGAGACTTTCCGTATTTGCGTTTAAGTTTATTTAGTGTGTCGAGGCGCGCTTCAACCGCTTCAAGACGGTTTTCGTCAATCTGTATATTTTTCAGATAAGTTCTAAGCGCTTCAGCAATATCTTCAAGATAAATGGCGGCTTCATCGATACGCTCTGTCTTCGGGACGAGAGACGGGTCTATGCGGGAAGCTTTTTCAAGATCCTTTTTCACCGTTATCAGGCGTTCAACGGCCGCACCCGGAGCACTGTAAAGCGTTTCAACACTATTGTGGACCATCTGAAAAAGTTCTTCTCCGTTTTTCAGACGGATTCGTTCCTGTTCAAGCGTCATGTCTTCTTCCGGGGTTATGGATGCCTGCCGAATCTCTTTTTGCTGGAATTCGAGCAATTGAATGTGTTCGGCGTGGTGCGCCTGTTTCGCCTTCAGGTTTTTGAGATTTTGGATCAGCGGTACTATTTCATGAAAACACCCGGAAACCTCATCACGCAGAGACGTCAAAGCTCCGGACTGGTCAATGATTTCCAGCTGGTTCTCTTCTTTTAACAGTCTCTGATGAGCGTGCTGACCGGATATACTGGCAAGGTTTTCGGTGATCAAATTCAGCGTTTGAGTGGTGGCAAGATGTCCGTTGATATAAATCCGGTGGCGGTCTTTACGAGAAACAATTCTTCTTATGAGAAGCCCTTCTTGGGGATGAAAACCGTTTTTTTCCATAATACCGGCGATGGTGCTTTGCTGTGCAATTTGGAATAATGCTTCCAGTTCCGCTGTTTGGCTACCCGTACGAATGAGCCCGACATTTGCCCGGCTTCCAAGCAAAAGATTGACCGCATTTATGATGATGGATTTACCGGCGCCGGTTTCGCCGCTCAAAATGTTCAGCCCTTCTGAAAAGGATATCTGAAGATCATCGATGATCGCAAAGTTTCTAATGGAGAGTTCTTGAAGCATACACGCAACTCTAAATGAACGAAATTTAGATTAAACTTCGAAAAAAGTTAATGCAGAAATTAGTTGAAACTTATTACCTTGCACGAGTCGGAGGCTTTCATATGCAAGGCACTTAAGGGCGAAGTCATAGTGTACTATTACAAGCCCTTAATAACGCAGCAGATGGAAGCTTCCGGCTTGCCCTTTGGGTGAAAATTAATGAATAAAAAAGATCATCAACCATATATCTTTTGGATAAAATGTATAATTATATGATTTTGTGTAAATCCGGTTCAAATAAGTAATCTAAAGATCCTCATTAATTTTCATGCAAGGTATTATCCGAGCCTTTCGGCGGCAGCAAACCCAAGCTCGAAAGCTTTTAAGTTGGATTCAACAAAAGCTTTTCGGGTTCTCTCGATTATTGCTTCTTTGACATTCTCTGCGGACAGGGGAACGGTATGGGTTTGAATCAGGGCACCCAGCAAAACCATATTTACGGACAAGACATTTCCGGCCTGAATGGCCAGGGACGCTGCATCAAAGGCAATAAGTTTCGCCGTTTTATTCCGAATTAACTCCTGAAGTACGTCCAAATCCGGATAAACGCTTTTCCCCGTGGTAACAGTAAAAGAGGGAAGTTTGGCCAGATTTGTAATCACCACCGTATTTGAATTGCATTTATTTAAGGCCCGCAAGGTTTCTGACGGCTCAAACCCTAACAAAACATCCGCCTCACCGTTCGAAATTACGGTGCTTCGGGCATCCCCAAACACAATTGAGGATTCAACAACACCGCCCCGTTGAGCCATGCCGTGTATTTCACTCATACGTACAGGAATCTCTGAAAGGAGTGCGGCTTCTCCGAGAACCCTTGAAGCCAGAAGATTTCCCTGCCCGCCCACAGCCACTATTATTAATCTTGTTGTATTCATTTAATCATCCAATAGTTAGTGCGTGAACGAAAACTGTCTTTTTCGCCAATATCTGCGTCAGACTCAAATTTTAATCCTCGAAATACTCAATGTATGTCTGTGGGTAAAATTTTCGTCTTCCTTGATCTTAACGAAAAATCCTAGTTTTCGTTCGGGCACTAGTTGAGTTATCGTGATGGTACGAATTATTTATCCCTAATGGGCAAAATTGCATGTTCCGGGCAGATCTGGGCGCAGACCGAACACCCCGAACACATGACAGGATCGATATTCACCCGGTTATCCTCTATAAAAAAGGCCGGGCATGCGAGCTCATCAATACAATCTTTGTGGCCTTTACATTTGTCACTAACAAAAAAAGGCTTCCCCCGGGCTTTCTTCAGACCTCTTGCATAGAGCGTACACATTTCTTTGGATATCACCACCGAAACCCCTTTAAAGTTCAGGGCTTCTTTAACCGCATCCACACTCTTTTTGACCCGGTACGGACGGATCACCGTAACGTGGGATACCCCCACCGCCCGGACAACCTCTTCGATAGACACCCTCCCGTATCCGTCCATGTTCAGTTCTTTCATATCCACACCGGGATGAGGCTGATGGCCGGTCATGGCGGTGGTACCGTTATCAAGAATGACCAAGGTATAATTATGGTTATTATAGACGGCATTAATTAAGCCGGGGATGCCGGAATGTAAAAAGGTGGAATCTCCGATAAATGAAATGACTTTCTTGTTGGTCTTTGCTGAAAAACCGCAGGATACCCCTGCAGAAGCTCCCATACATATCAGAAAATCTCCCATGGAGAGTGGTGGCAGAAATCCCAGGGTATAGCAGCCGATATCGGTAGGACAAATGGTATCCATGCCTTCCGAAGCCTTTTTAACCGCATAAAAGGTGGCCCGATGGGAACATCCGGCACAAAGGTTGGGCGGACGGTCCGGAATTGCAGGAATATCGGAAAGATCCGGGATCTTGGCCGGTGTATACGCCACATCAAAATAGGCTGCCATGGATTGCCTTACCAGGGCGGGATCAAATTCATACAGTCGTGAAAAGTATTTTTCACTTTTCCCCACAATCGGAAGGGTTAATTTTTCCTCCTGTGCCAGCATCTTGACCGTTTCTTCCATGAAAGGCTCGCCTTCCTCTACAATCAGCACTTTTTCACACGCTTTTAAAAATTCTTTGATCTTGGCTCGGGGCATGGGATACGAAAATCCCATACGAAATATCTTAACCCGCTGTTCCAGGCTCAGGTCTTTGACCGCATCAGACACATAATTGTAACTGACCCCGTTACATATGATTCCCCACACACCCTTGCCCTCAATGAAATTGTACTCTGAATTTTCGGACATTTTTTCAGCGGTTTCAAGTTTGCCGAGCAGTTTTGCATGAAGACCTCTGGCAACCGCAGGAACGGGCACCTGATTGAAAGGGTCCTTGGAAATATCACCCAGGGTCTCGGGCGCCCGGATGTCACCGAAAACCACTTCGGCCGTGGAGTGATTTATTCGGGTGGTGGTTCTGAAGATAACCGGCTGCTGGAGTTCTTCTGAAATATCAAAAGCATAGGCGACCATATCTTTGGCCTCCTGCACCGAAGACGGCTCGACCATGGGCAGTCCCGAAAACTTGCTATAATAACGGTTGTCCTGTTCGTTCTGGCTCGAAAACATGTACGGATCATCGGCGGTAACGATAACCAGCCCCCCCTTAACGCCAATGTAAGCGAGGGTCATAAAAACGTCAGCAGCCACATTCATGCCCACATGTTTCATCACACACATGCTGCGAAGTCCGGAATTCGCCGTTGCAGCCGCCACTTCAAGGGCCACCTTTTCATTGGTGCTGTATTCAAAATATAGGTCGCTCTCCCGGGAGATATGGAAAAAATTGGTTGATATTTCTGAAGAGGGAGTGCCCGGATATGTTGTTCCAACAGAGAGTCCGGCCTCGACCGCCCCACGGGCAATGGCTTCGTTGCCCAAAAGCAGCATTTTCAGACCGGAATGTTCAGTGAGTAATTTGTGCATGGGTCCTTCCTTAAGCTTGATATTACATTTTCTGTTTTTCCGAGCCTGTTTCAAAACGTTTTAGTTTGGTCAAGATCAAGGCAGGCGAAAATTTTAACCACCCCAGAGAAATAGGCTTCGCATTTCACGGGGCAGGCACGAATACATTAAGTATTTCGAGTATTAAAATTTGAGCCCAACACAGAGATTGGTCAAAATGGGACGTTTGAAATTGGCTCTTCCTTATGGTGCTATGAGGGACTAATATATCAGCCCCCCTTGACGTGTAAAGAATTTTCTTTCGTCAACAAGCAATCAAGGATTTCATGTTTGATTTCAATACAGCGGAACGACGGCGTGTTTCTCTTGGAAACCGACTGACTGTTTGAAGGGCTTTATCCCGGATATTTCACGATTGCGAGGCGTTCAAGGGGACAGCCGTAGTATACTACTGCAAGCCCTTGATAACGCTGCAAATGAACGTCTTGCACTCGCCCGAAGGGTGGATTTTTGAAAACATGAAATATTCGGGTTAGCACGCGTTAGCCCATGCCGAATGAAATATGACTTAAAAAAATCAATCGGTGTATTTTGAGACGAATTGTTCTTAGTAACTCTTTGAGACCTTTGAAAAATGTTCAATTTCGTTCAAGTTCAAGGAAGGCGATAATTTTAACCGCAGGAATACATTGAGTATTTTGAGGATTAAAATTTGAGCCTGACGCAGAAATTGGGCGAAAGGGGACGTTTTGCAAAGGTCTCAACGGTGCGGCTTGGGCTTACGGGTGCTTAAGCACAAGTTTCAGTCGGTTGGAAAGAGATATACGCCGTCGTGGAGCGACCTCTTTGTATTGGGATTCAAATCGGCTTGTCCTGAGCAAGGGTGTAAATCAAGGCCGTTGCTAAACACTGATCCTTGTCTATTGGCAAACCGTGGCTCCGAAGCCCTATTTTTAGGTGTCAGGATTAAGGGGGAAACGAAGTGGCCCATCGCAATTATTATATGGAAAAAGGTGTATCTAGAAATTCGGGGTCGTTATAAAGAATACATTCGTAAACCCTGACACCTGACACCTGACACCAAATAGCCATGCAATCTT
>JASFLX010000010.1:0-30319 GCA_050117895.1 Desulfobacterales bacterium | reverse complement strand
AGCTTCCCAGTCCGGCCATATTGCCGCAGTCGGCTATGACATGTTCCTAAAACTGATGGAGAATTCGATGGCTGAGTTGAAAGGGGAGGAGGTTCAAGAAAGTCTGGAACCGGAAATTAACATGGCTATGCCTGCTTCAATACCTGAATCGTATATACACGATATCGACCAGCGTCTTTCAGCATACCGTCGTCTGACCAAGATAACAGAATTAGATAAAATCGCTGATTTTAAAACAGAGATGGTGGATCGCTTCGGTGCTTTACCGGTTGAGACTTCAAATCTACTTTTTAAAATCGTACTCAGAGTATTGGCCATAAAGGCTGGCGTGAAACGGCTCGATTTGAGAGGCTCACGGCTTTCCATTTATTTTTCAGAGGTTCACCAAAAAAATCCTACGGGAGTTCTCGATAGGATTGCTTCCGCAGGCAGCCCGTTTGAATTTACCAAAGACCATTTGCTAACCGCCAAGCTTTCAAAAACAAGTAGAGTCGGTCTGTTGACTCAGACTAAAAATATCTTGAAACAAATCATACAACATGTTAACAATTAGAAATTTAAGTGATTTTGTCGTTAAAGAATACTTTTTCAATCATGAGATATTTTAACACGTTTATGGTTTTCGTCGGTTTTTTATCGATCATTTACACCTTAGCCGGGTGTGCTGACTCTAAATCTAAAGACGGTGATAAATTTTTCATCCGGGTTGGAGACAGTACGATAACCGTATCTGATTTCAACAGGGCATTTGAGATTGCCAAAGCCTCTTATTCCCATAATGCAATGCAGCAACCCGATACTGCCAGAGAAGCTCAATTGCGCTTTGTTAAACAGATGACCGAAGAGATGATTTTACTGGAAAGGGCCAAAGATATCGGCATTAAAATTACAGAAGCAGAACTTCAAAAGGCGGTTGAAGATATAAAACAGAATTATCCAGAAAATGTATTTGATCAGGTATTGCTCGAATATGCCGTGCCTTACCCATCATGGGAAAAGAGATTAGAGGCTCGATTACTCATGGAAAAGGTTGTTGCCAAAGAGTTGGGTGACCAGATCCTAGTAACTCCCGATGATATATCCAAGTATCATGAAGCGCATCACAAAAACGATAATTTAACAGCGGGTATGAAAGAAGAGTCAAAAGATGTAAATGAAACCATAATAAGAAATTTACGCAGGAAAAAGATTGAAGAAGCGTATACGCCTTGGATAAAAAAGCTTCAAAAAGAATACATCATTGAAATAAATAAAACACAGTGGAAAAAAATCATTGGTTCGTAAACAAAGTTAACCGCTTTAAAATTTTATCCCCATATATAGCGGGATGAACAAAGCGAACGAGTATCCATTCATAAATATGGATTTAACCGGGCAAGCAAAAAGACCATTTATGGATGGACACGAAACTAAGTTATGGGTTTTCATAGTCATGAGTAACCGTTTTACAGGTTGGGTTTATTGTTTAATATACACCCTTTATTTTTTAACGTTTGGTTTTCTCTTTGTTGCTAACGGGGAAAATGCAGAAGTCGTTGAACGGATTGTAGCGATAGTCAATGACGACATTATTACACTTTTCGAGCTGAACCGATCCTTTAAACCTTATGCAGAGAAAATCCGCGCACTCGGTTATTCAACCGACAGGGAGCGTGAGATGCTCTACAAGGTGAGGGAGGATATGCTCAACCAGCTTATTGATCAGAAACTTAAAGATCAGGAGATAAAACGCTATAAAATTGAAATCGGTGAACAAGAGATAGATCAAACCATTGAACGGATTAAAGAAGCGAGTTTTTATACGGATGAAGATTTAAGAGGTGCATTGGCTAAAGATGGACTAACAATGAAGGATTATCGTGAGCGGATAAAGGAACAGATGCTCAGGACAAAGCTGGTCAACCTTAAAGTAAAATCTAAAATTGTAATTACACAAGAGGACATAACATCTTATTTCGAACATCACCCAGATAAGTATGGCGGGACGAAAAAATATCATCTTTACAACATCACTATAAAAGCACCACTATTCGCCGATGAAGAAGAGAAGCTGAAGATTAAAGCGAGAATGGATGAAATTTTAGAAGAATTAAACACAGGAAAATCCTTTGAAACCATGATCAATAGCTATTCTGAATCATCTCTGGATGTTGAGGGCGGTGATCTGGGTTTGTTCCGGCTTGATGAGCTTTCTCCACAGTTGCGAGATGCCATAAAAGATATGAAGGCAGATGAGTTTACCCCTGTGCTTGATACCGACCTGGGATTTCAGATTTTTTTTGTTAAAGAGATAGTGAAAACTTCAGGAAAGCCTCTGGAAGAAGTGTCACCCGAGATCGAAAAAATACTATTTAATGAAATTGTTGAAGAAAAATTTCAATCATGGATTAAGGAGTTACGTAATCAGTCTGTTATAAAAATTATCAAATAGTTCCATATTATCCTATGCCAAGTGATCGCACTAAAATACTTATTGATAGCATCAAGAGATTGTTGAGACGGAATGCTTTAACCCATCTTAGAAAGATTGTTGACAAGACACATGCGGCGGATTTGTCCGCGGTGTTCCGTTCGTTGTCACTTCCCAACCAGCATAAACTCTTTGAAATGATAGAGGGGAGTGAGCAAAAGGGCGCCCTCTTCAGCGAACTGGATGAAGATACTTTTCTTGCACTCAATGAAGGCATTGAAATTGATGAGATGGTTGAAATTTTTGAACACATGCCCACCGATGATGTGGCCGACCTGTTGGGACGTTTGCCCGAAGAAAGGTCCGATGCCATTATAGAACGTATGAAAAAGGAGAGTTCCGAAGAGGTTGAAGGTCTGCTACACTATGGCGATGATACTGCCGGCGGGATCATGGTTCCTGATTTTATTGCCTTGCGAGAAAATAAAACGGCCAGGGAAGCCATCGAGTCCCTTCAGAAAGAACATCTGGATGTGGAGATGCCGTTTTATCTTTATGTGGTTGATTCAAATAGCAAATTAATAGGCGTCAGTTCTTTAAGGCAATTGGTGGTGGTTCCCCCTGAGACACCTCTTAAAGATTTTATGGCAACAGACGTTTTTACCGTCAAAACTGATATGGATCAGGAAGAGGTGGCAAAAATAGTCGCCCGTTATGATATTCTTGCGGTACCGGTAGTAGATGACACAAACCAGTTAGTGGGTATTGTCACCGTAGATGATATTATCGATATCATCGGAGACGAGGCTACGGAAGATATTTTAAAAATGGCTGGTTTGGGCGGCGAGGAGTTTATCGAAACACAGTCTGTTATCAGAAGCACAAGGATCCGCCTGCCGTGGCTTTCTGCAAGCTGTATCGGTGGTATTGTTGCATTTTTTATTATAGGCCATTTTGAAGGAAGTTTGAGCAAGTTTGTATATCTTGCCGCCTTTATTCCGGTCATCATGGGAATGGGCGGCAATATTGGCACCCAGACTTCCACCATTGTGGTGCGGGGCCTTGCAACCGGGCGCCTTAACATTAGAGATACTTGGTCCGTGGTCTTCAAGGAATTTGCCATCGGTTTTATACTGGGTATGGTTTATGGATTTCTGGTGGGTTCGGTGGCCCAGCTTCGATACAGTATGTTTCAAGTTGCCATATCCGTCGGACTCGCGGTGATCAGTTCCATGTCTATTGCTGCCCTGGTCGGTTCTTTGGTTCCCATGGGATTTGCAAAGATAAATATCGATCCTGCCATAGCCTCCGGTCCTTTTGTAACCACAGCCATCGATATTATCAGTGTCGCTTTCTATTTTATAATCGCCACAACACTTCTTGGTATATGAAAAGATGTCAAGCTTTTCAACGCCTGCCATCATGCTTCGCCGGATCGATTTTGGAGATTATGATTTAATTATTACCTTTTTTACTCTAAACAAAGGAAAAATTTCAGTAATTGCAAAGTCCGCCAAAAAAAGCACCAAACGATTTGCAGGCATACTGGAACTCTTTTCGGTTTTGGACGTGGTATACAGTATCGGCAGGGGCAAAGGACTGCCCATTCTTCAGGAAGCAACATTAAAGCATGCTTTTTCCAACATCAGATCCAAAATAATAAAAACAGCTTATGCCAGTTATTGGGCTGAATTGATCAATCAATGGATGGAAGAAGGTCAAAAACAGGTTCGGCTTTTTCAACTGTTTCGACATGTTCTAAGCGAACTCGATCTGGACCATACCTCCGAAGAGGCGCTTTCCATCCTGTTTCAAATAAGATTTATGACAATAGCCGGACTGGGTCCAAATTTAAAACAGTGCAGCATCTGCCAAGCTGAAATTGAGAAGATGAAAGAATCTAGGATTAAATTTGATCTTTCAAAGGGAGGGATTATATGTGATGGCTGTGCTTCCGGAGATTCACAGAAGATATTTCTTTCAAAGGGAACCATTAAACATCTTTTGTGGATCCAAAGGGGGGATTTAACAAGAGCTGCTCGAATCAAATTTGCTTCCCAGGCCTTAACGGAAAGTCTGAAGTTTTTAGAGGCATTTGTGCCTTATCATCTGGGGAAAGAACCCCGAAGTTTAAAATTTTTACGGCAGATTAGAGGATGACAAAAAGTCAGATGACGGAGGGCAGAGGTCGAAACTTGAAAGACAGAATGGAAATTCAGCACCTGTCACGCAATACCCAACGCACAACAGACCCTTTAAAAAGTATCATTGAATCGCATCAAATTGAAGCATCGGCCCCTTGTCGGATTGACATGGGCGGGACGCTGGACATCAGTACGTTTTATTTTCCGCTCAGGCATCTTTCCCCATGCACCGTTAACATGGCCATCGATTTGAAAACTCGGATACGATTTTTCCCCTATGACAAAGGTATGGTAAAAATATCTTCAAAAGGTTTTACCAGTGCGGAATATCCTCTCGATGAATCTCCTTTTGATCATCCCCTGGGGCTGATGTTTGCCATTGCAGCCTATTTCAGGGCCGACGGTATACATATTGATATTCACTCTTCATCACCGCCACGCAGTGCATTAGGAGGATCATCCGCAGCGGCAGTGGCGCTTGTCGGCGCCTTTTCATATATTTTTGAGCAAACCGGTGTGAAGCCGCTTTCCAGGCTTCAGATTGCAGTGCTTGCCCAAGCCTTAGAAGCAAGCGTAGCTGGCGTACCGTGCGGACTTCAGGACCAGCTCGCAGCGGTATATGGCGGTGTTCATGCCTGGACCTGGCAAGAAGGCGTAGGAAAGCCATATTTTAAGAAAAAGGTCATTGTAAGGAGAGAATCTTTTAATGATCTTAAACGTCACCTGCTGCTGGCATACTGCGGTGTGCCACACGAATCAAAGGATATTAATAAAAAATGGGTCCGGCAATTTCTTGAAGGAAAAAATCGTGAGCTTTGGGCCGAAATCGTTGCATGCACACAAAAATTTGCCCAAGCTTTAAATGCCCTGAATTTTAAAGAGGCTTCGGCCTTAATGAACCGGGAAACGAACCTCAGGAGAGAAATGACTCCCGAGGTACTTGATGATGTTGGGGAAGAACTTGTAGATTCTGCCGTAAATAACAGATGTGGTGCGCGATTCACGGGTGCCGGGGGTGGCGGCTGTATTTGGGCGCTGGGTGAAATCGAGGATATTGACAAATTAAAGGGGATATGGGAAAAAGTTCTTTCAAGCAGAAAGGACGCCCGTCTGTTGGATGTAACGATAGATTCAGAAGGGTTGTTGCGCAACATTCAAAAATAACAACGAGTTAGTGAGGGAGAAGAAATGAATTTTCAGGATGTTATTATGTCGTTAGAGAAGTTCTGGGCTCAAAAGGGGTGTGTTGTGGCCCAACCTTATGATATTGAAGTTGGCGCCGGAACATTTCATCCAGCCACTCTGCTGAGGGCGCTTGGTCCTGAGCCTTGGAATGTCGCTTATGTCCAACCTTCACGGCGGCCCACAGACGGTCGCTACGGTGATAACCCGAATCGGTTGCAGCATTACTATCAGTATCAAGTAATACTGAAACCTTCTCCTTATGATGTGCAGCAGCAGTATTTGCATAGCCTTAAGGTGCTTGGGATCGATCCTCTTGAACATGACATAAGGTTTGTGGAAGACGACTGGGAATCGCCGACCCTGGGTGCCTCCGGACTCGGATGGGAAGTTTGGCTGGATGGTATGGAAATTACCCAGTTTACCTATTTTCAGCTCTGCGGTAGTGTCGAATTGTTTCCCATATCCGTGGAACTTACTTACGGATTGGAACGTATTGCCATGTATCTTCAAGGCGTTGACAACGTTTATGACCTGAAATGGAACGATGATGTCACTTATGGTCATGTCCATCATCAGCAAGAAGTGGAGCAGTCGACCTATAATTTTGAGAAGGCCAATATAGGAATGCTACTCGAATTTTTTGATAAATACGAAGCTGAAGCCGAACGCATGATTAAGGAAAAGTTGGTTCTTCCTTCTTATGAATACTGCCTGAAATGTTCACATACATTTAACCTTCTGGATGCTCGCGGTGCCATCAGCGTTATGGAGAGAACCAGTTATATCGGACGAATAAGAAACCTCGCCAGAGCCTGTGCGGAAGCATATCTGGAGCAAAGAAAAGAGATGGGGTATCCTCTGATCAACAAGTAAAAAGGATATTAAAGGCGGTACCGTTTATAAGATGATGCTTAATGGATGATGTAAGATCAATGGTGCATGAATCATGAGTACTCCAATTTAAATTCTGCACCAGATTAAATAAAACAGAGGTGGATATGGAAACTTTATTGCTTGAAATAGGGACGGAAGAGATACCGGCAGGTTACATTGAACCTGCCCTAGATGTCATATCATCAATGCTGCTGAAAAAAATGACCGATGCCCGTATCGACCACGGCAGTGCCAGAATTTTTGCAACTCCGAGACGGCTTGCAGTGGAAATAAAAAAAGTTGCAGCCAAACAAAAATCCTTAATTTCAGAAGTTGTGGGACCTCCTGAAAAAGTCGGATTTAATGAAAAGGGCCAACCCACAGTGGCGGCGAAAAAATTTGCTGAAAAGGTCGGAGTATCGGTAAATGCTTTAATGGTAAAAGATACGAACAAGGGGCGTTATTTGTGTGCAAAAGTTACGGAACGCGGCCTTCCAACCCGGACGTTGCTAAAAAACATCCTGCCGGAAGTGATTCTTGCCACACCGTTTCCCAAGACCATGAAATGGGCTGAGCTTGATATTCAATTTGCCAGGCCCATACATTCGATATTGGCCCTTTTGGGAGAGAACGTAATTTCTTTTAGCCTGGGAGACATAAAAAGCGGAAGATATACGTATGGGCATTACTTTATGAATAATACCAAAATAAAGATTTCTAACCCCAAGGACTATATTAAGACCCTACGTTCCGCAAAAGTACTGGTCGATCTTCAAGGACGTAAAAAAAGTCTTGAGAAAGAGATCGATAAGGTTGCAAAAAAAGTCGGCGGTAAGATCTTGCCTGATGATGAACTGGTTGACATTGTAAAAAACCTTGTCGAATATCCTGTGGCTACGGTGGGCAAATTTGATAAAGAATTTCTGGAAGTCCCCAGTGAGATACTGATTACCGCCATGCGAGAACACCAAAAGTATTTTGCCGTGATAGACAGTAAAGGAGATCTCATGCCCTGTTTTGTGGCGGTAAACAATACCCGTACTAAAGATATGAACCTAGTGGCAACCGGGCATGAATGGGTGCTGAGAGCCCGACTTGCGGATGCTCAATTCTTTTATAAAAGTGATCTGGAGTATTCCTCTGAAGATAGAGTTGAAAAACTAAAAGGCGTTCTTTTTCAGGCAAAACTCGGGTCCATGTATGAAAAGGTTGAGCGTCTTCAAAAAATGGTGGGATTTCTGGCAGATAACGTTGAAGAGGGGTCGGATTTGAAAAAGCATGTTACCCGGGCTGCCTGGTTATGCAAGGCTGATCTTGTTAGCCATGTTGTGGTTGAATTTCCCAAACTTCAGGGCATTATGGGCAGGGTTTATGCTTCTGTTACAAAAGAACCCGATGCAGTGGCTCGGGCAATAGAAGAACATTACCGGCCGATTTATTCAGGGGGAAAACTTCCTGAAACCTCGGCAGGCGCGATTCTCGCCATTGCCGACAAGATCGATAATATATGCGGATTTTTTTCCGTAGGACTTATTCCCACCGGCGCTTCTGATCCATACGCGCTTCGGAGGCAGGGTATCGGTATTGTTCACATCATGATTGATAAAGGCCTTTCATTTTCTTTAAGGGATATGATTGAAAAGAGCATAGAGCTTTTCGGCATAAAGGGCGCTAAGAAGATTCGGGAGATTGCTGACAAAGTAAACACCTTTTTGTATAACCGCATGACACATCAGCTGGCTGAAGAAGGATTTTCAAAAGATGTCATCGCTGCGGTTACCAGTGTATCAGTGGATAATGTTCCTAATGTATGGAACCGGGTGCAGGCGCTACAGGATCTTAAGACCGCCCCGGATTTTGAGCCCCTGGCCGTTGCTTTCAAGCGAATCGTCAATATCATAAAAAAGGCCAAGGCCTTTAAGGCAACATCAGTAAATGAAAGTCTTTTTCAACATGATTCCGAGTCTGTTCTTTATTCGGACTATAAAAAAATCGAAAAAAAGGTTTCAGACAGTCTTGACAAAGGAGATCTGGCACAGGCTCTGCATGAGATCGCTTCCCTCCGGGATTCGGTAGATGCTTTTTTTGATGGTGTTTTGGTCATGGCAAAAGAGACAAAAATACGCAGCAACAGACTTTGTTTGCTCAAGCACATAGCAGATCTATTTGGAACTATAGCAGATTTTTCAAAAATATCGACTTAGTTCCTTAAAATCGAATTTTGTGTATTTTGTGACAAAAAGGTTTGATCAAACCACGAAGTCCACGAAGGTTATATATTTTATTCTTCTTTTCCTTCGTGATCTTTGTGGTAAAAATAAAAATGCAAAGATTCGAATTTTTAAAAAACGATTATGTTCAGGGGTTTCCGGCCAACTGCGGGTTTGAAGTTGAGAGGGTGGCTTACGGGATATTTGAATCACGTTTAAAAATTCGTTCGGTGCACCGCCAGCAAGATGGTTTTGTTCATGCCGGTGTCATTGCCACCATGGCTGATCATACGGCCGGTTATGCGGCTTTTACCACGGTTTCTGAAGACTATCGAATCCTTACCATTGAGTTCAAAATTAATTACTTTAAGCCTGCCGTTGGCGAATTGATGATCTGTCGTTCAAAAATTATCAATAATGGTAGAAAAATCAAGGTGTCGGAATCTGAAGTTTTTTCTGTATCTCAAGGCCAGGAAAAACTTGTATCAAAAGCCATGGTCACTTTAATTGCCGTGCCGACTGATAATTTGTTTTAAAATATTCTGTTAACGAAAAACGGAGTGCCGACAACTTCCCATTGTGTGTTTTGCAAAGGTCTCAAAGAAGAATTTCCATTCCTTCCCTCGCCACCACGATTTCAAGTGTAGATTGTTTTTCCATATATTCATGGCAACGTTTTTCAAGTGCAAACAGTTCCTGATCTGTTCGTGGCGGGTCATGGTGAAAAAGAACGATTTTTTTTACTCCGGCCTCAAGGGCGGAATGGATTGCATGTTCAAAATAAGAATGGCCCCATCCTATTTTTGATGAAAAGTATTCTTTTTGAGTGTACTGACAATCATGAATAAGAATGTCTGCACCACGGAAAAAATCCAGCAGCTTTTGGTTTTCTTCTCTGACGGCTTCTTCTCCTTTCTTGCTTGCAACCGGATCATAATCCGGGGCGTTTGTGTCTGTGGAGAAGACGTTTCTAAATGGCTCTGTGTCAAAGGCGGTACAGAGGACCTTGCCTTTGAATTCAAAGCGGTACCCCAGACAAAGAAGCGGATGGTTTAAGTATTTTGTTCTCAGAGTAATCCCGTCACCCAGATCCATTTCGCATTCACCCAGCGGGAAGTAATCGATATCTGCTTTAAGTTCACCATGCAATACCGGAAAGTAACGGTATCTAAGCAGGTTCCCCATAACATCTTCAATGGTGTCTTCCTCAAATGTTATCGGTCCATACACCTTCAATTGTGTACCTTCAATATAGATCGGTTGGAAAAAGGGAAAACCGATGATGTGATCCCAATGGGTATGGGTTATGAATATTTCGGTTTTAATGGGTCCTTTTGGGAGATCATTTTCGGCCAGCTGGTCTCCCAGTGGACGGATGCCGGTACCGGCATCAATGATAATGAGCCTGTCTTTTTTGCCGAACCGGAGTTCTAAGCATGAGGTGTTACCCCCAAATTCTACTGTTTCTCTTCCGGGAACTGCAATGGAGCCACGAACCCCCCAGAAACGAACTTTCATAGTATGCTCCTTATCGCGCGACTTTCAAAAATATTTGGGCTTTTTCTATTTCTTGAGCGACTTCTTCAGAAAGATCATGCAAATAATCAAATGTTGTGTCCGGGCCAACAGAAAAGTACTGAAATACCTGGGGCCAAAGGTCTTCCATAGACGGGTCTCCGGAGAAACCGATACCCGATCTTTTTACAAAATAGTTGGCAAGAATTATGGTATAAAGAATATCTTTTTGTTCGCCGTTATAGGTTTCCGGGGAATGATGAAAGGAGACGGTATCTATAATTTCAGTTCCCAGCCTCCAGTTTTCCGCAATGAGATTTCCAGCTAGGGCATGATCTATCCCCAGAATCTGTCTTTCTGAAATAGAGAGAGATTGATGCTCTCTGTCGGAAATCTCCATCGCCAGCCGATACTCATCAGAGAATTTTCCATTTAACGGTATCTTTCCGATATCGTGCAATAGACCGGCAATAAAATATCCTTCCAATTTCTTGGGATCTACGTTCCGTTTTTTGGCAATCAGTTTTGAAATAACACCGACCCCGAGAGAATGTCTCCAGAACCCATCCATGTCAAGTGCTTGAAAATTATTTCGACTCCCAAAAGTGCCCATCACCGCGAGGCCGAGGGCAAGATTTTTCACTGTATTCATACCCAGCATAATAATTGCCCTTACCGGAGAGACAATTTCATGCGCGAAACCAAAGTAGGCTGAGTTGACAAGTTGCAAAACCTTTCCGGATAACACAGGATCCAAACTGATGACCTTGCTCAGATCCGCAGGAGATGTGTTTGCATCATGGCAGATTTCCATGACTTTGTTGACAGTTACCGGGAAACTGGGCAATTTTTTAATATAAGACCGAAGTATTTCTAATCTTTTATTAGATTCCATGTGATAGTGATTACCTCATCCGATTATAATGGCGCACCTTTTTTTACGAAGCCTGAGGTTATAATTTTATATGCTCCAGGAAAACCTTCATTTTAAGCGTAGCCTCGGCGGTCTTTTCAAACTGCTCGGTCACATCTGACACAAAGAGCCTGAATGCTCCTTTTTTGCCCAGAAAATTATCAACTTCCGGATGCGCATCCAAAAAATCCTTAACATTTTCTGCAAGAGCAATGGAAGAGTCGATGACGGCTACCTTTTTCCCGATTTTTCTTTGAATTTTATCCAGCAAAAGAGGATAATGGGTGCAACCCAGAATAAGCGTATCTATTTGCCTTACTTTTAAAGGATACAAATATTTTTTAAGTATCATCACCGTTTCCGGTTTTTTCAGCCATCCCTCTTCTACCAAAGGAACCAGAAGCGGACAGGCAACGGAATAGACCTTTGCCGCCGGTTTTATTGCCTGGATTTTTTTTTCGTAAATCCCGCTTTTAACCGTCGCCCGGGTTCCGATAACCCCGACGATTAGATTTCTGGAGTTTTTAACTGCTTTTTCCGATGCCGGAGATATAACTTCGAATATAGGAATATCAAAGTTTTTAGCCACATGATCGGAAGCGACACTTGAGGCGGTATTGCAGGCCATTACAACAATTTTTGCGCCCTGCTTTAAAAGGAATTCGGTATTTTCGAGAGCATACCCGACGACGGTCTCAGGGCTCTTGCTTCCATACGGCGTACGTGCCGTATCGCCAAAATAGATGATGTCATAGTCGGGGAGTTGCTTCATCAGTGATCTGACAACGGTCAGGCCCCCTATTCCTGAATCGAATATTCCAATCATTATTATCCTGTTAAAAATTTATACTCTGGATGGACACTAATTCAGATCAGCGTTCTTTCTATGACCAACATAAAAGCCGTGCCGTTTAAGGGTGATAAATTGACTTTTTTTTGATATACTTATATTTATTAATATTCCATAGCAAACGACAAATGAAAAATGACCGCCGATTCATACGAGGAGCTAAATGAATTCACAAAATCAAACTCCGTCAATGAACCAGAAGATTTTTAAAATGGGACTTTCGGTGGAGACGGTTTCAGTATATTTGATGTGCTGCAGCCTTGCAGACACGGATACGACAATCTCAACCAAGAAACTTTTCGAAATATGGAACAGCACCAGAGCGTCATTATTTGAAGGTCTGAAAGACCTTGAAACAAGGAATATTCTCCGTAGAATAATTTCGGACAGGGCAGGGAACACTGTTTACCAACTATCAGACGTAAAAAACTGGAAGCTTTTATAGATTTTTTTTAATTTCTTTGCGGACACATTCTTTGATGACGCTGTCAGGTAAATCCGTTCGAATACCGGGACAAAGTTCAGACATAATGTGCCAGTTTTTTATATCAACCAGTACACTTTTTATAAAAGGCCAATTTCTGCACATGCGGGGTTTGACCGGATGAATCGTGCATAGTCCGTCCCAGAATACGCAATAAGAATTCCTGCCCTGTGCCAGAACCGGTTTTCCCCCCGACTCCTGGCAGTAATCATCAACAAAACTATCAGGATCGGTATTAAGATAATCGGCGATAACTTTAATTTCTTTCTCGTTTACAAATGTACCCCCATAGCCCTTGCAACACTCACCACATTGCCGGCATTTGAAAATATCTGACGGCCTTACATCCTTATACGGCATGCCTGGTTTCCATGGCCTTTTTCAGGGTTACCTGGTCTACATATTTTAAATCGCCTCCAATGGGAACGCCGGATGCGATTCGCGTCACTTTAATCGAATAATTTTCTATACGTTCTGCAATATAGGCTGCAGTTGCCTCGCCTTCAACATTTGTACTTGTGGCAAGAACAACCTCTTTGATTTCCCCTTGAGCGATCCTTGAGATAAGCTCTTTAATCCTGATGTTATCGGGCCCGATACCGTCCATGGGAGACAGAACGCCTTCTAGGATATGATAAAATCCGGTAAAAGCCCCGGATTTTTCAATGGCTACCATATCAGCGGGTTGCTCCACCACACATAGGATTGAGGGTGTTCTTGTCCGGTCACTACATATATTGCAAATATCGGAGTCGCTTAGCCCAAAACAGATAGAACATAATTTTATTTTATTTTTTACCTCAATAATATTGCTTGAAAGGCGTTCGGCCTCACTGCGCGGTGCTCTGAGTATATGCATCGCAAGCCTCTCGGCAGTTTTTTCTCCTATTCCCGGAAGCCTGGAAAGACTTTTGATCAATTTCAGAATAGATGGTGGATAGTGACTCATAGTGACTATTTTTCACAAAACGTTACAAATAAAGCAACTACATCAAACCGGGTATGTTGAGGCCGCCGGTGAGTTTACTCATTTCTTGGGTGGCCATTTCCTGTGATTTTATTAACGCGTCATTTATTGCTGCAAGTATAAGATCCTGAAGCATTTCCACATCGTCAGGATCAACCACTTCCTTTTCTATTTGAATGGATAATATCTGTTGTCGGCCGTTGGCGACGACTTTTACCATACCTCCACCGGAAGTGGTTTCAACGGTTTTGTCCGCCATTTCTTCCTGAAGTTTTAACATTTTGGATTGAAGCTGTTGGGCCTGTTTCATCATCTTTCCCATGCCTTTCATATAAACACCTCCTATAAAATCTTAACATCAACGATATTGCCGTTGAAAATATCTAAAGTATCCGTTACAAGAGGGTGGCTTAACGCCTCCTGTTTTACGCGTTCTGCGTGGTCTGTTTTGTTCTGATTATCAAGATGTTGTGTTTTTTTCGCAGAGATAATTACTTCCATTTCTTTTCCGAAAAAGTCACTGCATACTTTTTTTATAATGGCACTGTTTTTATTTCGACGGACCATATTTATGTTAAAATCATTTCCGTTGACCTCGATTTCCAGGTGGTGACCGACCAGGCTTCTTATCGTAGAGTTTTTCAGATTTGCCGCCAGGGAAGGATATTTTTCTGAAAAAATTGCCAAAAGCCTTTCCCAGATCCTGTCAATATTTTCATTTGGATCAAGAGCCGATGAAGTAAAAGGCTTTATGGATTCCGCAGTACCCGATCTCTCACCTGATGTTTCTTTCAAACCTTTTTGGTTATCCTTGAACACAGGCTTGTTTTCAGTATCACGAAAACATGTCCGGTTTTCATGAATATCTTTTCTCAGATTATCAAGCTTTGCTATGAGAACATCGATGGGCAAAGCCGGTTTCATCTGAAACATCTTGATAAAAACCATTTCAATGGCCAATCTCGGTTGTGTTGAATTTAATATGGAAACTTCCTCTTTAAAAAGCAGATCTAAAATCTGATTCAGGAAGGTTCTGGAAGCTTCCTTGACCTGATCTCGCATCGCGTCTATTTCATGTGACGGGATGTCTACCAGACGGTCGATTTTTTCCACCATTTTAACGACCAATAAATTCCTGAAGTGTTCGATCAGATCCGCATACAACTTTTTCATGTCATGACCAGCGTTGTATATTTCATCCAAGATATTTAGAACTTCCGGTGTTTCTCCGCGTAAAATTGCTTCTGAAAGATTAAATATGATTTCTCTGTCAATAACGCCGAGTATGTCCAGAACATGTCCATGTGTAATCGCCCCTTGGGTGCAAGACATCACATGGTCAAGCAAACTTAAGCCGTCTCTCATGCTTCCGCCGGCTTCACGGGCAATTAACCCTAAGCTATCAAAGGCTATTTCCACACCCTCTTTGGCACACAGTTCTTCCATATGCTTGGAAATCGACTCAACATCTATTCGTCTGAAATCATGTCGCTGGCATCTGGAAAGTATGGTTATCGGAATCTTTCGAGGCTCCGTGGTTGCAAAAACAAACATGACATGGGGCGGAGGTTCTTCCAGGGTCTTTAACAGCGCGTTAAAAGCGGCGATACTGAGCATGTGAACTTCATCAATAATATATATCTTGTAAAGGCTGTAAGCAGGCATGTATTTGACGTTTTCACGCAGTTCTCTGATTTGATCAACACTGTTATTTGAGGCACCGTCAATTTCAAACACATCCACGGCACTTCCTGCAGTGATGTCTCTGCATGATTTGCACTCATTGCATGGAACCGGCACAGGGCCGTCCTTACAGTTCATGGCCTTTGCCAATATGCGGGCAACCGTAGTTTTCCCGGTCCCTCTCGGTCCTGAAAACAGGATTGCGTGGGCGACGCGACCCGCCGAAATAGCATTGGTTAACGTCCGTGTGACATGGTCCTGTTTTATCACTTGGTCAAAGGTTTGAGGGCGATATTTACGTGCAAGTACAAGATAGGACATAACTTAATTAATGCCTTGAAAGTTATACAACTTATTAAAATAACAAATGTTATAATGTTAATCTGTTTATGGCATCGGGATGGAATACTGGAATATTGGGAGTAAAAGTAGAAATAACCTTTTTAAATTGTAAAAGAACTTTTTTCCTTTAACTTCGTCCAAGACAAGCTTATCCTTTATTTTTTATCCGGCCCATGGAAGTGAAGCTTCCTCTATCAGTTTGAAATTAAATAAGGAATCAATCTGTCCAGGGTGAAACTTTTTTACATTTTACCGAGGCCGTCATTCCAACATTCCCTCCGGAGCGCAGGCCCTGCGGGCCGGAGGCCGATTCGGGAGAAGTCTCCGATTTATTTATGGCGGAGAGAGAGGGATTCGAACCCTCGGTGCCGCTTTTGACAGCACACACGATTTCCAGTCGTGCTCCTTCGGCCAACTCGGACATCTCTCCGGATATTTTGCTTTAAAATTAAATTTTAAGATGCTGTTTTATGGCGGAGAGGGTGGGATTCGAACCCACGATCCCGTTTTTGACAGGATACCGCTTTTCGAGAGCGGGGCCTTAAGCCGCTCGGCCACCTCTCCAAAAAATTATACGCCTTCAAGTTCAGGTAGGTTCAATATACTTTTTTAATGTGACATGTCAATGATCTTCTCTTATTAGTTCTCTGTCAAGAGAGATTTTCCAATAACCCAATATCCGGCATTCTTTCGAAATTTTACGGGGCGGAACCAAGAGACGGCAGCTTGTCAATATGGGAGTTAGCGTTTTTCGAACGGCGTGGCCGTGTTTTATAAAATCACAAAGTGATTTTATCACTTGAATAACAATGTTCTTTATAGTATCAGTTCCCCGCATTTTAAAAATTAATAAAAAGGAATTTATAAACATGGCAGAAATAATCCCTTTCAGGGGAGTTCTCTATAATACTCGTAAAATCCAAAAGATGGCAGATGTTATCGCTCCCCCTTTTGATATTATCTCAGAGCAGGAACAGCTCGAATATCATGAAAGTCACCCTAATAACATTATCCGTCTGACACTTGGAAAGACACATGAAAACGACAATGGCACAAATAACCGATATATAAGAGCAGCAAACTATTTCAATAAGTGGCTTTCAGAGCATATTATGGAGCGTGATGAAACACCGGCGTTTTACCTTACGGCCATGGAATTTCCCTTTGAAAACAGGAGGGTTACCCGTTACGGCCTGATTGCTCTGGTCGGCCTTGAACCTTTTGAAAAGGGTGTTGTTCTCCCGCACGAGAAGACCTTCCCTAACGTGAAATCGGAAAGGCTTGAGCTGATGAAAGCCTGTCATGCCAATTTCAGTCCGATATTTTCTTTGTATTCAGACAATGACAACTTTGTTCTTGATGAATTAAAAAATGCCACTTATAACAAAACAGCCGACACTGTTTTTACCGACAACAACGGGCAAAAACACACGCTGTGGCGCATCACCGATAAGGCTGTTCACCAATATGTTTCTGATGCATTGAAGGATAAAACCATTTATATTGCTGACGGACATCATCGGTATGAAACAGCGCTTAACTACCGGGACTGGTTGTCGGTCAATCGTCCTGATTTCAATGGTGATCATCCGGCTAATTATGTAATGATGTACCTTTGCAGTATGGAAGATCCGGGACTTATTGTTCTTCCGGCGCACCGTATGCTGAATGAGGTGTCGGCAGCTGCGAGAGCGTCGCTTATCAAAAAGGCTAAACCGTATTTTGATATCATAACCATCCCATACAAAACCGGTCAGCGAGCAGAAGCAAGAGACCAATTTATATCCATTCTTACATCAAATAATTCCAAAAATTGTATAGGGGTCTTTATGAAAGATCAGAGGGAACTTTATCTTCTGACATTAAAGTCGGGGGTTATGGATCGGATGTTTACCGATGAATTGCCGGAAGTGATCAGAAATATTGATGTAACGGTGTTGTCCCGGCTTGTTTTTATGGAAATTCTTGGCTTTGATCCGTCTCGACACGATAATGAAAAGCTGATTGCCTATTCGAGCATTGCCAAGGATGCTATCGATGCAGTGGATACAGGACGGCACGATATAACCTTTATTCTGAATCCCACAAAAATTGAGCAGGTTCGCAACATTGCCGAGGCCGGCCTTATTATGCCGCGAAAAGCAACCTATTTTTTCCCAAAGGTCATAACCGGCCAGGTATTGAACAAGTTAGACTGATATATCGGCCAGCTACAACTACAGCACTAAGTACACGCATTCTTATATACGATCACATATAATAGTTGGTTTATTCATTTTATTTAAAAGTTATAAGTGAAAAGTGATCTAAAGTACCTAAAGTTGATGAATTCTATCATTTTTAAACTGGCCTCGCCCCAGGCGAGTTCCTTAACTTTAGTTCACTTTAGCTCACTTCAAATTTTAGTCACTTTTATGATCAATCGCTATGTTGAATTCGGTGGCCTGTCATAAAATACGTCACCGTATTTACGAATCAGAGCGCTAAGGCATCAACATTGCCCGAGCTTCGTCTGAATACGAACCGTTTTTACGGTATATGATAAGCGGCGGACCGATGGTTATCCCATGACGACCCCCTTTTTTACCTTTCACAAGAATCCGTTTTGCCTTCATTTGCCGTGAGGAATGGATCATGCGAATATATTTGGGTTCTATCCCGGCAGACCGCATTTGTATGATGATATCAGGCAGCCGTTCCGCCGGGTAAATGATTACAAACCGTCCGGACGTCCGTAACATACGACGGGCGGTTTCAACCACATCAAAAAGGGTTGCCTTTATTTCGTGTTTTGCAACGGCTCGCTGCTGATCCGGGTTTAATCTTCCCGACTCGAGTTTTCTGTATGGAGGATTCGTAACGACCAGATCCACGGGTCCGGAAGTCATATCCTGTTTTAATCTTTTTAAGTCCTTGCAATGAATGCTAATACGATCTTGCATGCCGTTTTCTGCTATATTGTCAGTCGCAATATCGGCAAGTTCGGTCTGTACCTCGACGCCATGGATTCTTATTTTGGGATGACGATAAGCCAATATCAGTGGAATGATGCCACAACCGGTTCCCAGGTCAAGGACGGTATCGTCCGGGCTCGGCATGGCATGTTGGGCCAATACAAGGGCATCCATGGAAAAGCGATAGCCTGACCGATTTTGCTTTACCCGGATACTGCCATTAAACAGAGAATCTGTGGTCAAACATTCCATTTTTTATAGGGGTCCGATCTTGAATTTTATTTCTTCAACCAGTTCTTTACCTAAGGCGTTGTTGATTTGTTTTATAATATCTTTTTTAAGGAACTGAAGCTGGTGCATCCATGTGGAACTGGTGACATTGACCAGAAGGAGTTTCCCTTTGAAGGCCTTTGGGCGAGCATTTTTAGCGATGCCGTCTCCGACTGCCCGGTCCCACTTTCCCCAGACTTGTGCCAGGTTTTCATCAAAATCATTGCGGCAGGTCTTCAAGACGTTACGGATTATATTTCCGATGTGAACAAATTCTTCTAAGTTTTTACTGTTTCTCATAAAAAAACACTATAAATTGATAGATTTTATTGTCAAGAAACAATTAACCCTTGCTTTTTGCTTGACTTGAAGCCATGGAAACCTTAGATAATAAGAAGATTGAATTGTTAAATAAAAAACACTCTCACAAAAAGATCGCTTTTCAGATCATTTTTCAAGATCATTAAAACTAAATTTACAGGAATACATACGATGAATTGGGACTGGGAAAAACTTAAGGCAAAACAAGAGCGCAAGGAAGGAGGGGGAGGCGTGGTCCCTCCTCAGATGAATGAATTTGTGGAAAAATTTAAAAAGATGAAATTTCCGGGCGGTCCTCTGATAATCCTTGTTTTTATTTTGTTATTTTTCAGCACATCGACATTCTATACGGTGGGCGTTGATGAAGTCGGTGTTGTTCAGCGCTTCGGGAAATATGTTCGAACCACTCAACCCGGCCTTAATTTCAAATTCCCTTCAGGGATTGAAAAGGTGACCAAGGTCAAGGTTCGCCGGGTCTACAAAGAGGAATTCGGTTTCCGTACCGTGCGGAGAGATGTCCAAACCCGCGCCATATCCGGCGGTGAGAATAAAAACGTTAGCCTCATGTTGACCGGAGATTTGAATGTGGCTCTTGTGCCCTGGATTGTCCAGTACCGGATAAAGGACCCGTACAAATTTCTGTTTAAAGTCCATGATGTCCGGAGATTGCTCATTGATATGTCCGAGGCGGCCATGCGTCTGGTGGTTGGCGACAGAAGTATTAATGAAGTCATCAGTAAGCGAGAAGAAATCGCTATCGAAGCCAGGAACGTCTTGCAGGCGGAGATGGATAGGGCAGAATCCGGAATCAATATTGTAACCATTGAAATGAAAAAAACCAATGTTCCCGGACCCGTGCAGCCGTCTTTTAACGAAGTGAATCAGGCAACTCAGGAAAAGGAAAAAATGATATATCAGGCCAAAGAGGATTATAACAAGGCGATCCCGGCAGCCAGGGGTGAAGCTGAAAGGACCATAAAAGCCGCTGAAGGCTATGCTCTGGATCGGGTCAACCGGGCCAAAGGTGATGCTGCAAGATTTAAGGCATTTTATGCCGAGTATGCCAAGGCCAAGGACGTGACCAAACGGAGGCTTTATCTGGAGTCTTTAAAAGATCTTCTTCCCAAAATCGGAGAAAAATATATTGTTGACGCAGATCAAAAAAATCTTTTACCCTTTCTTAATCTTGGAAAACAAAACGGTGCAAAGAAATGAAATCCAAAGCTATTATTTTAGTTGTTGCAGTTGTTGTGATTCTCATCGGTTTTGCATCCGCATACGTCGTGGATGAAACCGAACAAGTGGTTGTCACTCAATTCGGCAAAGTTGTGGGTAAAACCAAGGTGGACCCTGGTCTTTATTTTAAGGTCCCTTTTATCCAGAATACCACTTACTTTCCGAAAAATCTTTTGGAATGGGATGGTGACCCCGGCCAGATCCCCACGCTGGACAAAACCTATATCTGGGTTGACACATTTGCCAGATGGAGAATCGTGGATGCGATAAAATTCTTTCAGACGGTCAACAATACCGTCAGCGCCCAGGGAAGGCTGGATGATATCATCGATCCGGCTGTTCGAAATTTGATAACTGAAAACAAGCTCATCGAAACCGTTCGAAAGTCGGATCGGGAACTGGATACGTATGAAATCGGACTTGAAGATATAAAGGAAAGAGTCTCATACCAGATTAAAACCGGCAGGGAAGAAATCACCAACAAGATACTGAAACAGGCCCAGCCCAAACTACAAAAATTCGGGATTGAGATTGTGGATGTGAAGATAAAACGAATAAATTATGTGGAGCAGGTCAGGAACTCGGTGTATAGCCGCATGATTGCAGAGCGGAAACAGATCGCGGAAAAATTCAGATCTGAAGGAAAAGGTGAAGCCCGAAAGATATTGGGTGAAAAAGAAAGAGATTTGAAGAAAATTACTTCCGAGGCTTACAGAAAAGCCCAGGTCATTAAAGGTAAGGCCGATGCCGAATCAACAAAATTATATGCTGAAGCCTTTGGCATGGATGCAGAATTTTATTCATTCACGAAAACACTTGAAATGTATAGTGAAGCTCTTGATAAAGAGAGTGTGATGGTGCTTTCAACCGACTCGGATTTGTTTAAATATTTAAAAAGATATTCTGATAAACCGTAACATAAAAAAAAGCACCAAAATCTTTAAAGAGCCACTCATTTTTGTTTGAGTTTGCCAATTGGTGCTTTTTCATATACTTAAAAACAATGCATGTGTAAATTTTACTTGCCCTTTTTTCTCTGATGGCGAGTCCGGGCCAATAGCTTTCTGTGCTTATGCTTTCTCATCTTTTTCCTTCGTTTTTTAACAACACTGCCCAACAGATCACCTCCAATCATTATTTTCATTTAAAATTGAATTTGAATTCTTACATTATATATCACTTTATGTCCACATTTATTTTATTCAAAATCGGATTCCATGGAGAAACTTGAAAAATTCAACACCGAGCAACTCAGAGTCGTTGACAATTGTGTTGCAATGGCTGAAGAACTTGCCAGTAATTTCTATAAGATGTCTGCCAGTCAATGGGCCGCATCCTGCAAATACGATATCAAAACAATGGTTGATCTTTGCCCTGAAGAGACAATTTTTGGCCCTTTTGCGCAAATCATTCGATATCAAGCACAGCGTAAAGATTCCTCTCTGGGCTCTTCAACCTATGATTTTTATAAAATATGTCTTCAAGATCACACCATCCTTGCAGTTCTGGGTAAAACTCCCGGTTTGCAACTTTACCCTTTTATCCTCTATATTGTTTTACATGAATTGATTCACATTATTAGATTCAGCAAATTCCTTCAGAACTTCGATGCCTCACATGAGGAAATGACGGCGGAAGAGATACGAGTTCATGAAATAACTCGCCAAATTTTAAGTAACATCCGAATTCCCGGGCTTAAACAGGTACTTAAATTTTATGATCACTGGCGAATCCCATTTGATGATTTGCGAAATTTATAATTAAATAAAAATACAGCTTACACCTTGACAACGCAAAATCATTGAATATATTAGGTCAGATTTATTTCATATAAAAAAAAAGTTGTGGGATTTTTTGTTAAATATTTATCATGAAGCAGGAGGATTTGAAAAATGCCCATCTATGAATATGAATGTTCAAAATGCGGCAGAATTGATGAGGTGATCCAGAAGTTTTCTGATAAACCACTTACCAAATGCAAGTACTGTTCGGGAAAACTTCACAAGCTTATTTCCCACAGCAGTTTTCATCTCAAAGGAACCGGATGGTATGTCACCGATTATACCAACAGATCTCGAACCTCTGCCACATCCCCTAAAAAAGCAGAGGATGGAACAAAATCCGTAACAAAAAACTCAAAAAGTAAAACCAAAGAAACTAAAAAAAGCACCGATACAACCAGCTGAATTCATTAAAAGTCTCGTTTTGCTTTTTTGCAAAACGTAGCATATAAGAAAGAAAAGGTTATAAAGGTTATAAACCATACGTTTAAAGAAAAGGAGAATTTGAAAAATGAAACTGAGACCGTTAAATGATCGAATTTTAGTGAAACGTGTTGAAGAAGAAGCAAAAACCAAGGGCGGAATTATTATTCCTGATACGGCCAAGGAAAAACCGGCTGAAGGAAAAATTATTGCTGTTGGCAAGGGCGCGCTGAATCCCGAAGGTAAACGTGTTCCTCTCGAAGTCAAAAAAGGTGATCGGATTTTGTTCGGGAAATATGGTGGACAGGAGATAAAAGTTGAAGGTGAAGAATACATGATCATGAGTGAACAAGAAGTTCTCTGCGTAATCGAATAATAAACATTCAAAATGGAGGTCAGATCAAGATGGCGAAAGAAATAAAATACGATATGAAAGCCCGGGAAGCCATGCTCAACGGAGTTAAAACTCTTGCTGACGCGGTAGTTGTTACTCTCGGCCCCAAAGGAAGGAATGTTGTTATCGAAAAGTCCTGGGGCTCCCCCACGGTGACCAAAGACGGCGTAACCGTAGCAAAAGAAATCGAACTGGAAAACAAATTTGAAAACATGGGCGCCCAGATGGTAAAAGAGGTTGCCAGCAAGACCAGCGATATGGCCGGTGACGGCACAACCACGGCTACCATACTGGCAAGATCGATATATGAAGAAGGTCAGAAACTTGTGGCGGCGGGCAACAACCCCATGGCCATCAAGCGGGGTATTGACAAGGCTGTTGAGGTTGCCGTCCAAGCACTGCATAAGATGAGCAAACCGACCAAAGACCAGCGTGAAATCGCTCAGGTGGGCACCATTTCCGCCAACAACGACGAAACCATAGGGAACATCATTGCCGAAGCAATGAACAAGGTGGGCAAAGAAGGTGTCATTACTGTTGAAGAAGCCAAGGCCATGGAGACGTCCCTTGAGGTTGTCGAAGGTATGCAGTTTGATCGTGGCTACCTTTCCCCATACTTTGTGACCGATGCTGAAAAGATGATTTCCTCACTAGAAGATCCTTATATCCTCATTAACGAAAAGAAGGTCAGCAACATGAAAGATCTCCTCCCGATTCTTGAGCAGATCGCCAAGATGGGGAAACCACTTGTGATTATCGCAGAAGATGTGGAAGGGGAGGCACTGGCTACCCTCGTTGTTAATAAACTAAGGGGCACACTTAACGTGGCTGCTGTCAAGGCGCCGGGTTTTGGTGACCGGCGAAAAGCCATGCTTGAAGATATAGCGATTTTGACCGGCGGTCAGGTTGTTTCAGAGGATTTGGGAATCAAACTCGAGAATCTCGCACTTACAGACCTTGGCCAGGCCAAGCGGATTAACATTGACAAAGACAACACAACCATCGTTGATGGCGCAGGCACGCGTGCTGCCCTGGAAGGCCGTGTCAAACAAATCCGCGCTCAAATCGAGGAGACGACGTCGGATTACGACCGGGAAAAACTCCAGGAGCGATTGGCCAAGCTGATCGGCGGTGTTGCCGTCATCAACGTGGGGGCTGCTACAGAGACCGAGATGAAGGAAAAGAAGGCTCGTGTTGAAGATGCATTGAATGCTACCCGGGCTGCGGTTGAAGAAGGCATCGTTCCCGGCGGCGGTGTTGCACTTGTCCGTTGCCTGGATGCTCTGGATAAAATTAAAATAAAAGCCGATCAAAAACTGGGCGTAAAGGTTGTTATTCGGGCCATCGAAGAACCCCTTCGCCAGATTGCCAACAATGCCGGCTTTGAAGGGTCCGTTGTGATCGATAAAGTTAAAAACGGCGAAGGCCCTTTTGGTTTTAATGCCGAAACCAACGTCTATGAAGATCTGATTAAAGCCGGTGTTATCGATCCGACCAAAGTGGTCCGTTACGCCCTGCAAAACGCAGGAAGTGTTGCATCCCTGATGCTGACCACCGAAGCCATGGTGGCTGAAAAGCCCGAAGAGAAGCCGGAAATGATGCCGGGTGCCGGCGGCATGGGCGGCGGCATGGGCGGCGGCGGCATGGGCGGCATGGGCGGTATGATGTAGCCTTGTGAAATTAACGATTGACAACACTAAGATGGGTTTAAAGCCCTTATGCTAGGTACAGCATGAGGGCTTTTTTATTGAAAAGCTTGACAAATTAACAATGGACGGGTTATAAAATCGACTAATAAACTGGTTGTTAAACAACGGATTAAAAAATGGAGAATCTGATGTATTGCAACAGAAAATTCCAGATGTTCGTTTGTCTGTCTGCTTTAACCGCAATGATTTTTTCCCCGGTTCGCATGTTTGCCCAGGAAAACAAAGAAATTGTGGAACATGAAGCAGGTTTTTATTATACCATTCAAAAAGGAGACACCCTTTGGGATCTTTCCCATCGGTTCTTTGATTCATCCTGGCTTTGGCCTGATTTATGGAGCGAGAACAGTCAAATATCGAATCCTCACTGGATTTATCCCGGCGAGCGTATCCGTATCTTTCATCAAAAGGGAACTGAACGCTTTATCGGGAAAACCGGGTCAAAGCGCGGTGCTCTCAAGAAAGAACAACAAAAAGAAACGCTGTATTATTACTATTCCCCCATTGACAGAATTGGATTTATCAAGAAATCTCCGGTCATTCCCTCGGGTGCCATCTTTAAAGTAAAAGATGATAAACAAATGATCAGCCAGGGGGATCTGGTTTATATCCGGACAAATGGGGATAAGCAGCTTACGGCGGGAAGCAAGTATAGTTTATATAGAACCTTAAAGCCTGTTATTGACAAAAAAACAAAAGCACTCATCGGGACTCAGCACTATCTGACAGGTGTCGTTGAAATTACAAAAATTGAACCCCGTTTCGCTGTAGCCAGGGTTGTTCAATCTTACCGTACCATTGAAGTCGGTAACCTTTTAATGCCATACAAAATGCGGTCACCCAGAATTGAGCTGACCCAAAGCAAAAAAGGATTAAACGGGGAGCTCATTTTATCCGAGGAGCATGCGGATAACATGGGAGACAACGACATTGCGTTTATTGACAAGGGTAGTAACGATGATGTGAAACTCGGTCAACAATACAGTATATACTATCAAGAAAAGCAACGGCTCAATAGGAAAACCAAAGAAGATGTTCTCCTCACGCAGGTTGTTTACGGCTCGCTCCTTGTCCTTCATACCGAACAGACCACATCAACGGTTCTCATAACCCGATCAGACCAGAGTATTAATCCGGGAGCCAAAATTTGTAGCCCCATTGAGTAGGATTTATTATGGTTCATGAGCAATTCGGGTTAGGTACTTTAAAAAATATAAATCCCCCAAGATTACGCCGTATTCGAGTCAAAAGACAAGTCAGATGTGGGTGTTTATCTTTTCCGAGGCCCTAGAAAGGAGGGCGGTGTGATGACGCTGGGAAGATGGTTAATATTTTTAGTGATAGTGTTCTTTTCCATGTCGGCTTCCGCCGAATTTTACAGATATGTCGATGAAGAGGGGAATGTCCATTATACAGACGATTTAAGTACGGTCCCTAAAAATCAACAGACCGATATTTATGAATATCCCGAATCTCAAGATGATACGGATGATCATCAGAAGGATGAGCAAAACAGTGTGAAATCACAGCCTTCGTCCGAGGAGAAACACGTCAGGGATCAAGATGAAGCCGCTGAGCTTGCTGAAATAAAGAGAGGTCTTGATCGAAAAAAGGAGGCATTGAAAAAAGAATACCAAGCGTTGATGAAGGAAAAGGAAGAAATTGCAAATAACAAAAACAAAATAAGATCCACGCTAGCGGCAAAGAAACATAATAAAATGGTATCGAAATTTAACGAGAAAATAGAGGATTACGAAGCAAGAAAAAAAATATTCAACGCTGAAGTACAAAAATACAATGCCCGGGTAAAAACAGATTTTTTAAAGAGTTTAGAGGCTTCGCCCCAATCGGAATAATAGTATTCCATTCCTCTGTTCTGATGTTCCGACGGCATAAGGAGACCTTTGCAAAACATCCCTTTTTGCTCAATTTCTCCGTCCCCGATAATCGGGATCTACCCTTCGTTTCGACAGGCTCAAATTTTAACCCGCCACCGAACTTTGGCGGGTTAATCCTCGAAATAATCGATGTGTTCCTGTAGTTCAGTTTCCTTTGATTTCTTCCTTTAACATGCAGCATGCCACTCTGTATTCCGGCGTTCCGTTGTTGTTATAGCTCAGATTGCCGGGCTGAATGAGTTTGTTCATTACACAACCTTCCGGGATATTAAGATCGAAAAGGTTGCTTTCGTTTATCTTCGGGGTATCCAGAAGCAGGTTACCTTTAAAGACCTTGCTGTGCAAAGGAAAATCCTCACACAGGGGGCATTGATAAACCCTGCCGTTGGGGAATATAAAATAGTTTTCTGCAACCTTTGCGGCACATTCAAAGGGTTCGTCCGGACCTAAAAATACTTTTGGATAAGTAACGGTTATTCCAAGATCAGCGATCTTTTGAGCCGCATCAGGGATGATTTCCAACCAGTCGTTTCGAGAAACCTGCAGTTTTCCCTCGCTTTTATCTGCGGATTTTCCCCGAATACCGATGACCTGTATGAAAAAACGATCAACGCCCAGATTCTTCAAAAGCGGTGCAATCCTATCAATCTCATGAAAATTCATTTGACTTACGGTGTAAATCAGACTGGTCGTAAAACCTCTGAGAATCGCTTTTTTGATGCCGGCGATACAGTTATCGTAGCATCCCTTTCCCCGGATCATATCGTTTGTTTTTCGAGTCACACCATCCAGGCTGAAACTGAAATAATCAACCATATCAGGATCGACTTTGGAGAGAATGTCATGAAACAGGTATCCGTTGGTATCGACCGTTATGGAGTTGTATCCGAGTGCTTTTGCTTTTTTTATGGCAAGTGACAGATCCGGGTGGAGCGTCGGCTCTCCGCCCAAAAATATGACATTGGCGTTTTTATTTTTTGAGACGAACACCTTAAGCCATGCTTCAATGGTTTCAAGGGGAAGCGTGTTTTTTCCATGTTGTTTTTTATTTATATAGCAGTGTTTGCATTTGAGGTTACAATTCGTGAGGATATGAAAAAAAACATTGGTGGCGTTTTTAGAAAAGGCGACGGTTTTTTTCATTTTTTCATGCCCTTCAACTCCTGAGTTTTAAATGTCGTTCTTTCTATAGCAAAATCGGGGTAAAAATAAAAAGACCTCTTGAAAATTTTCATGAAATATTCGGGTTAGCGGCTTTCAAGGCAGTGCTTGGACAGATATTCATCGAATTCCACGGGATAGCACCCGTCAAAACATGCCTTGCAAAAATGGTTTTCCGGGTGTTGAATTCCGGTTGATTTCAAAAGACCGTCAAGGCTGAGATAATACAGCGAGTCCAGGTCGAGAAAATCTTTAAGTTTTTCAACCGACATATTTGCTGCAATCAGCTCGCCCCTTGTGGAAAAATCGATACCATAATGACACGGAAAGCGGTGGGGAGGTCCGCTCACCCGCATATGTATCCTGTTTACACCCAGTTCACGAAGCGCTTTTACTCTGGTTTTAACCGTTGTTCCTCTGATTATCGAATCCTCGATGATAATGATATCTTTTCCTTTAAGAAGTTTTTTTACGGGATTCAGCTTTATTCTGACACCAAAATCGCGCATATTCTGGGTGGGCTGAATAAATGTTCTGCCCACATAATGGTTACGAATCATAGCCATTTCAAAAGGAATCCCTGACGCTTCCGAATACCCCAAAGCTGAATAAGTCCCCGAGTCGGGAAAGGGCATTACCAGGTCTGCATTCACCGGTGCTTCCTGGGCAAGACGCCGACCATGGGCCTTTCTGGTTAAATAAACATTCTGACCATAGATGGTGCTGTCCGGTCTTGCAAAGTAGATAAATTCAAAGATGCAAAACGCTCGGGTTCCGCGCGCCGGTATTTTGATGCTCCGGATTCCGTCTTTACCGATGATAACGATTTCTCCCGGGTCCAGCTCGCGGATGAATTCAGCATGGACAAGATCCAGTGCACAGGTTTCCGAGGCCAGAATATAATGACCATTAAGCTTCCCAAGACATAACGGACGGAAACCGTATGGGTCTTTTATCCCGATGACTTCTCCTTTGCTGGTCAGCATAATAAAAGAAAATGCGCCTTTAAGCCGTGATACCGTCTCAACCAAGGCGTCCTGAAAGCCTAATTTTAAGCTTTTGACAAAATAATGAAGAAAAATTTCACTGTCCATAGTGGTCTGAAAAATTGAGCCTGTTTCTTCAAGTTCTTTTTTCAGATGGTGTGCGTTGACAAGATTGCCGTTATGGGCCAGCGCATATGCTTTTTGGCGATGATGGATAACAAACGGCTGGGCATTGGTAAGTATGGAGCTTCCCGTCGTGGAATAGCGAACATGTCCGATGGCACTTTTTCCTTCCAAATGTTCCAGATGGGTGATGTCAAAAACATCCGGCACCAGCCCCATACCGTTATGGCCCACAATATTTCCATTATGGGCCACAGCGATGCCGCAACTTTCCTGCCCACGGTGTTGAAGTGCATATAGACCGAAATAGGTGAGTTTTGCGGCCTCGGGATGCCCATAAATACCGAAGATTCCACAGGCCTCTCGAGGCTTTTCAAAATAATTCATTTAGTACCTTATTGAAGTATTATTGACAAGATTTTGTCGATAGTCAAATGTCCAATACCCAATTTTCAATGATCAATATCCAACTGAAAAATACTTGAAAATTGGATATTGAGAATTCGACATTGGATATTAACTGCTGCTAATGTGCCAGCTCGTTTAATTGCCCATATTTGATTCATGAATTCCAAAATTAATTATTGTACTCCTGGATAGTCTTTACCGAAAGTGTTTTCTTCTTTAGTGCAGCGATACCGTTGCACATGGCCATGGCACCTGCGATGGTTGTGGCATAGGGGATATCGAATTTTATGGCCGCGCGTCTGATTTTATATCCGTCCCGCCGGGTTTCGCCTCCTAAGCCGGTATTGATAACCATCTGAATTTCTCTGTTCTTAATGGCATCAACCACATGGGGGCGGCCCATAGAGACTTTATTGATCATTGTATTGGATATGCCGTGGCTTTTTAAAAACGAGGAGGTCCCCCGGGTTGCCGTGATCAAAAAACCCATTTTGTGAAATTGGGATGCAAACTTAAGCGCCGCTTTCTTGTCACGGTCTTTTACACTGATAAAAACCGTTCCTTTTTCCGGAAGATGCTGCCCGGCGCCGAATTGCGCTTTGGCATATGCGGATCCGAAATCCGAATCGATGCCCATAACTTCTCCGGTTGATTTCATCTCCGGTCCCAGAAGAGCGTCCACATCGGGGAAGCGATCAAAAGGCATAACAGCCTCTTTAACGGAAACATGGGAAGGGGTGATTTCACCGTCAAGGCCGAGGTCCTGCAAGCTATGACCGAGCATCACCTTTGTGGCGAGTTTGGCCAGGGGGATGCCGGTCGCTTTACTGACAAACGGAACGGTCCTGGAGGCTCTGGGATTTACCTCCAAGACAAAGAGCCGGTCATTTTTGATGGCATACTGTACATTCATCAACCCCACAACATCAAGTTCCAGAGCCATGGCTTTTGTTGCATCCACGATTTTATCAAGCATAGACCGGGGAATGCTGTGAGGCGGCAAGACACAGGCGGAATCTCCGGAATGAATCCCCGCCTCTTCAATATGCTCCATGATTCCGCCAATCACGGTTCTCTTGCCG
>JASFLX010000009.1:0-32595 GCA_050117895.1 Desulfobacterales bacterium | reverse complement strand
CAGCACATATCCTCGGCCTTCATTGGAAGGCAACACCCCGTCGCCAATTAAAAATGCTGCAGCCCTGCTGTGATCGGCAATGACTTTCATCGCCACATCCCCTTCACGGGACTCTCCGATCCGCTTTTCAGAAAGATCCTCCACCTTGTTCATGACCGGCAGAATCAGATCGATATCGTAATTGCTCGGCACATCCTGTATTATGGAGACCAGCCGTTCCAGCCCAAGCCCGGTATCAATGCTTGGTTTTGGAAGGGGCGTCAGCTTGCCGGAAGTATCCCGGTCGAACTGCATGAAAACCAGATTCCATATCTCTAAGAAACGATCACAATCACATCCGACCTTGCAATCCGGCTTGCCGCAGCCAAATTCCTTTCCCCGATCCATATGAATTTCACTGCAGGGACCGCACGGACCGGTATCTCCCATGGCCCAAAAATTGTCCTCTTCGCCGAACCTTAAAATCCGGTTTTCCGGTACACCGATATTTCTGTTCCAGAGTTCATGGGCTTCATCGTCATCCAAATAAATGGAAACCCATAGTTTGTCTTCCGGGAGTCTATACCCGTTGGTCAACAAATCCCAGCCGAAATCTATGGCCTTTTCCTTGAAATAATCTCCGAATGAAAAGTTGCCCAGCATCTCGAAAAATGTATGGTGCCTTGCCGTATAACCGACATTTTCCAGGTCGTTATGCTTGCCTCCGGCCCGCACGCATTTCTGGGAGGTTACCGCCCTTACATAGTCTCTCTTTTCCTCTCCGAGAAAAGCGCGTTTAAATTGGACCATACCTGCATTGACAAATAGCAAAGTGGGGTCGTCGGAAGGAACAAGAGATGAGCTTCTTACAATCCGGTGATGATGTTTTTTAAAATAATCAAGAAATTTCCTGCGAATTTCGTTTCCTGTCATAAATCACTCCATTTTAGGCTTTCGGGGTCTCCGGTGATGAATCATTCCGAGCCTCTTTATGCTTGTCTTTTGAAAAGCCCAAAGCTTCTTTGATTCTTACTAATGCTGAATTGTAAATATCCGGATTATTGTCTAAAAAGTTTTTTACGTTTTGGCGTCCCTGTCCGATTCGTTCCCCGTCATATGAATACCAGGAACCGCTTTTATCGATAACTCCGGCGGCCACGCCCGTGTCGATAAGATCGCCGGTTTGTGATATGCCTTGACCGTACATGATATCGAATTCAGCATCGGTAAACGGCGGCGCCATCTTGTTTTTCACAACGCGCACTCGGGTCCGGTTCCCGACAACCTCCTGCCCGTCTTTGATCGCTCCGATCCGACGGATATCAAGCCTGACCGAGGAATAGAACTTCAGTGCATTTCCTCCAGTTGTGGTTTCAGGGTTGCCGAACACCACACCGATTTTCATGCGGATCTGGTTAATGAAAATAACGGATGTCATTGTTTTGCTGATGGTACCGGTTAGCTTTCTCAGTGCCTGGGACATGAGCCTGGCCTGAAGTCCCATGTGGGAATCTCCCATCTCTCCTTCTATTTCCGCTCTGGGAACCAGTGCGGCAACCGAATCTATTACAACAATATCTATTGCACCGCTTCTTACCAGCATATCCGCAATTTCAAGGGCCTGTTCCCCGGTATCCGGTTGGGCCACCAGAAGTTCATCACAATTGACACCGAGCTTTTTTGCATACGAAATATCCAGGGCATGCTCTGCATCAACAAATGCGACAATGCCACCCTGTTTTTGGGCCTCGGAAACCGCATGCAGTGCAAGGGTAGTTTTCCCGGACGATTCTGGTCCGAAAATTTCAATAACCCTTCCTCTGGGAAGTCCCCCGATTCCCAGTGCTTTATCAAGAGCCAGGGAACCGGTTGATATCACCGGCACATCGACAATAGGGCTGCTCCCCAGTTTCATTATAGATCCTTTGCCGAACTGTCGCTCTATCTGCAACATGGCGGTTTCCACCGCTTTTTCCTTGTCCGGAGATATGCTCATGATCTCCTCCTTATCGACCCAAATATGGGGGTCAATTTAGATTTTTCCACACCTGATTTATCTGTATTTATAAATTCGAGTTCGTCAAATATGATGAACTCGTAAAAAGTCAAAATTGAGACGGCAAAGTAAAAAGTTCAAGTTCCCCCGCATAAATCTATCGGGATAAAAAGGCGTCGCGAATTTCGTGGAATGAGGCGTACTTATGTACGCCGCAGTGAACACGAAATGAAGCGCAACGCAGAAATTGGACTTTTTACGAAGCCGTCAGATATGCCTCTGTAAGTTTTGTATACACAGCTCCTTTGGGTTTCAGTTCACTTTTATACAAAATAATCCTGTCGGCAAAAAAATGTTCGGATTCAAATTGAGTAAATTCTTTTAATACATCATGTAATTTTTTTGCATCGATTTTAGACTTTATCCTTCCCAGCGTAAGATGACCTTTGAAAGGCCTCTTCTCTTTTGGAAAACCGATGGTCTGTAATCTTTCGTCCAGCGTTTTTTGCAGTTCGGTCAGCAGGTCCAGTTGTTTTGAAATACCTAACCATATAACACGGGGCCGTTTTATTCCTGGGAAAACACCTATTCCTTTTACCGCAAGCAATATGGGATCATACCCCTTAACCGATTCAGAAATAACCCTTGCGATTTTTTCCGTATCCGTCTCTTGGATGTTGCCTAAAAATTTTAAGGTAAGATGGATGTTTTCCGTACGGACCCATCGGATGTTAACCTCATGAGATTTTAATTTTTCCTGAACCTTGCCAATAGTGTAAATTATTTTTTCCGGAAGCTCAACAGCTATAAACGTTCGTATGATATTTGACATAGGAAATTGCATCAGATATTCGTTTTAATTTTAAATCGTAACCATCTAACATCTCAATAAATTATGAGGCCTACTGGTGATAAAATTTAAAAGATCCGAATGGTTGAGATGTTACGTAAAAGTTCTTTAACTCTTCAATAATCAATTGAAAATCTTCAATCACAACTAAGTCGGCAATGTAAACTGCGGTTCTCCGATAAGGAATTTCCCCTTGGCAATCCATTTTTTCAATATATCAGCGACTTCACGTGCCCTGACCATACTCGATAGCGGAACCGTGGGTATTTCCTCGCCCCTGAATCCGATATGACCACTTTTTAGCTCTGCGTAACTGACTTGGCCATAACTCTTTGAAATGCCGTTGGAGTAATCATGACCATAATCAACAATCTGGGTAAATAACTGCTCATCTGAAACCGCCGTATACTGGACAATTTCCTCGTTCAATATAGGTATGGGAATACCCAGGCCCACGGCAAGAGAACATCCATAGCCCTGAATACTCACCCCCATCAGCCATTTGGGACTCATTTTTTTAAGATCTCCCATGACCCATAGGGTGCCTGCCGGTGCCACGGGAACACCCTTTTTTGTTCTTTTTGCCGAAGGGTTGTGCTGGGTGCCGTGCCAGGTGACATATCCTGTTGATCCTCCCAAAAAAATACGGGTACCCAGCCCAATTGTCTTATAATACGGATCATTGAAAAGCGGACTGAGCTGTCCGCTCGAACAGTAATTTGCATTGGCCGCTTTGGGTTTCAATGTGCCCATGTATGTATAGACTGTTTTTTTAGTGAGATTGATGGCACAGTTATAATTTTGATAGCCGTTTCTGGGATTACATAATGTGGCATGGGGAAGTTCGCGGAGTAAAATCTCCTTTTCGATCATCCGGTTTGGATAACAATCCGTACCATAAGCCGTGGCCTTTAAATGCACTTTTTTCCCTGCGACAAGATCATGGATGACATGACCGCCGCCATATTTGAATTCACCGGGATAGACCTTGTTTAATGGATCGTCCTCACACGGCTCTGCAGCACCGATATAGCAATCCACCGCTGCCACTCCCGCATATGCAGGAACATGGTTCATCCATACTTTGGCAGCTTTTATGGTAGGAACCGAATGTCCGAAATTGATAAATGCCCCCGACGAACACATGGGGGCAAAAGTGCCTGTCGTCACAACGTCTACGCGCCGTGCAGCCTCAACAGGTCCTTCATCCTTTACGATATCGATGATCTCATCGGCGGTAACCACAACAACTTCTCCGGACCTGATTTTTTTATTAATTTCCTGGTATGTTTTGTTTATTTTATATTTTTTCATTGCTGACATATGCCTTTTACCTGTTATTAGACGTTACCGTATTTATCTTGCCTGAGATATTGTTTTGTATCCAAGATGCATCCCACCATTCAACCGGATTGACAAAAGTGTTTTGAATAAGCATTCCGAAATGCAGATGATCTCCTCCCGCAAGTCCCGTGGTGCCGGTATGGCCTATTGTCTCACCCTTGGAAACCATCTGTCCCTTTATTACACTAAAATCGTTTAAATGTGAATACATGCTAAACAGCCCAAAGCCATGGTCAATGATGACCGTTTTTCCGTAAATACCCATGGTCTCGGCAAAGGCAACCTTTCCGGTGTTGGATGCAGAAATCGGTGAGTGTGCCACAGAAGCCAGATCAACGCCCATATGGATCTGCCGGTCAATGATATGACCCTTGTATTTATATCTACGATGGTCGGCAAAACCGGCTTTTCTGGCTGACTTTGGGAGCCTTAGAAATGTACCTTTCCAGTATAACTGTTTATCAGTATTTTTAATTATACTTAATAATTGATGATAGTTGTTCTTACGAACTTCTCGATTAACTTTAAGGAATTTGTCCACCAGAGGTGCCTTGGAACCCGGAGAAATATCAACATCAAATTCCGGCATCTTCCAGTTAAGAAATCTGTCGGAAATTTTGATTAAATCCTTTTTAAAAACCTTTCCTTTAATATAATAAGGGAAACCCGCTCTGGAGCTGTTGCCGGCAAAATCGGTCGCATGAACGAAAATTTTGGTGCCCGGGCCCTGCTTATAATCAAGAGCAAAAAACGCTATCAAGATATTATCATCTTTGAAAACTCCCGAATATCCCGGAAAAAAGTTATCCCCCACAAAGACTCCGCTTTTTGGGCACTTTTCCGACACCCGGTAAATGACAAGACCTGCCCCCCCCTGGCTGACATTGTGGGCCTTGCTAAGAATAGCCACCTCGGGAGGCCTTGTATCTATCATCACATCCTTTTCCAAATAGGCTGTGTTTCCCTGTAACCATCTGCGCCATGAATAATCCCTGGCAACCATACGCAACATGGCTTTGCCGTCGGTTATTCCCATTTTCACCGGCTCAATCACGATGTTTAAGGACTCCTGGTGTATAATGCCGCCGCCGATAATCCCTGCAAACGGAAAATCTTTTTCAAATAAAACAACCTCCTTGCCGTCTTTAATCAGTCCGATCCATACCCTTCGAACGCCACTTTTTGCATCAGACACGGAAAGAGCAAGCTCCTGGGTCTTGCCGATGGATGGGGATGGAAGTTCCAGCGCAATCGATGGTTTTTCTCCTTCGAGCCTTACCACCAGTATCCAGGCAACCGGTAATATAACGATAAGGCAAACCAGGACGATCAGCCGTGATTTTATATTTTTTTTATTAGTTTTCAATAGGTTAGAGACTGCCTTCCTTGTTTTTTAAGATTAATGATATTAACAGCAAAAATATGGGTAATCAAGGACTGTTTTTCCTTTTTTCGTTTCTTGACTTTTAACCATGTGCAAGATAAAATTATTTTATTATTTTTACATTATGATACGATAACATTATGGATAATATAGTTAAAATAGGGAACATTTCAATCGGACATGGATCTCCTCTGGTTTTAATTTCAGGTCCGTGCGTCATAGAAAATTATGAAACAACGTACACCATTGCGTCATTTCTTAAAGAACTGACTCATAAACTCGACATCCCCTTTATATTCAAAGCGTCCTATGATAAAGCCAACCGGACATCCATAAATTCCTTCAGGGGGCCGGGGTTAACCGATGGGCTTGATATTCTAAACCGCATCAAGGAAGCGCTCGATATTAAAATTATTTCGGATGTTCACAGGATAAATCAAATTGCCGACGCGGCCCGGGTATTAGATGTGATCCAGATACCTGCTTTTTTATGCAGGCAGACCGATTTTATTGTTGAAGCCGCCAAAACAGGAATGCCCTTAAATATTAAAAAAGGGCAGTTTCTCGCCCCGTGGGATATTATAAATGTCGTTGAAAAAGTAACCTCCACCGGAAACCACCATGTCATGATCACGGAAAGGGGTACCATGTTCGGATACAACAATTTGGTGGTCGATTTCCGAGGTATAAAGATCATAAAAGATACGGGCCGGCCGGTGATATTTGATGCGACCCACAGTGTCCAGCTCCCCGGGGGGTCAGGTACGAGTTCCGGAGGGGATCGAAAATTTGCACCGGGTCTTGCCTGTGCCGCAGTTGCTACGGGTGTAGACGGGATATTTATGGAAGTTCACCCTGATCCGGACAAGGCCCTTTGTGACGGACCAAATTCCCTGCGGCTTGATTCATTAAACGAACTCCTTTCCCGTCTCAAGGCAATTCGTAAGGCTATTGTTAATTGAATGCTTCGGAAATGATACAATCGATAGCAGAGCGAGCTCAGTTCTTAAATGCTCTTGAATAAGCTAAAAAATATAAAACTTGTCATTCTTGACGTGGACGGCGTTCTCACCGACGGTGGCATTATTTATAATGATAACAGGGTGGAAACCAAAATCTTTAATGTAAAGGATGGACTCGGTATCAGATTCCTTATGGAAGCGGGGATCAACGTGTGTATCGCTACCGGCAGGCGCTCAAATGCCCTTTATCACCGCTGTAAAAATCTTGGCATTGAACATATTTTCGACGGTCTTGGTGATAAAGCCGCCATGCTCGATTTAATTTTAGACCGGACCGGTGTATCGGCCGAACAGGTAGCATTTATGGGTGATGATCTCCCTGACCTTGCATTGATGAAAAAGGTGGGGCTTTCCATTGCCGTAGCCGATGCTCATAAAACTGTACTTAAATATGCCGATATGGTAACATTGGAAAAGGGTGGAAACGGGGCGGTAAGAGAAACCTGTGAAGCCATATTGAAAGCTCAAGGGCTTTGGGAAAACATTCTGGAGCGTTTTTTATAATGCCGTTTGTAAAGAACCATAATCACAAAACATTAAAACTGATTCTACTCTCGGTCATTTTCGTTGGATTAGGCGTTACCCTGGCTGTTTTTCTAAATCATCGACGTTTGCCTGGAAAAGAGAAGAATATTGTTTCAGACATACGGAACAACGCAAACATTTCCATAGGAAAAGCACATCAAACGGCGACCAGAAACGGAATAAAGGAATGGAATCTTGACGCAGCTTCAGTTAATTATATGGTTAAAAAAAACCAGGCAATTTTCCAGGATTTGTCCATTACGTTTTATCTGAAAAATAAAACTCAAGTTTACTTGACAGCGAATAAGGGAATTTTAAAAATAGATTCAAACGACATGGAAATTTTGGGCAATGTTGTGGTAAAAAATTCAACCTACCGTTTAAAAACCGAAAATTTATTTTACAGGCACAGGCAACGAATAATTTTTTCAACAGTTCCTGTTAAAGTGTCCGGAGCTGCCTTCAATCTTGTTGCTGATTCTATGTCTTTGAATTTGAATACAAATCAAACCTTGTTTGAAGGAAAAGTACAAGGGACCCTGAGTGAGATCATTAGACTTTAATAAAAATTTGTGCCGAATTATTTTATTCTTTGCTGCAGCATTTATGCTCGTAGCCGGCCCTGTTGCACCCTCTTTAGGGTATGCTGACGAAAAACCGGGTGATACAGATACGAATAATCATGCAAAAAACAATAAGATCCATATTACAGCAGATAAGCTGTTCTCTGATAACGATGCCGATTATGCAGAATTTATTGGAAATGTAAGGGCCTCTCAGGAGGACACCGTTATCACGGCAGACAGGCTCAAGATCTTTTATAAAGCAACTTCGGGCCTTAAGGGCACCCCTGCCATCGGAGAGGAATCGATCACCAAAATAGTTGCTGACGGGAACGTTAAAATAAATTTTGACAACAGGGTTGCAGTAACCCCGAAGGCCGTATACAATACACAAACGAGAATTCTTGTTTTGTCGGGCAACAACTCAAAGATTGTCAGTGGAGATAATTCTATTTCCGGCGAAAAAATAACGATCGACAGAGCTACCGGACGCATTAATGTTGAAAGCGGCGACAAGAAACGTGTTGAAGCTGTATTGTATTCAGGTGAAAAAGGTTTAAAATAATTGGCGACTTTGTCTCTAAATAAGCTGGTCAAGACATATAATGGAAGACCGGTTGTAAACTCCGTGAACCTGAATATCGAGGACAGCAGCGTTGTGGGTCTTCTCGGTCCAAACGGCGCTGGCAAAACCACGACGATTTATATGACAATTGGAATAATCAAGGCGGATAAGGGTCAAGTCTTACTGGATGATGAAGATATCACGAACTATCCCATGTATCTGAGGGCACGCAGGGGTGTCGGCTATCTTCCACAGGAAACTTCGATATTTAGGAAGCTGACCGTAAAGCAAAATATCATGGCGATTCTTGAAATTCTACCCATCTCTAAATCGGAGCAAAAAGAGCGGACAGATATGCTTCTTGATGAGCTCGGAATAAAACAGCTTGCAGAGCAAAAGGCAAGCCTGCTTTCCGGCGGTGAACGGCGGCGACTTGAGATAGCGCGCTCACTTGCTACGGATCCGTCCTTTATTCTTCTTGATGAGCCCTTTGCAGGTATAGATCCTTTGGCTGTAATCGATATAAAAAAAATCATATGGCATCTAAAAAAAAGGGGAATAGGCATTCTCATATCTGATCATAATGTTAGAGAAACACTTGAAGTTTGTGATAAAGCATTTATATTAAATGACGGTAAGATTATCGAATCCGGTTCACCGCAAAAGATTGCTTCAAGCAAGATCGCCCGCCGGATCTATTTAGGAGACGAGTTTAAATTATAAAATGGTGCTTGAATTACGACAACAATTAAAATTAACCCAGCAGCTTATCATGACCCCCCAGCTGCAAATGGCTATCAAGCTTTTGCAGTTAACGCGGCTTGAGCTTTTAAACACGATTAACCAGGAACTCGAAGAAAATCCCACGCTGGAAGAAGAAATCCATGAAATTACTGTTGAAGAGCAGCTTGAAAAAGAGACGGATGAAAAGGCTGCTGACCCGTCCGATACAGAAGAGGTCACAATAGAAGAAAAAATCCCCGATGATATGGACTGGAGCAATTATATTGATGAATTCAGTTCATCGGGCAGGACACATTCCGAGACCGAAAAAAAAGAGTCGCCGAATTTCGAATCCTTTGTGGCACGCAAGGAATCTTTACGCGAACATCTGCTTTGGCAGTTGCTGATGACCTCACCCACCGAGGACGAAGAGAAAATCGGTAGTATGATTGCCGGCAACCTTAATAAAGACGGTTATCTTGATGCCTCTGTTGAAGATATTGTCAGGATGAGCGGGATTGATAGTGAAAAGGTTGAAGAAATTCTATTGCTGATGCAAACATTTGACCCCATAGGGGTATGCGCAAGGAATCTCAGTGAATGTCTGCTTATACAGGCAAGACATTTTGATCTTGACAGTACCATCGTGACCCAAATCATTGAAGAGCATCTCAATCATCTCGAAAATAAAAATTATCGAGCCATCGCCAAGTCTCTAAAAGCAAATATCGAAGATATTATAAGCGCCATTAATGTTATCAAAGGCTTGGAGCCAAGACCGGGACGGCCCTTCACGGATGAAGAACCCCAATATATTAATCCCGATGTTTTTGTATACAAAGTTGAAGATGATTTCATCATCTGGGTAAACGACGACGGGATGCCGAGACTGCATGTCAACAATTTTTATAAAAATGCAATTAGGGACGGCAAAAAATTTTCAAACGAAACAAAAGACTACATACAGGAAAAGATACGTTCCGCAACGTGGCTGATCCGTAGCATTCATCAACGTCAAAAGACCATCTACAGGGTAATGGAAAGTATATTGAAGTTCCAGTGGGATTTTTTTGAAAAGGGGATTTCATATTTGAAACCCATGGTGTTAAGAGATGTGGCAGAAGATATCGGGATGCACGAATCGACAATCAGCAGGGTTACAACCAATAAATATGCCCATACACCAAGGGGTATTTTTGAGTTGAAATATTTTTTTAACAGCTCTATTCACCGTTTCAACGGCGAAGCCATAGCTTCTGCCAGTGTCCAGGATAAGATAAGACAACTTATTGAAAGTGAAGATCCAAAAAGGCCCTATAGCGATGATAAAATTTCACAACTTTTAAAGGAGGAAAACATTAGTATCGCTCGCAGAACCGTAGCAAAGTATCGTGAGATAATGAGAGTACTTCCATCGAACAAACGCAAACAATTTTAGGGAGGTCTTAAGTATGCAGACATCTGTAACTTTTAAGAATCTTGATCCTTCTGAAAATTTAAAATCGTACGTTGGCGACAAACTTGATCGTTTTGATAAATATCTATATAACCCGGCGGAAGCAAATGTTGTACTTTCGGTTGAAAAATTCCGCCATATGGCTGAAATCAATATAAGCGGCGACAGACTCAACATATACGGCAAAGAAGTAACCGAAGACATGTATTCTGCCATTGACATGGTCCTTGACAAGATCGAAAAACAAATAAAGAAAAATAAACAAAAAGTCAGAAAACACCGAGGCGGGTCCAAATCCAAAGCAAAAGATATTATCGCTGAAGACACATTGCATTTGGATGAAGAAGGTACCGTAAGAATCAGGGTTAGGGGTATCGAATATAAACCCATGGATGTGGAAGAAGCAATCATGCAGATGGACCTTGTGAAGAACAATTTTCTGGTGTTTACGAATGCCAGGACTGACCAGGTAAACGTCCTTTATCGGCGCAAGGACGGCGACTACGGCTTAATTCAGCCGAGAATATAATCTAAAATCTTGGGAATTCAACAATTTATTGAAAATAACATTATTTTTTAGACTAATATTTTTAACATGGACATGGAATATTGGAATGATGGAATGATGATTTAAAAAAGATTAAATTCCTCTATTTAATTCCCGTCAAGAGGAATTTTACGATAACCCAACTTTCCATTTTCCCAGAAGCCAATATTCCATTGTTCCAATATTCCAACATTCCAATTGTGAGCGAAGCGAATTGGTTTGTAATCAGGTTCGTTCTTTTGGCTTATCCTGCTATATTGCCGGAGAGTGTTGAAATCCGAGTATGATGACAGAAACAAGTTGCTACTAAAAAACTGTATTTTCGAGAACTTGTAAAATTTACAAGACGTTTTGATAGTGAACATAAAATGAAAATACTTGATGTTTTACTAAAAGAAGCAATCCTTACTGATTTGAAGTCACTGGACAAAAAAGGCGTTCTTGAAGAACTCGTAATCCCCGTAGCCCGTATTGCCGGCATGAATCATGAGTATCTTGTAAAAGTGCTGATGGAACGGGAACAACTCGGGAGTACCGGCATTGGTGAAGGCGTCGGAATTCCGCATGGCAAGGTAAAAGATCTTGAATCACTGGTACTCGGTTTTGGTCTGAGCCGGAAAGGCGTCGACTTTGAATCCATGGACGGGCTTCCAACCCATATCTTTTTCCTCCTTATAACGCCTGAAAATTCCACAGGCCTTCATTTAAAGCTGCTCGCCCGAATTTCAAGGATTTTAAAAAATGATCCTTTCAAACAAAAGCTGTTACATGCGGTTAACAGAGATGAAATTTATTCCATTATCAAAGAAGAGGAGGAAGAATTATAAACCCGAACGTTGATAAAAAGTGAAAAAATTAAATATCATTATTATTACAGGGCTTTCGGGTTCCGGTAAGAGTACTGCAATATCAGCATTTGAAGACGCCGGTTTCTATTGTGTCGACAACATGCCGGTAGCGCTTCTTCCCAAGTTTTTAGAGCTGCCGATTGAAAGCGATTCTGAAATTTTGGGGCTGGCATTTGTCATGGATTTGCGCGAAAAAAGCTTTCTTTCCAGGTATTCATTCGTTTTTGACTCTTTAAAGGAAAAAGGCTATCGATTCAAAATCCTTTTTTTAGAAGCTGACGAAGAAACTCTGCTTAAGCGTTACAGCCAGACACGGAGACATCATCCCCTGTCTCAGGACAAAAGTCTTTTGGAAGGAATACGCATTGAACAGGAGCAGTTAAAAGACCTGAAAATTACCGCCGATAAAATTATCGATACTTCCCGTTACAATGTCCATAACTTAAAGTCCGTAATCCATTATATCGCGCAACAAAGTAAAAATTTTGCGCCCATGAAAATAAACATTCTGTCGTTCGGTTTTAAATACGGCACCCCGCACGATGCCAGCCTGATTATGGATGTTCGGTTTCTTGCAAATCCATATTTTGTACCTGAGCTTAAAGCATTAAACGGAAAAAGCCCGGATATTAAAAATTATGTTTTAAACAATAATGAGGCCACCAGGTTTTTAAAAAAATATCTGGACCTGCTTGACTATTTAATCCCGTTGTATGAAAAAGAGGGTAAATCTTATTTAACCATTGCCGTCGGATGCACCGGAGGCCGTCATCGTTCGGTAAGCATTGCCGAAGTCATATTCGAACATATAAAAAAACCCGGAAGACAGATCATAATCACACATCGTGACATCAATCTTTAGAAGGAGCATTATGATAGGTATCGTAATTGTAACACACAGTCAGCTTGGAGATGCACTCATTGACGCTGCTGAATTCATTTTAGGAAATCGACCCGATACAATGGTACCGGTTTCCATAGATTTGAAAGAAAACGTTGACAAACTGCGCAAGAAAATTGCCGAAGCCATTAAACAGGTCGATAATAAAAAAGGGGTGCTTATTTTTACAGATATGTTCGGTGGGACACCTTCAAATTTAAGTTATTCATTTCTTGAAGAAGGAAAAGTGGAAGTCATATCCGGCGTTAATCTTCCTATTCTGATCAAGGCTGTGGATATTCAAAAAGATATGGAACTCAATGACCTCGCTAAAGAACTTGAAGCTTTTGGGAAAAAGAGTATTTCGATGGCAAGCGGGATTTTAAAAGGAAATAAAAGGAAATAGCCGGGCACAAAGATCAACTTAAAGGAGACATTATGAGCATAAAAGTGGGTATAAATGGTTTTGGAAGGATAGGACGCCTTGTTTTCAGGGCTTTGATTGATCATGCTAAACTGGAAGTCGCTGCGATTAATGATCTTATGGATTCAGCCACAATGGCTCATCTTCTTAAATATGATTCCGTGCATGGCAAGCTTGATTTGGAAGTAACCGGCAAAGACGGTTCCATTGAAGTGGGCGGGAGATCCATTGCCGTTACCTCGGTTAAAGATCCTGCCAACCTCGGCTGGAGAGACTTGGGCGTTGACATTGTTGCAGAATGCACCGGTCTTTTTAGAGACTATGAAAGCGCATCAAAACATCTTTCTGCCGGCGCACGAAAAGTGATAATATCCGCGCCTGCCCAGAATCCTGATATTACCATCGTCATGGGCGTCAATTCAAACCAGTATGACCCCAGAAATCACCACATCATATCAAATGCATCCTGTACCACCAACTGTCTCGCCCCCATAGCCAAGGTACTCCTAGAAAATTTCGGAATCAGGAGCGGCCTGATGACAACCATACATTCGTATACAGGTGACCAGCGCCTCCTGGATTTTCCTCACAAAGATCTGAGAAGGGCCAGAGCTGCCGCAATGTCAATGATTCCCACGACCACTGGTGCGGCCAAGGCCGTGGCGCTGGTGCTGCCGGAACTGTCCGGCAAGTTAAACGGGCTAGCCATTCGCGTCCCCACACCCAATGTATCGATTGTGGATTTTGTTGCAACTTTGGAAAAGTCAGGTGTCACGGTCACTGAGGTAAACGACGCCCTCAAAGAAGCTTCAGAAAAATCCCTTGCCGGCATACTTGGATATAGTGATCTTCCGCTGGTATCCTGTGACTTTAATGGATCAACATTATCCTCCATTGTCGACGGACTGACCACTTACACCGTTGACAACATGGTCAAAGTGCTATCCTGGTACGATAATGAATCCGGATACTCAAACAGGATGGTCGATCTTGCAGCCATGATCGCTTCGCAGCTATAGGTGCAAATTGAAAATTAATAACAGCGTTGGGCCCTTAAATAGCCAATTTTCAATATTTAATCTGAGACCTTTGAAAGGGATTAATTTATGACAAATCGCACCCCACTTATCGCCGGAAACTGGAAAATGTTTAAAACCTGCCCCGAGGCTCTTGAAACCGCCGCGCAGCTTGTAAAACTTCTCGCCGGGACCAGAGATATCGACGTGATGATTGCACCGTCGTTTACAGCGCTCGCACCGGTATCTGACGTTGTAAAGGGAAGCTGTGTTTCACTGGGCGCACAAAATATATTTTGGGAAGCCCAAGGAGCCTTTACCGGCGAAATATCACCGGCCATGCTGGTATCGACCGGATGCAAATATGTTATTATCGGCCATTCCGAACGCCGCCAATATTTCAACGAAACCGACGAGACCGTCAATAAAAGAATAAATGCCGCCGTTAATAATAATCTCATACCGGTGATGTGCGTTGGAGAATCCGAAAAAGAACGGGAATCAAAAAATACATTTTCCGTTCTTGACAAACAGGTAAAAAAGGGGTTAGAGGGATTTTCTCCGGATGATTTGGAAAGGCTGGTTATCGCATATGAACCGGTCTGGGCCATCGGAACCGGTAAAACCGCAACTTCCGATCAGGCTCAGGAGGCTCATCAGTATTTACGCTCTGTGTTTGAAAAAAGTTTCGGGAATACGCTTGCCAAATCTATTAGAATACTATATGGGGGCAGTGTTAAACCAAACAATATCGCAGAGCTTATGGCAATGCCTGATGTTGACGGAGCACTTGTCGGCGGCGCAAGTCTCGATCCTGAAACATTCAGCAAAATCGTTCAGTTTAAAAGATAATTATGACAATATTCTTAATAATAATGCATGTAATCGTCTGTATCGCCCTTATTTTGATCGTCCTTTTGCAGACTGGAAAAGGTGCTGATATGGGCGCTGCTTTTGGAGGGGGATCAAGTCAGACTCTTTTTGGGAGTACGGGCGGCTCAACGTTTTTGGGCAAAATGACAACCGTAGCGGCTATCGTCTTTATGATCACTTCTCTGGGATTGGCTTATCTGTCCGGTCATAAGATGAAAAATTCAATTATGACGGACCAAAAAGCACCCATAGAGCAAAAGGCTACACCGGCAGAACCTGAAAACAGCTCTCACTCTAAGCCGGAAGCTTCTCCACCTGAAAAGCCTGCTCAGGCTCAATAAGCTTTCAAATGTGCCGAAGTGGTGGAATTTGGTAGACACGCTATCTTGAGGGGGTAGTGGGGCGACCCGTGCCGGTTCAAGTCCGGCCTTCGGCACCACAATTTATATATTTAAACAGGCACTTAGAATTTTCTCTAAGTGCCTGTTTTGCGTGTCAGATGTGTATCAGAAATTTGTCATTATACTTTTCTTTCATTCTTTAACCCGAATCCAAGTCCCCTCCCCACCTGAGAAGATATGTCGACTGAAAAGGCTTCTGAGGCATTTCTCCGAACATCATGATTTTCATTTTGCAAAGCCTATGGAAGAGGTTTTAAGGCATTGATGTCTACTTCGTGAAATGCGAAATGTAAACCTTCAACATACGAATATGAAACTCAAAATTTTTGGATTAGATGCCCTTGCTGGACCGCCAAGCAACGATATCCCCTACGAATTTGATTTTGATTTGCTTCTCGGATGAGCCCCACATGCAATTTTTCGTTTTTAGCACCGGGTCTTCGCATGTGTTCGGTTTTCCCAAAAGCCCAACCACCTCTTCGTAGCTCATTCCGATTTTGATTTTATCATAATTTTCTTTGCTGACCTTGCTACATGCGACGAGCGACAATATCGAAAACACACATATCGCCAGTACCACCAGTTTTATCATCAATATGTTTCGCTTCATTTGTCTTTTTTCCTCCTGTATTTTTTTCCTATCCCATGTCTGTCTATGCCCATTGCATATATTTCAAAATTTTTCGTTAATTACATAAAAAGGTCACGGTGAGTCGGTCTTTCTTAGATTTAGTAAATCTTGAACGAGCTTTCTTAACTGGGCGAAAAATTTTTTTCTGACTTTCTCTATGTGAAGTGCTTCCCAATAATCAAGAGTCAACCTGTCTTTTGTCATATAATCTTTTGGTTCGACTTGCAACGCATATGAATTTACCTGTCTCTCCCAAAACCATTCTGCACATCCGAATTGAATATATTCCGGTTCAATTGAAGGGATGTCTCTCAAATGTTGAAATAAGAACCTTCCTTGCTTACTATTTTCTAAACACAGGGCGATATAGGCTATTTTGTATTCGACATTCGAAATACTATTCGAAACGGGTAAAGGTTCAATATTGTAAGGGTTCTTTTGGTTATTGTGCAAAAAGTGGCCATAGCAGCTTTGCAAAGTAAAACAGTAATCCAATTTTGCCAAACCGCTGATTAATTCGACGATGGGCGGATCAATACTTTCGATATCCAGATTGGATACGCATTTCTTTCTTTGATCATGGAAATAAGGATTATCAACAAAGTCTTTCAAATCTGTAAACGTTTCCAATTTACTATGCCTTTATCTTAAGTTTTGCTCCTGTTTAACAAGATCCGTTATAATAGCAGCTGCCTGATAAGATCCATTGCGGTCAAACCGTTGAGTGCGCTGAAGATTCAATAGTTGGAAAATATTCCGGAGCCACTTGCCGGCCTTAAAATCTTCGATACTGATACAGAGTCCTTTCATCTCTTTCTCAATAAATGCAACCAGCTTGGCCGTTTCACGAAAATTTGATCGAGGTACATAACCGAACGGCACTCCCGCCTGATAGACTTCAGCAATGGTACTATATCCGGCTTTACCGACCACGGCATTTGCGGCGTTAACCAGATCCGGATGGAAGAAATTGGAGCGATGGGGCAAAAGAATTAAATTGTCATGTCGTTCAGGCCGATCACTGCCGCCGGGAACAACAAAACAAATCTCCGGTTGCGAGGTGAGGCTTTCTAAAAACCGGTATTTTTCTTGCACGCCGCCGGTGGTCAGCAGGACCATTTTCTTTTCCGGAGAGACTCCCAACGCCTCTCTTACCCGCAGGCATGACACCCTGACCTGTCGGCTGATGGGGACCGTGGTCATATTCGTTTTCTGCGGATTGCACACCGGAGAAGCCTGGATGTGATAGTCAGCCGCCCGGTATATTTTCCGTAAAAAGTCCACATGGCGGCCCATATGGGCATTATCATATATAAAATCTTCATAAATCCAGTCCCACGTGAAGTTTTCTATTAGAACAGAAGGAATCCCTGCTTCTGCTGCAATGGAAATCCCTATGGAGGCGATATCACAGACGACCAGCCGGCATGCCCGCCGTTTTAGAAAATCTGCTGTTTCTGAGAGCAGTGCAGGATTAAACGGAAGAAATCGGTCCAATCTTTCAATGGTTTCTTCCAAATCATGCGAAAAAGGCGTTTTCTGTAACAGTCCGACATCCGACGGAAATTCGTGGTATGTAAACCGACCCAATAACGAGTCATCGAAAAACCATTTGGGAACTGTGGTAAAGATATCAAATGAAACGGAAGGAAAGGTTATCCTGACAGCGTCCATAACCGCTGAAGCACGGGCCGCATGACCAAAGCCATGGGGAGTAATAAAATAGGCAATCCGATGCATTTTATAAACAGGTATTACGGTCAGAAAGTTTAACTGAAATCTCAATATAACATTTTCTAATTCCTATTACTGACCCTGTATATATTTTTGGTAGAGCTCAAAAGAGTTTATCTCTTGCATGTCCTCAAGGGAAGGATGTTTAGGGTTTCTGCCCTTGAAATTTACATAATTATACGGGCTTCCCTCGTAGTAGTCGCCTGTCCATGTATCCTTGGTTCCCCAGGAATCTGTATGGTAGACCTTTCCTCCCTCAAGATCTGAAACCCAGCTTGTCTTACCCCTCAAGTATTGAGAAAATTTCCAATTCGAGTAGTCCTTCCTCGCCTGATTTGCCTCCCACGATCTCTGTTGGTCGTATCTTGCTTGATGAAGCTTTTGGATCGCTTGTTGTGTTTTCTGCTTCAGGCGCCTCAGATTTGCAAGACCTGACTGTATATAGTTTTTAGCCCAAACATCATTAACTTGATAAGATTTTGCAATTTTCTCAAGAAGCGGGGCGTATGCGGCAAATCTACTCTCCGGAGCCCAGAAGCCTCCCACTATTGACCACCATTGCCCACTAAATAAGGCGGGACGCGCTGTAATGACCTTGAAAGTAGAGAGACAGCTCCTCCCGCTTTTCGATGAAAACTTTACAACAAGGTCTTGTGCTTCACATCGAGATCTTAAAACCTGCGCCGCCTGCTGGACTGTCCGATGATCAGGAATTTTTTCAATGACCTGAACATTGCCGGCTTTCCCAAATTGTTTCAGGAATAACCCGACAAACTGGTCAGGAGGCAGATACCGGGATATAAGCACTCCCGGGACCCGAACTCCGTGGTCCTTTGCAAAAGACTCTACGCTTGTAAAAACAAATCCGGCATCCTCCTGCTCGCTTCCGACAAGTGTCTTTCCTTTTTGAGCTTGGTATTGCCAATTGGCAGGGGCCATGAATCTTGCAGAGCCGTCAGGTGCCTGGCGCCAAACCATCTGTGCTTGAACCGGCTGGACGGCCTGCATAACCTGCTTCTCTATTGACCGTGACCTTTTCTGCTCTTCATACTGATCATAAAAGTTGATGTTGTTCAAAATGGTAAGGAAAATTCCTTTGTGTTTTGAAAATTTGTCTCCTGGTGACTGATAACTCATAAATAGTACTTGGTTTGGATTAACAAAATAATAGAATTTGCCTAAAACAGGAATTCCCTTTGCTGTATAAGAAATGTCTGTAATTGCTTTGGATTTATCACGAGCAGCCCAGGTGTTGTTACACTTGAAATCAGGAAATTTTTTTCTATTTTTCTTTACACTCTCCCCGAGAAGACAAAGTGAATCCCTAATCCCTGAATCGTTCCTTGAAACAAAAAACGTAATACCAGTTATTCTTGAGTCATCACAAACAACAATGCTCGAAGAGTTGCCGGTGTAGTTCTCCTCCACATTCCACTCTTTCGGCTTTAATACCGAAACGACCCCTTGTGGAGAAACCCATTTTTCCATGGGTATGGATTTTTGTTCACCACTAGTGCAATTTAATAATGCTGAACTTACCGTTACTGCGGAAAATAAAACAATGCTTAGGTAAAACAACTTTCTCCCGGACATGGGTTCTCTCCTCAGCTTTGAATTTGATGATAACGATTACCTTTATATGACCAAAAGTTGGGGAGTTTGATTAAGGTAGACCTTGCGCCAGTATTACAATCCGAAAGCAATTGGTGTTGATTACATATATCTGAAATAAAAATCAGATTCAACACCTATCATCCATTCTTTTAATTACCAAAACCCCTGAAAATGTATAACCAATTACATAAATTAGTATGAAATATATTTCACAATTACTAATTCATTAATTTTTAAAAAATAATAAATATTTGATATCATTATAATTTATTTAATTAACACATCTGGCACAATTTTTGATTAAGTAGAATATTGCATTCAAAATTTATTAACCCTGACATCGTCTCTTTTATTTATGACCGAACACACAAAAAATATATTTCACTTGGATAGAAGATCTGGAAAAGACCGGCGTAGACATAAGATTCCGGAAATAAAATCATTGTTTATTTACAAGAGGAGAAAAGAAATACGTCGGCAGGACGACAAGAACAATTTTTTCTATTTTGATCAATATAGTTCAACGCTCTTTGGAGCGATAGTAGTTTTTCTTTTTCTAAATATAATCGATGGTTTGTTAACTTTATTTTTGTTAGATCACGGGGCTACGGAAATCAATCCTATAATGGCATATTTTCTTAACTTCGGCCCGTTGACCTTTATGAGTGTGAAATATATTTTAGTATGTTATTCTGTAATTATTCTTGTAATATTCAATAATGTTTTTCTTAGGAAAATTAAAATTTACACTCGCTCTCTCTTTTCATATACCATTGGCGTGTTTATGCTTGTCGTGGCATGGGAACTGTTTCTAACATTTAGAATTATATTTTGAACTTACAAATTCAGCCAATTCCCTATCTTTGTATTTCCAGTGAACAGTTGCAGCCTCAGCATTTTTAGTGAGATCTTAGGGCTTGATGACGTCCAGTGTGAGCCTGGTGTCGACGGTCTCCGTGGAGGCATCCTCCGCCGGACCGGAACTTCCTAGGGTCACCCGCGTGACATCCAGACCTCCGGTTGTCTTGAGATTTTTTATAATGGCTTCCGCGCGCCGCTGAGCAAGATCACGGAGGTCGTTGTCCTTAAGCGGCTCTTGCCCTACCAACTCCTTGAACATTGCCTGATAAAAGGTAGTATCTGAACTCTCCCAGCCGAAAAATGCCAGGGCCGAATTCACCCGTTTGGCCTTCTTGCCGGTCATTTTTTCGTACCGCATTTTGAAATTAGCTACCGCGTTGTCACCACTGCGCCTTTCGAGTAACTCTTCTAAAGCTCTCTGGGTCTTTGCGTTGTCCAAGGCGATAGGCCCCAACCTCTGTTCGGAAGTAAGCTTTACGCCCATCTGCACGGCGAGGGCACGCCTTACACGCTCTGTACGCAATGCCTCACCATCGACTTTGGGATCGAAACGGCCCTGCACCACAAGCCTCAGCTTGGGCCGCTTTTCCAGGGCATGAACCACCTTTTTTAGCTTTTTCAGCTCCGGCGGCAGCAGGCGATGACTCCCGGAATAGAAAGAGATGGCGTCCATATTATCGCTCTTATCGCCCAGAATGCCGCCCAGTGCTCGGAATGGCGCAGTCACGATTTTTTTAATCAGGTTGATAAACGCCTGCCGAATTACATGCCCGTATTTGAATTTCGGGTTGTCCAAGTTGCCGTGCACCGGCACCGCCACATCTATCTTACCCTCAGCATTGGTAAGGAGAGCAATCGCCAGATCCAGCGGCAGGTTGACCGCATTCGGCGCCTCCACTCGATCGCCGAGCGTGAACTGTTCCAACACCACCTCATTATCTCCAAGAAGTTCGCTGTTCTTGATTTTGTATCCCAGGTTGAGGCCAAGCGTGCCGGATGCGATTTTTCGCCCGGCAAACGTGGCGCTGTATGGGCTGAGCGGCGTCATCTCCACGTTAAGGAACGACACCACGATGTCAGTGAACGTTTTGGGCGTGAACGGACTCAACTTTCCTTTCACGGTTGCAAGTCCGTATGGGTCGACTTTGCCCTCCAGCGACACAGAGGCACGGCTCTCAGGATCACAAGAAATGCCCGCAGCACCTCCGTTAAAATCAGTGATCCGGGTGGCGAACGGCAGGACAAGACTGAGGTCAGCAAAATCAACAACGCCTTTTTCCACGCGAACCCGATCGATGCTCACCGGGAAAAGCGTCTGGTTTGTGTGCGGGACCACGGCCGGGACCTGTTTGAGGTTCGGTGTTTTCTCAGTGCCGGCCACATTCGGGGCTTTTATCGCCTTGACCAAATTTATGCTGCGGTCCTTGAAGATAACAACCTTGGCGCCGGGCTCCAGCAGCCTAACCTCCTCGATCTGCAGTCCATGGGGCGATAGACCAAACGTCAGTCCATTAGCGGACATTTTCTTCCATTCAAGGAAGCGTTCGCCGGTAACAGCTTCGTTTAGCCTGAGCCTGTCTACACTTACGGAACCTTTAACCCGTAACTGTGGTCCGGATTTTCCGGCGCGATATTTCACGCGGGCAGACACGTTAACTTTTCCAGACTCGAGCGCAAGGGATGTGAATTTGGCTACCACCGGATGCAGCGGCTTGAGGTTAATTCCCACAATCTTCGCGCGTGCTTGGGCATGATCTACTAGCGGGCTGACCTGGCCGTTGAGGTTTACCTTTCCACCCTGTACCACAATGAACCCAGCGTCAAACTGGATCGGGGTCTTGCCGTCATTGGTAATATTTTTCAACGACGCGCGGATATCTTGCAGGTCGTAAACCATGGCCGGGTCAATGGTATGGTCCTGCAACGCTGCACGAAAGTCGTTCAAATCAAACGCATCAAGCCTAAAAGACCATGGCTTGCCCTGGGATCGAGCCTTCTCACCGGTCTCGATGATCTCGCGCTTTAACTTGCCCCGATCACCGGGCGCCAGCATCTCAGCCAGCCGGATCCGGCCGCCTTTGCCGCGCACCACGCGTGTTCCTCCGCCGGTTGCAGCCACTCGTTCTAGTACTACTGAACGATTGCCCATATCGATACGACCATGATCCAGCGCGAGCATGTCTATCGCGATGAGGGAGATATCATCGCCTGTCTTCGAAAGGGCGATGTGGCTCAACTTCACCTTCAAACCATCCACGGTTGCTTTTGACGGCTCGGCGCCAACCTCTGCCGACGCATTCAACAGAATATTAACTCCGTTAATGGATAGGGTCAAAGGCGTCGCGCGACTGCGGTCTGTATAATCCAACGCAACGTTTTCAACGTTCACCGCTCCTGCTTTCAAGTGCCACGGCCGGCGGGTCGATGCTGAAGCACCGGGAATGGGTGCAGTCACTTCCGCGGGTTGCCGGCGTACGGCAAGCTTCTGCCAGTTAAACACCCCCTCCTCATTAACCCATGCTGCAATTCTACCGTCACGCACGCTGATGTTCGGAACCATAACCTCCCGTGCGTGAAGGTCGAAGCTCATGTCGGCAACTTCAATTGTTTTCAAAGCAAGTATAGGGTCTCTCTTGCTCTTTTCCGTGAGCACAACTCCATTGAACGCGAGTTTTGAGTCCTTCAACACCAAAAAGGCGTTGTGTTTTCGATAGTCGAATCGATAGTGGGTGCTGAAGTCCATCACACCCGCCGGCTCGGCAAGATTTACCTCGTCCTGTGCAAATTTCCAGGCTGTGGCCAGCTTAAAGCCGGACACGTTTAGCTGGCCTTGGGAAAAGATGGGCTGCAAAGATACCTGGCCTTGCCAGCCCACCGTGCCGCCGCCGGGCAGGTTGGCCCTGACGGTGTATGGGCCTTTTCGATCCGGAAGTGTAGATATATCTTTAAACTCGATGTTAAGAGGCGCAAATGTCTCGGTGGCAGGAGTAAGGTCGGACTGGTCACTGAAGGTGAAGCTGCCGTCGATGATTTCAGCGTGCTGCAGCAGCAGTCGCGGCGGGTGACCGGCTTCGGGCGGAGAACCCTCCGACTTGGATAAATTGTCAGAAAGTGCTGTGAGATTGAGACGGCCGTCGTGCCGGATCTCCACATGCAGAGACGGTCGTTCCATGCGAATGTCGGCAAACGTCCACGCCCAGCGGAAGAGGCTCGAAAGCTCGAAGTCTACGAACAGGCGCCCGAAGCCAATAATGGGAGCACCGTCCGCCTCCTTTAGAGAAAAACCTTTGGCATCAAATGTGAATAGGAAAGGATTCACGCGAACCTCTCCAATTAAAGCTTTACGCTTGAGCTGTTCTGCGGCGTAATTGCTCACATACCGTTTGAACAGCCAGGGTGTTAGCAAAAAACCAAGCAGGGCATACACCAAAACTAGTCCCACCCCGGCTAGCATCCAGCGGTTAAGGAAAAACCGACGCCAAGGCCCGCCAGTCACATGAGAAACATCAGTATCTGTTGTTCGGTCAGGCATGTTTGATAGCTCCCTCTCCGCGCCTCGGTCGGAGACCCTTTCTAATGAGTCCCGGTTCCGATTTCCAGGGGCACGGTAACAAGAATAACGGTTCTCTGAAGCCTTGTTAAACTTTGAAGTATGGGGTCTAAGGCGCCGGCTTTACTGTAGGCGTAATAACCACATCGATGCGGCGATTGATGGCCCGTCCTTCAGATGTCTTATTGGACGCCAGAGGCCTTACCGATCCGTATCCAACGGCCATAATTTTATTGGATGGCAGGGTCTTATTCGCAATCAGATATTCCATAACTGCTTCAGCCCTTTGTTGGGATAAGTACTCGTTAACTTCATCCGAGCCGGTACTGTCTGTATGACCTTCGACCACCACTCGAGGTTCTCCGAAGGTTCTGATGGCCCGTTGGACCTTCGTCAGCAGAGTATAAGTTCCCGGCATAAGGACGCTCTGGCCCACCGGAAATTTAATGGCCTTTAAACGAATAACCAACTGATTTTCCTGTTTGTAAACTTCAGCCTCGTCACTGTCAAAAAATGTCTGGACCTCATTGTATCGTTGGTTGAACTGTTTTTCGGCTGCCAGACGTTCTTTTTCGGCCTGACCTCTACGAGTCTGTTTGTCGAGCAGACCGATGCGCTGATTCAAAAGATCCATTTGTTCTTGCTGGGAATTTACCTTGGCCATCATAAAATCATGGTCAGACTGCAGCGTCCCGATTGAGCCGAGAATATTCTCCACCTGAACTTCAAAGTCCTGATCCCGCATATCCGGAGCCGACAGTTTACGGGTCATTTTGTGCAGGATTTCTTCCATCCATAAGGCGACATGTTCAGGGGACATGGGCTTGATCTTCCGGCTCTGATCCATTATGGGATGAAGCCGCTTGGCCATAAACAGGGCCTCATCGGCTTTCTTCTTCATGATATCTTTATCGTAAGGATTTTCGGTGATGAATTCATCGGCTTCCTTCAATTTTTCTTGGGCCAAGGCAAATGATTTGGGTGTTATTTTCTTAGCACCGGATTTTTCGGCCCGGTCGATGAGCGTGCGGACCTCACCAATGGTTTTTTCCTTAATTGCCCGAATCTCCAATTGGCGAAACACGTTAGCAAGAGTTTTCTGGTTGTTTTGAGCATAGCGCAAATCATTATTCTCTATGGCTTGGGTAAGGTTGAGAAACCGGTTTTCCGCTGCCACATAATCTTTGCCCAAATCCGTAGCACCGGCAACACGAGCCTTGTTCCTTGCTTCAATCACCTCGCCCAAGGTCGTTCGAGATATTTTAGCCATTTCTTCTGCTTTTTGGAGTTGGGTTTCTGCTTTGTTCACGTATTTCCGGATATCCGAAAGCTCTTTGCCTTTTTCAAGATCATCTTTGGCCTCTATATAGGACCCCTCAGCCTTGGCGTACCAGGTCGGTGAAAGCACATTCACCTGATTTTTGCGAGCATCGGCGATGTGCCCACCCAACTGGTTGACCATTTCCACCGGGTTTTCGGCATTAACCATGCTGGGGGCTGCTCCCGGACCGCTCGGGGTACCGGCACAAGCAGTGATCAGAAAAAATGATAGCATGATTATAATTGGGTAAAATATACGTGATATTTTATTTCTGTTCATCTATTAACCTCCTTTTTTAAAATTTTCATTTCGGCAAGATTTATAATTCGATCCATATTCGTTTAAACGTTCTTTATAGGGAACTCCGTTTTTATTCAGCTTATCTAATACTGCGCAGACGCCTTTTACAGTCATCTGTAATAAAAGATAGTTAGCATACCTTTCTGCATTTGCAAACTTTAAACTAACATCTACGTCTCGGAAATTCTACAACTTCTTGAAAATATAGGTTTGTTAATGGTAACTTATGCCATCAGACTGGAAGAATTGAATACTGGGGATAATGAGTTCTGGAATGAAGCTCCCCGCAGCAAGCTGCGAGGTATCAAAGTGGAATTGCGCCGTAGCCTTTCCAACGTTGATATGATATAGCTGAATTAACCCGCCTTCGCTCTGATAAGCTTCGGCGCGGTTCACCTTGCCTTTCATCCCTGCAGCCCCCTGAGCGGGATTTCCGTTTCACTCCAACAAGCTGCAGGGTATTTCGGCGAAGGCGAATAATGCAATATTGGGTTAATGGTAAAATATGTGTTGAAGATAAAATCGAGATATTACCTAAAAAAAACATAAAATTGATGAAAGAACAAAAAAAAGGGATGCGGCGGCATCCGGTATCGAGTATACAGAATCATTCCCTCAAGTTTTCGATTACCACACTGGGCTGTAAAGTAAATCAATCCGAGTCTGATGCTATGGCCCATCAACTCAAGAATTCAGGATGTTATCCGGTACACCATAAAGAAAAGGCAGACCTGTGCATTATTAACACATGTACGGTCACACAGAAAGCATCCATGCAGTCACGACAGGCGGTGCGAAAGGCCATACGATCCAATCCGGGGGCACGTATTATTGTAACCGGTTGTTATGCCCAGACCGAGCCTGATGAAATCGATAAAATAGACGGCATTCATCACATCATCGGTCACATGGACAAATTTAAAATACCCGACATGGTCTTATCAAAAGAAAAAGAGCCCTACCCTCATCTGATCCGGCAAAATATATTATCTGAACACCATTTCGAACATACCCCTGCAGCGGTCTCGGGGAACAGAACCCGACCATTTTTAAAGATTCAGGACGGCTGTGACAGTTTCTGTACATACTGCATTGTCCCCTATGCGCGCGGACGCAGCCGCAGCATGCTGATTGAAAACGTTTTAAAAAATATAAAGCAACTTAAACAGGCCGGATACCACGAAGCTGTGCTCACCGGCGTTCATCTTGGCGCTTATGGATTAGATCTTTCTCCAAAAACCGATTTAACAGAGCTGTTACACCGGATTGTTGATATCAATCCCATCGACCGTGTGCGACTCAGTTCTATAGAACCCCATGAGCTTACGGATGACATCATAGAACTTGTGGCAAAAGCGGATATTTTTTGTCACCATTTTCATATTCCTCTGCAAAGCGGGGATGATCTTATTTTAAAAAAAATGCACCGCCCGTATACCCGTTCGCTTTTCAGAAATCAGATCAGAAAAATTAATGAATTGCTTCCGGATGCTGCCATCGGTGTGGATACTTTAATCGGTTTTCCGGGTGAAACTCAAAAGGCTTTTGAAAATACATATTCATTAATCGATGAATTGCCCGTTACCTATCTGCATGTTTTCCCGTTTTCAGCTCGAAAAGGTACACCTGCAAGCAGTTACCAACAACCGGTCGATTCAAAAACAATCAAAGTCCGCTGTAAGATAATGCGTGATCTCGGCCACATAAAAAAAAAGGATTTTTACAAAAAGTTTACAGGAAAAACGGTTGAAATCCTTATTGAAGACAAAAGGGACAAATCTACGGGTTTGCTTAAAGGAATCACATCAAACTATATACCGGTTCATGTAAACGGTGATGATAATCTCAAAAACACCTTGGTTCCGGTCAAAATTGACAGCGTAAAAATCGACAATACCGTATTTGGCACTCTTTTTTGACGAGACCTTTGAAAAACGTCAATTTTTGTTTAAGTTCAAGAAAGGCGATAATTTTAACCACCCCGGAGAAATAGGCTTCACATTTCACGGGGCAGGCGCGAATACATTCAGTATTTTGAGGATTAAAATTTGAGCCTGACGCAGAAATTGATCAAAAAGGGGCGTTTTACAAAGGTCTCTTGACATCACCATAAACCCTCTTAAATCTTATAAAACGAATCAAATATCCCTTGACAAATCAATTTAGTATAGCTAATAATCCGAAGACTAAATTAGCATTGCTAAAATTACGCACAACGGCGTGCGTTTTTTTTTAGTTAAAAGACAAAGGCGTCTTTACCTTAACCAGGCAGGCGCTTTTTTTATTTAGAATTCATATTTAGAAAGGAGAATAGTTTTGAATTTACATCGACCAAATGCCAATGAAGCATTACAAACAAAAAACCGATCTCGAAGCGTTGCGCCCCAATCCGGTATCTGCAGCCGATGCATTGATGGATGCAAGGGCAACTGCGACTTGTTTAGGGCCACATTTCGTGGGCGTGAACTCCTTTATCCCGAGCCTTTCGGAAGTGTCACCGCCGGTGCCGACAAGGACTATCCGGTTGACTACTCTCACCTTAATATTATGGGCTATGCATTGGGAGCCAAAGGAATGGATCCTGATCCGGATAAGGCGACATTTCCGGCCGTGGATACGGAAACATCTTTCGGTGTCACCGACAAGGTGACGATGAAGGTGCCAATTTTCACCGGTGCCCTCGGCAGTACGGATATTGCCCGCAGAAACTGGGAGCACTTTGCAATAGGAGCTGCAATCAGCGGTATCAGCCTGGTGTGCGGTGAAAATGTATGCGGGATCGATCCTGAGTTGGAACTCAACAAAAACGGCAAAGTTACAAAATCTCCGGAGATGGACCGCCGTATAACAGAATATCGTCGCTATCAGGAAGGTTACGGGGATATCCTCGTACAGATGAATGTTGAGGATACACGCAACGGAGTTGCGGAATACGTCATTGATAAGTTTGGCGTCGAAACCATCGAGTTGAAATGGGGACAAGGCGCTAAGTGTATCGGTGGTGAAATTAAGGTAAACTCTCTGGACCGGGCGCTGGAATTAAAAAAACGGGGTTACATTGTTACGCCGGACCCGGAGAAACCTGCTTTCCAGGCCGCTTTTAAGGCAGGTCCCCTGAAGCAGTTCGAGCGGCATTCGCGTCTCGGATTCATCGACCAGGAAAGCTTTATGAATGAAGTCGAAAGGATTCGAAAGCTCGGAGCCAAACGTATCACGTTGAAAACCGGCGCTTATCCCATGAGAGAGCTGGCCATGGCCATACGCTGGTCCAGCGATGCTAATATTGATCTTTTGACTATTGACGGTGCTCCGGGAGGGACCGGAATGAGCCCCTGGAGAATGATGGCCGAGTGGGGTATTCCCTCCATATACCTCCACTCCATGGCCTATGAGCTTTGTGAACGCCTGGCCCAACGGGGGAAACGGGTCCCGGACATCGCATTTGCCGGTGGTTTCTCCTCCGAAGATCATGTTTTCAAAGCCCTGGCTTTAGGTGCGCCGTACTGTAAGGCCGTATGCATGGGCCGCGCGTTAATGATTCCGGGCATGGTGGGTAAAAACACAGAAAAGTGGTTAAGAGGAGAAGACGGTGGTCTTCCGACTACCGTCTCGAGATTTGGATCTTACAAAGAAGAAATATTTATGAATTATGAAGTGTTAAAAGAAAAATACGGTTCGGAAGCCGAACGTCTTCCTTTGGGTGCCATCGGCATTTTCAGCGTGACCGATAAAATCAAGGTCGGACTTCAACAAATAATGGCCGGATCCAGGAACTGGGCCGTCAAATACATCAGCCGAAATGACATATTCTCATTAACCGAAGAGTGTGCCAAAGTCACAGGGACGCCGTATGTAATGGACGCCTATCGGGAGGAAGCTCTCCGGATAATCGATTCTTGAAAAAATACAAAAATGGCATTACAATAACCACCAGAGGCGGCTTATAAACATCTCTGGTGGTTTTTCACCCCGGCTTTGGGATCACTTTCTTTCGCTGCCATCCTGATCAATGAGTCTGTTGATTAATGAGGATTTTCGTTCAAGATCAAGGCATGCGAAAAAAATAACCACCCCAATGAAATAGGCTTCACATTTCACGGGGCAGGCAGGCATATATTTGATATTCCTAGGATTATTTTTTGAGCATAACGCAGAGATTGTGCGAAAAGACCATTAATCAACAGACTCATCAACAATCATCAAATCGGGACATAGGATGATTAAAGAATACGGTCAAATACCCGGTGAATTTTATTCACACTTAAAAATTTTTCACGAGTTGATGTCAATCAAGGTACGTGAAATCTTATTTGTTTGCAGTCCTTATGATATATTCATCATGGAAGAGGATGGCAGTCCGGCATCAAGAATCATAAATGAATACAGTGGGTTAAATCTTAGCCTTCCGCCCAGGGTAACACGGGCGTCTTCGGCCAGAGAGGCGCTGTCTCACTTGAATAAAAAAAAATTCGACATGGTTCTAACCATGCCCCATGTCGATGACATGGATGCGTTTTCATTGGGCCTGGAGGTTAAGAAATTCAACCCGAGTCTCCCTGTTATTCTCTTATCTCACAGCCCCATCGGCATTTATCCATTTCCGAAAAGCAAAAATTGTAAAGGGATTGACAAAAGTTTTATCTGGTCCGGCAATTCCGATCTGTTGCTCGCGTTGGTTAAAAACGTGGAAGATCGCATGAATGTTGAAAGCGACACTCGGAAGGCAATGGTCCGGGTCCTGATTCTGGTTGAGGATTCACCGGTTTATTACTCTTCTTTTCTACCCATGATTTACAAAGAGATTGTCAAACAAACCCAGGCCGTCCTTGGCGCCGGTCTTAACGAAGAACACCGACTGCTCACCATGCGGGCCAGGCCAAAAATCCTTTTAGCAGAAAACTATGAAGAGGCCATGGAACTATGCCAAAAATTCCGGTCATTTCTGTTCGGCATTATATCCGATACCCGCATCCCTAAAAATGGTAGGCTGATCGATGATGCAGGGTTTTTGTTACTGTCACAAATGAAAGAGGAAATCCCTGATCTTCCCCTTCTCTTGATGAGTTCAAAATCATCCAATAAGACAAAAGCAGATCAGATTCCGTCTGTTTTTCTGGATAAAAATTCTCCAAACCTTCTTGCAGAGTTACACGATTTCTTTCTGAACCATTTAGGTTTCGGAGATTTTGTTTTCCGCATGCCGGATGGCACGGAAATCGACCGCGCGTGCGATCTTCGCACGCTTGAAGCAAAGGTTGCACAGATACCGGATGAATCGATTTATTATCATGCTGAGCGCAATCATTTTTCCAACTGGATTATGTCTCGTTCGGAAATCCCTCTTGCTTCCAAATTTCGACAGGTCAAAGCCTCTGATTTTGCAAGCGCCCATGACATAAGAAATTATATCATCGCCAATGTCCATGCATTGCGGAAGTGGCGTCAAAAAGGTGTGGTCGCTCAATTCAAAAGACATAATTTCGATGCGGATGTTATGGACTTTGTTAAAATCGGTCAGGGTTCGCTGGGGGGTAAGGCCCGGAGTTTAGCCTTTATGTCCGCCCTGCTACAGCAGAATCCGAAAATTTATGAAAATTATCCCGAAATTAACATCGAAATTCCAAAAACTCTGGTTGTAAGTACGGACGGTTTTGAATCTTTTATCACACAGAACGACCTAAAGCATTTTGCCACTGAAAATTATAAAAATGAAGAAGTTAGAGAAGTATTTTTACAGGCAGACATGCCCGAATGGCTGGTCAAAGAATTGGAAGCCTACTTGGCCCAGGTGAAATATCCTCTGTCGGTACGTTCTTCGAGTTTGCTTGAAGATGCCCAGTTCCAGCCCTATGCCGGAATTTATGAAACCTATATGATTCCCAATAACCATTCCCAACTTTCCAAGCGGCTGGACCATCTCATTACCGCCATAAAACTGGTGTATGCGTCTACCTATTATGAAGATGCCAAGGCATTTTCTCGCAGCACATCAACTCAGCCTCAGGAAGAGGCCATGGCAGTTATTATCCAGCAACTGACCGGAGAAGAATATGGAGATTATTTTTATCCGGCCATTTCCGGAGTGGCCCAGTCTCATAATTTTTATCCGGTTTCCAAAATGAAACCCGAAGAGGGGATTGCCCATATTGCTCTGGGATTGGGAAGGACGGTTGTGGAAGGCGGCCGAACGGTGCGCTTTTCTCCAAAATATCCAAGTGTTATGCCCCAGTTTTCCATGGTTGATGATATCCTGGCAAACGCCCAGCGTTTTTTTTATGCATTGAAGGTTAAAAATTATCCCGATGAACTTAACTTTCTGAAATATTCAAACCTGGGAAAAAGGGAGGTTGACGATGCTGAAGCGGAGTATCCGGTAAAGGCACTTGCCAGTACGTATGTGCCGGAAGAACATCGTATCCGCGATACAGGCTATATGCCCGGGCCCAAGATTATAACTTTTAATCAGGTACTGAAGTACAATATATTTCCGTTACCTCATTTATTGACAGATCTGCTCGAATTGGGGCGAAAAGGCATGGGATGTCCGGTAGAAATTGAATTTTCGGTAAATTTAAGTTCCGATAAAAAAAAGAAAAGCGATTTCTTTTTTCTTCAAATGAGACCCATGGTTGCGGGTGGAGAACGGTTTGAGGTTCAAATTACCCGGCAAGAAATTGAAAATGCCTTTTGCCTTTCCAAACAGGCCCTTGGAAATGGAAAAAATGAAGAAATGGCAGATATCGTGTATGTTAAGCCGGATGATTTTCAACTCAAAGCTACGATAAAAATAGCAGGAGAAATTGATAAATTAAATGCGGGCTTGCTTAAAGAAAAACGCCCTTATCTTCTGGTTGGTCCCGGACGGTGGGGATCCGCCGACAGATGGCTGGGTATACCGGTGCAATGGCGCAATATTTCAGGTGTAGGCGCCATTATTGAACTTAGAAATGAAGAATTAAAGGCTGATCCTTCCCAGGGATCGCACTTTTTTCAAAATATAACATCTCTGGGTATTCATTACATTACAGTTACCGAAGGGTCGGACGATTATTTTGATTGGGAATGGGTAGGTTCACAGCCTGCCATTCAAGAAACCACTTATTTACGGCATGTTAGACTGAACAACCCGTTTACCCTTAAAATTGACGGGAAAAAATCTCAATGTGTGATGATTTATAATTAATAAAT